>CAZRSA010000118.1:0-8245 GCA_964602525.1 uncultured Woeseiaceae bacterium
TGCTGTCGGTGCCCGAGGGCGACGACAAGCCGGCCAAGTACCCGGTGATGTTCCGCGCTGCAGACCACATCCTGCTGACAAAGAGCGACCTGCTGCCCGTACTGGACGAGTTCGACCCGGAACGGGCCCGTGCCTGTGTGCGGGAGCTGGCCACGCCGGCCGCCATGCAGACCGTCTCGGTAAAGAACGGTGAGGGCATGAACGAGTGGCTGGACTGGCTGCGGGCGGAGTTCGCCGCGCAGAGCGAGCGGGTCGCAAGGGGCGAATCGGCGCGTCCGGCCGTGCAGCCGGAAGGCGCCCACCTGCATGCCGGGGCGCCCGCCGCCCGCTAGCCCGATTCATCAGCCGGTCCGGCCGGCACCGGCCGGTGGACACACCGGCCGCAGAGACAGGGGGATATGACATGGCACACGACGCGCGCTACTGGCTGGACCAGCTGAAGGCCCTCCCGCTGCCCGAGCGGGTGCGCATCATGAACGTCTGCGGCGGCCACGAACGCTCCATCACCACGGCAGGCCTGCGCACGGCCATCCCGCCGCAGATCGAGCTCATCCCCGGCCCCGGCTGCCCGGTGTGCATCTGCCCCGAGGAAGACGTCTACGAGGCGATGCAGCTGGCACTGAACGAGGACGTGATCCTGGTGGCCTTCGGCGACATGCTGCGGGTGCCGGTGAACGCGCCGAAGCGCGAACCCCGCTCGCTGGAGCAGGCCAAGGCCGCGGGTGCCGACATCCGTCCCGTCGCGAGCCCCACGGAGGCGGCCCGCCTCGCCCGGGACAACCCGGACCGCCGGGTGGTCTTCTTCGCGGCGGGCTTCGAGACCACCACCGCCCCGGTGGCGGCCATGCTGGCCGAGGGCGCCCCGGAGAACCTGAGCGTCCTGCTCTCCGGCCGACTCACCTGGCCGGCCGTGGCGATGCTGCTGGAGTCCGGTGAGCCCGGCTTCGACGCGCTGATCGCGCCGGGCCACGTTTCCACCGTGATGGGGCCGGAAGAATGGGCGTTCGTGCCCGAGAAACACGGCATCCCGGCCGCCGTGGCCGGCTTCCGTGCCGACACGCTGCTGGCGGCCATGTACTCGGTGCTGCGCCAGCTCATCGAGGGCAAGCGCTTCCTCGACAACTGCTACCCCGAGGTCGTGCGCCCGGGCGGCAACGAGATGGCGCGCGGCTGCCTCGACCGGGTCATGCAGGTGCAGGACGCCACCTGGCGCGGCATCGGCATCATCCCGAGCTCCGGCTACGGCCTGCGCAGCGAATTCGAACAGCACGACGCGCGGCTCACCTTCCCCTCCTACGCGGACGACTCCCGCAAACGGGTGGGCGAGATGCCGCCGGGCTGCGACTGCGCCTCCGTGGTGCTCGGCAAGATCTATCCCAACGAGTGCCGCCTCTACGGCGCCGCCTGCACACCGCGCAAGCCCATCGGGCCGTGCATGGTCTCCGACGAGGGTGCCTGCCGCATCTGGTGGTCCGCCGGCATGCGCGAGAATGTCTGGGAAGGCCGCAAGAAAGCCGGGTCCGCGGCCGGCTGAGCGGGCGGCGGACGCCGCGGCCCGCGAGACTCGCCGGATCTGCCTGACGGGCCACGTCCAGGGCGTGGGGTTCCGCCCGTTCGTCTTCCGTCTCGCCCACGCCCACGGCATCGCCGGCTGGGTGCGCAACCAGCTCGGCGAAGTGGAACTCCGGGCCCAGGGCACGCCGGAGGCGGTGGCCCGCTTCCGCAACGCGCTGATCGCCGATGCGCCGCCCCTGTCCCGGCCGGAGCTGACCGCCGACGAGCCGGTGGAGGAAGCCGGCTTCGACGGCTTCCGCATCCTGGAGAGCACCGTCTCCGAGGCGCCGCGCATCTTCGTGCCGCCGGACTACTTCATGTGCGAGGACTGCCGGCGGGAGCTGGCGGACCCCGCCGACCGCCGCCACCGCTATCCCTTCATCAACTGCACCCAGTGCGGCCCCCGCTACACACTGATCGAGTCCCTGCCTTACGACCGGCCGAACACCAGCATGTCGGCTTTCTCCCTGTGCCCGGACTGCGAGCGCGAGTACCTGGACCCGACGGACCGCCGCTTCCATGCCGAGCCCGTGGCCTGCCCGGTGTGCGGACCGTCGGTGACACTGCGCGCAGCCGGGGAGACGGTGGCGGAGCGCGAGGACGCCATCGCCGCCGCGGTGGCGCGGCTGCTCGCCGGCGAGATCCTCGCTGTGAAGGGCATCGGCGGCTACCACCTGATGTGCGCGGCCGGCGACGCCGACGCGGTCGAGCGCCTGCGCGAGCGCAAGCCCCGGCCCCACAAGCCGCTGGCCGTGATGTTCCCGCTGGCCGGGGAGGACGGGCTCGACGCCGTGCGCCGTTCCGTGGAGCTGCGCCCGGAAGAGGCGGAGGAACTCCTGGGCCCCGTACGACCGATCGTACTCGCCGCCCGGCGCGACGACTGCCCGCTGGCCGGAAACCTGGCGCCGGGCCTCGCGGAACTCGGTGTGTTCCTGCCCTACAGCCCGCTGCACCAGCTGCTGACCGGGGACTTCGGCGCCGCCCTGGTGGCCACCTCCGGCAACATCAGCGGCGAGCCGGTACTGACGGACAACGACGAGGCGGAGCGCCGGCTCGCGCGTATCGCCGATGCATTCGTGCAGCACGACCGCCCCATCGTCCGGCCCGCCGACGACCCGGTCTTCCGCCGCGTGGGCGGGCGGGTGCGGCCCATCCGCATCGGCCGCGGCTGCGCGCCGCGGGAACTCACCCTGCCCTGGCGCCAACCCGAGCCGGTGCTCGCCGTCGGCGGCCACATGAAGAACACCCTGGCCCTCGCCTGGGAGGACCGGGTGGTGGTGTCCCCCCACATCGGCGACATGGGCACCCCGCGCAGTATGCAGGTCTTCGAGCAGGTGGCCGCAGACCTGCAGTCGCTGTACGGCGTGGAGGCCCGCCGGGTGATCGCCGACGCCCATCCCGGCTACGACACCCACCGCTGGGCGCGCCGCTCGGGCCTGCCGGTGGAGACGGTCTTCCATCACGTGGCCCACGCCTCGGCGCTCGCCGCCGAACACGGCGGCGGCGGCCCCTGGCTGGTATTCGCCTGGGACGGCGTGGGCTACGGCGCGGACGGCACCCTGTGGGGCGGCGAGGCCTTCCTCGGCCGCCCCGGCGCCTGGCGCCGGGTGGCGAGCATGCGCACCATCGCGCTACCCGGCGGCGACAAGGCGGGACGCGAGCCCTGGCGCAGCGCCGCCGCCATGCACTGGGCCTGCGGGCTGGACTACGCGGACGGGCCGGAGAACATGGATCTCGCGCGCATCGCGTGGGAACAGGGGCTGAACTGCCCGGTCACCAGCGCGGTGGGCCGCCTGTTCGACGGCGCCGCCGCCATGGTCTGCGGCATTGGCGCAGCCAGCTTCGAGGCGCAGGGGCCGATGCTGCTCGAGTCGATGGCGGCCGCCGCCGGCTCGGGCCGGGCCATCGAGCTGCCCCTGACCACGGACGAGGCCGGTGTCCTGCGCTGCGACTGGTCGCCGCTGCTGCCGATGCTGTGCGATGCCGGTCGGCCGGCGGCGGAACGTGCCGCCGACTTCCACGCCTCGCTGGCCGGGGCACTGGTGGCCCAGGCAGGTATCATCGCGGCACGGGAGGGATTCCGGCGCATCGGCCTCACGGGCGGCGTCTTCCAGAACCGCCTGCTGGCGGATACCGTGCTGGCACGCCTCGCGGCGGCGGAACACGACCCTGTGCTCGGCATGGCGATCCCGGCGAACGATGCCGCCATCTGCTACGGTCAGGCCGCCGAGCACGGCGCCCGGTCTGCCTGACCACATCGATAACGGAAGGGCGCAGGCCCTGCAGGAGAACAATGGAAGACGATCGCATCAGTCTCGCCCACGGTAACGGCGGGCGGTTCATGCGCGAACTCATCGACGAGATCTTCGCGCGCCACCTCGCCAACGACGACCTGGACGTGCGCGCGGACGCCGTACCGCTGAAGCTCGACGAGGGCGAGGTGCTTTTCACCACGGACGGCTTCACCGTGCAGCCGCTGGAGTTCCCCGGCGGCGACATCGGCGCCCTGGCGGTGCACGGAACCTGCAACGACCTGGCCGTGGCCGGCGCGCGTCCTCGCTACCTCAGCCTGAACGCCTTCATCGAGGAGGGCCTCGAGGTCGCGGTGCTCGACCGCATCATCGGCAGCCTGGCGAAGGCCGCGGCCGAGGCCGGCGTGCGGGTGGCCGCCGGCGACACCAAGGTGCTGCGCCGCGGCGAGGGCGGCGGGCTGTACCTGGCCACCACCGGCGTGGGCGTGCGCCTGCCCGGCGTCAGGCCCTCCTTCGACCACATCAGCGCCGGCGACGCGATCATCGTCAGCGGGCCCATCGGCGATCACGGCACGGCAGTGATGCTGGCGCGGGAGGACTTCGGTCTGCGCGGCGACCTGCAGTCGGATGCGGCCAGCATCGCGCACCTGGCCGCCCGGCTGCTGGACTTCGACGGCCTGCGCTTCATGCGCGACCCTACCCGCGGCGGCCTGGCTACCGTGACCCACGAGATCGCCTCCATCACGGGGCTGGGGGTCCGGCTGCTCGCCCCTGACGTGCCGGTGCGCGAACCGGTGCAGGCCGTGTGCGAGATGCTCGGCTACGACCCCTACTACCTCGCCTGCGAGGGCCGGGTGGTCGCGGTGATGAACCCGGCCCAGGCCGACGAGGCCGTGGCCGCGCTCAGGGAGCTGCCGGGCGGCGACCTGGCCGCTCGCATCGGCCACGTCACCGACGCGAGCCAGCGGGTGGTGCTGGAAACCGAGCTGGGTGGCGAGCGTTACCTGGAAGAGCTGGAGGACGACCCCCTGCCGCGCATCTGCTAGGCCCGGTACGCCGTCGGAGCAGTCCCCATGGGCAGCGAACAGCACACATCACCCAGGCCGGATATCCAGATCGCCCGCCAGGCGAAGCTCCTGCCTATCGTGGAGGTGGCGGCCGAACTCGGCATCGGCGAGGCGGACCTGCTGCCCTACGGCCACGACAAGGCCAAGGTCTCGCTGGACTACATCCGCACGCTCGCCGACCGGCCCGACGGCAGGCTGATCCTGGTGGCCGGCATCACGCCCACCAAGGCCGGCGAGGGCAAGACCACGACGACCGTGGGACTGGGCGACGCGCTGCGGCGCATCGGCCGTGACGCCACGATCTGCCTGCGCGAACCCTCGCTGGGCCCCTGCTTCGGCATGAAGGGCGGCGCGGCCGGCGGCGGCTACGCCCAGGTGGTGCCGATGGAGGACATCAACCTCCATTTCACGGGCGACATGCACGCCATCGGCGCGGCCCACAACCTCCTGGCGGCACTGGTGGACAACCACGTCTACTGGGACAACGAGCGCGGCATCGACAGCCGCCGCGTGGTCTGGCGCCGGGTCATGGACATGAACGACCGGGCGCTCAGGGAGATCACCGCCGGGCTCGGCGGCGTGACGAACGGCTATCCGCGCACCGACGGCTTCGACATCACCGTGGCCTCCGAGGTGATGGCCATCCTCTGCCTGGCCGAGGGGCTCACCAACCTGCGCGAGCGCCTGGCCCGGATCATCGTGGGCTACGACCGGTCGATGAACCCGGTCCACGCGGCCGACCTGGAGGCCGACGGCGCGATGGCCGTGCTGCTGAAGGACGCCATCCAGCCGAACCTGGTACAGACGCTCGAGCACACACCCACCTTCGTCCATGGCGGCCCGTTCGCGAACATCGCCCACGGCTGCAACTCGGTGCTGGCAACGCGCACGGCGCTGAAGCTCTCCGACTACGTGGTCACCGAGGCGGGCTTCGGCGCCGACCTGGGCGCCGAGAAATTCTTCGACGTCAAGTGCCGCAGCGCCGGCCTGAAGCCCGACTGCGCGGTGATCGTCGCCACCATCCGGGCGCTGAAGATGCACGGCGGTGTCACGGAAGACAAGCTGGACCACGAGAACCTGGTGGCGGTGGCCAAGGGCTTCGACAACCTGGCCCGCCATGTCGAGAATACCCGCAGCTTCGGCGTGCCGGTGGTGGTGGCGCTGAACCGGTTCTCCACCGACACGAAGGCGGAGTTCGACATGGTGCGCCAGGCCTGTGCCGAACTGGACATCCTCTGCGTGGGCTGCGATCACTGGGCGGAAGGCGGTGCCGGCGCCACGGAACTCGCCGAGGCGGTGGTGGAGCTGGTCGAGCGGGACGGCGCCGAATTTCGCTACGGCTATCCCGACGAGATGCCGCTGTGGGACAAGATCCGCACCGTCGCCCAGAACATCTACCGCGCGCAGGGCATCATCGCCGACCAGAGGGTGCGCGACCAGATCGCCCGCTACCAGGAAAGCGGCTACGGCCGCTTCCCGGTCTGCATCGCCAAGACGCCGCTGAGCTTCACCACCGACCCGAACGTCAAGGGCATTCCGAAGAACCACGTGGTGCCCATCCGCGAGGTGCGGCTGGCCAACGGCGCCGGCTTCCTGGTGGCCATCTGCGGCAACATCATGACCATGCCCGGCCTGCCCCGCCGGCCGGCGGCACGCAACATGCGCATCGACGCCGACGGCAACATCGACGGCCTGGCCTGAGAGATCGTCGGCCCTCCTGCATCCGTAGCCTCCGGTTTCCCGGTACACAGACCGATCCTTCAGCCCGCCGAGCGCGATTTTGCTATCCTTCGCGGCGGCAATCCGGGAGAGCAAGCATGGCCGACCAGCACAAGATTTTCGTCATTCTCGACCCCACCACCATGAACCAGCCGTCGCTGGTCATGGCGGAGACCATCGCCGCCGAAGAGCAGGAGGCAGGCACCGGCAATGTCGCGCTGCACCTCTACTGCGGCATCGGCGAGGACCAGGTACGCCGCCCGCCTGACATGGACGAGAAAACGGCGCACGCCGAGGAGCTCTCCCGTCTGGAGAGCTGGGTCGAGCGGCTGGCGGAATACGGCCGCGGAAAAGGCCTCCAGGTGGACACGGAGGTGGAGATCAAGGCGAACTGGCGTCAGGCGATTGCGGAGGCCATCGCACGCCAGCCGAGCACGCTGGCGGTCAAGAACATGACCGATCAGTCCCGCCTGCGGCGCTGGCTAAAGGAGACCTCGGACTGGCGGCTGCTGCGCGATGCGAGCTGCCCCGTGCTGCTGGTGAAGTCCTACGCACGCCGCCACATCAACAAGGTCCTGGTCGCCATCAAGCACCAGCCGGAGACGGACACCTATCACACCGCGAACGAGCGCCTGCTCGAGGCCGGGCGCAGGATCGCCGACAACGTCGGTGCGGAACTCAACGTCGTCACGGTCTATCCTGACACGAGCGATTACCCGGACCGGCAGCGCTTCGCGGATCGCTGCGGCCTGCCGCGCAACCAGGTACGGGCGGAGATGGGCAAGCCGGAAGAGGCGATCGCCACCGCGGCCCGGGAGGTCGGCGCGGATCTGGTCGTCATCGCACGGGTCTCGCGGCCCGATGGCGCCACGAAGCTCGGGCACACCGCCGAGAAGGTCATCGACGGCCTCTACTGCAATATCCTGGTGCTCCCGATGCGCGAGGCTTCGAGCCTGGCCGACTAGGCCGGCGAGCAGCATCGGAAGCGCATGGATCGCCGCTTCTTCCCGGCCGCACTCTGCGCCTGCGTCGTCCTGCTGTCGCCGCCCCCGGCCGATGCCGGGGAGGACCATGCCCACGGCCACGGAGCCGCCGAGATCGAGGAGATCACGGTGCAGGCCACCCGTTCCCGTCGCCGCCTCCGGGACGAGCCCATCCGGGTCGAGGTGATCGGTCAGGAGGAGATCGAGGAGAAGCTCCTCATGCGCCCGGGCAACATCTCGATGCTGCTCGCCGAGACCGGCGGTCTGCGCGTCCAGGTGACCTCTCCCGCTCTTGGCTCGGCCAATATCCGTGTCCACGGCATGCGCGGCCGTTACACCCAGCTGCTGGCCGACGGTCTGCCGCTGTACGGCGGTCAGGCCGCCTCGCTCGGTCTGCTGCAGGTTCCGCCGAGCGACCTGGGCCGGGTCGAGATCATCAAGGGCTCGTCCTCGGCGCTGTACGGCGGTCAGGCGCTGGGCGGCGTAATCAACCTGATCTCCAAACGCCCCGGCGAGGAAGCGGGCGGCGAGGTCATCCTGAATGCCACCACACGGGACGGCCAGGACGTCTCGGCCTACGGCGCGACGCCTCTGGGCGCCGGCTGGAGCGGTTCGCTGCTCTCCACCTACAATCGCCAGGAGATTCAGGACCTGGACGACGACGGCTGGA
>CAZRSA010000119.1:0-8129 GCA_964602525.1 uncultured Woeseiaceae bacterium
AGAAGCCGGCGCTCACGCTGCCGCGGATACCGGTGACCGGCATCCTGACGGCGCTATGCGCGCTGGCGCTTATCGGCGCCACCTATCAGCTGAGCGCGCTGGCGCTGGACCGGCCGATACGTGCCGTCACCATCGACGCGCCCTTCCAGCGGGTGACCGAGGCCCGCATCGAGGAGGCCATCGCCGCAGGCCTGCGGGACGGCTTCCTGAGCGCGGATCTGGCTGCCATGCGCCGCCGCCTGGAGGCGCTGGCCTGGGTGGACGCGGCGACCGTGCGGCGGGAATGGCCGGACGAGCTCCGCGTGGCCGTGAGCGAGCAGACCCCGGCGGCGCGCTGGGGGGAAGGCGGTCTGCTGAACGTCCGCGGCGAGCTGTTCATCAGGGATGCGCGGCACATCCCGGCCGAACTGCCCCGGCTGTCCGGGCCGCAGGGCAGCGCCGCCGAGGTGGCCGGGCGTTACCTGGCAGTGCGCGGCCCGCTGATCGAGTCCGGTCTGGACCTGGCCGCCGTGGAGCTGGATGCCCGCGGCGCGTGGCAGCTGACGCTCACCAACGGCATCCGGGTGCGGCTCGGCCGGCGCGCGGTGGACGAGCGCCTGGTGCTGTTCCTGGAGACGGTCGTCGACATGGTCACGGCCAGGGAGGGAGACATCAACTACATCGACATGCGCTACTCGAACGGCTTCTCCATCGGCTGGAAGGAGGCCGCCTGGGCGAGCCGCGACGCCGAAGACTCACCCGCCGTGGCGGCGCAGGGGGCCGGCTAGATGTCCAGGAAGGCGGACAAGAACCTCATCGTCGGACTGGATATCGGCACCTCGAAGGTGGTGGCGATCGTGGGTGAGCTTGCCGAGAGCGGCGAGATCGAGGTGATCGGCATCGGCTCCCACCCGTCCCGCGGCCTGAAGAAGGGCGTGGTGGTGAACATCGAGTCCACCGTGCACTCGATACAGCGCGCGGTGGAAGAGGCCGAGCTGATGGCCGGCTGCGACATCCACTCGGTCTACACCGGCATCGCCGGCAGCCACGTGCGCAGCCTGAACTCCCACGGCATCGTCGCCATCCGGGACAAGGAGGTGAGCCAGAGCGACGTCGAGCGGGTCATCGATGCCGCGCGGGCGGTGGCCATCCCGGCCGACCAGAAGATCCTGCACATACTGCCCCAGGAATTCATCATCGACAGCCAGGAGGGAATCCGCGAGCCGGTGGGCATGTCGGGCGTGCGCCTGGAGGCGAAGGTGCACATGGTAACGGGCGCGGAGAGCGCGGCGCAGAACATCGTCAAGTGCGTGCAGCGTTGCGGCCTGGAAGTGGACGACATCGTCCTCGAGCAGCTGGCCTCCAGCTACTCGGTGCTGACCGAGGACGAAAGGGAACTCGGCGCCTGCATCGTCGACATCGGCGGCGGTACCACGGATATCGCGGTATTCCTCGGGGGCGCCATCCAGCACACCGCCGTGATCCCGATCGCCGGCGACCAGGTCACCAACGACATCGCGGTCTCCATGCGTACGCCCACCCAGTACGCTGAGGACATAAAGATCAAGTACGCCTGCGCGCTGTCCCAGCTGGCCAATCCGGACGAGACCATCGAGGTGCCCAGCGTCGGCGATCGGCCGCCGCGGCGGCTCGCCCGCCAGACGCTGGCGGAGGTGGTGGAGCCGCGCTACGAGGAGCTGTTCACCCTGGTGCGCGACGAGCTCCGGCGCAGCGGCTTCGAGGAGCTGATCGCGGCCGGCATCGTCGTGACCGGCGGCAGCGCGAAGATGGAAGGTGCGGTCGAGCTGGCCGAGGAGGTCTTCCACATGCCCGTCCGGCTCGGCATCCCTCAATACGTGAAGGGACTGTCGGACGTCGTGCGCAACCCGATACACGCCACCGGCGTCGGGTTGCTGTTGTACGGCTACGAGAATCTGACAAGGCATGAACATGAGGCGCCGATGGGCGGCGGATTGAAAGAGGTGCTGGAGCGCATGCGTGCGTGGTTCCAGAGCCATTTCTAGAGAGCGGATGCCGGCGGCGAACCCGCCGGCGAAGGTACTGATAGCAACGACACTGGAATGTTGAGAGCGGAGGAAGCGACATGTTCGAACTGATGGATGCATACAGCCAGAGCGCGGTCATCAAGGTGATCGGCGTGGGTGGCGGCGGCGGTAACGCCGTCGCGCACATGGTGGAGGCCGGCATCGAGGGGGTGGATTTCATCTGCGCCAACACCGATGCCCAGGCGCTGAAGAATGCCGAGGTGCGCACCGCACTGCAGATCGGCTGCAATATCACGAAGGGTCTCGGCGCCGGCGCCAATCCGGACGTGGGCCGCCAGGCGGCCATGGAGGACCGGGACCGGATCCAGGAGGTGATCGAGGGCGCCGACATGCTCTTCATCACCGCCGGCATGGGCGGCGGCACCGGCACGGGTGCAGGCCCGGTGGTGGCCCAGGTGGCCAGGGAGCTCGGTATCCTGACGGTGGCGGTGGTAACCAAGCCCTTCGGCATGGAGGGCTCGAAGCGCATGACGATCGCGGACCAGGGCATCGCCGAGCTGGGCAAGTACGTCGATTCGCTGATCACCATACCGAACGAGAAACTGCTGACGGTGCTCGGCGGCGAGACCACGCTGCTGGATGCGTTCCGCGCCGCCAACCAGGTGCTGCAGGGGGCCGTGCAGGGCATCGCCGAGCTGATCACGCGGCCCGGCCTGATCAACGTGGACTTCGCCGACGTGCGCACGGTGATGGCCGAGATGGGCATGGCCATGATGGGCTCGGGCACGGCTTCCGGCGAGGACCGGGCGCGAGAAGCCGCCGAGGCGGCCGTCTCCAGCCCGTTGCTGGAAGACATCAACCTGGCCGGCGCGAACGGTATTCTGGTGAACGTCACGGCGGGCATGGATTTGTCCATCGGCGAGTTCCAGGAGGTGGGCAACACCATCAAGGAGTTCGCCTCCGACGATGCCACCGTGGTGGTCGGCACGGTGATCGATCCCGATCTCAGCAACACGATCCGGGTGACAGTGGTGGCCACCGGACTCGGGCAGCCGGCCATGGCAGCCGGCGCGCCCATGCGGGTGGTGCGCCGCTCCAGCCCCCGGGCCGAACCGGATTACGGCGATCTCGAGAAGCCGACGGTGCAGCGCAAGCGGGCCGTCGGTGACGGCATCAGCGACCTCGGGCTGCAGGAGGACCTGCTGGACATCCCGGCTTTCCTGCGCCGCCAGGCCGACTGACCGCCGCCGCCTCCGCTCGGCCGGGGCGGCCCGGAATGGGTGGCCCCGGCCATTTTTTCTTGCAGTGCAAAAATTTACTGTGATATCTTATTCTGTTGGCGCGTGAAGCAACGGTCATAACTGCCTGAAATGCCGCTTTTTTTGCGATGCTCCAGTCGGGCAAGGATCGTTGCTTTTGCGCAACAATGGCGCTGTGGTGCGGTGGGTGAACCGCGGGCAGCGTCGGAAAAGCAAGCGAACAGTCACGATCCGGTCGTCAATTCGCCGGGTCCGGAACGGAAAAGGTACTGACCGGGAGAGCGGTGCCGCCGTCGGGAAACGTAGCCATGCTGCAACAAAGAACGCTGAAAACGGCTATCCGCGCTACCGGAGTGGGCCTGCATTCGGGCCGCAAGGTCTTCATGACCCTGCGCCCGGCGGCGCCGAATACCGGTATCGTCTTTCGGCGGACCGACCTGGAACAGCCGGCCGAGATCCGCGCCGAGGCGCACCGGGTGGGTGAAACGATGCTCGGCACCACGCTCGTGGACGGCGACGTACGCGTGGCGACCGTCGAACACCTGATGTCGGCGTTGGCCGGCCTCGGCATCGACAATTGCCATGTCGACCTCAGCGCGCCCGAGGTGCCCATCATGGACGGCAGCGCGGGCCCGTTCGTCTTCCTGCTGCAGTCGGCGGGCATCGAGGAGCAGGGTGCGCCGAAGAAGCTGATCCGCATCCGCAAGCCCGTGCGCATCGAGCAGGACGACAAGTGGGTCGAGTTCCGGCCGTTCAACGGCTTCAAGGTGAACCTGGAGATTGCCTTCGATCATCCGGTGTTCAAGAGGCACGCGCAGCGCGCCTCCATCGACTTCTCCACCACGTCTTTCCTGCGCGAGGTGAGCCGGGCGCGTACGTTCGGTTTCATGCGCGATATCGAGACGCTGCGGGCGAACAACCTGACCCTCGGCGGCAGCATGGACAACGCCATCGTGCTCGACGACTACCGTATCCTGAACGAGGACGGGCTGCGCTACGACGACGAGTTCGTAAAGCACAAGATCCTGGACGCCATCGGCGATCTCTACCTGCTCGGCCACAGTCTGGTGGGCGAATTCAGCGGCTACCGTTCGGGCCACGAGCTGAACAACCTGCTGCTGCGCCGGCTGCTGGAGGACGAGACTGCCTGGGAAGCGGTGACGTTCGAGGACCGGCGCAAGGCGCCCATCTCCTACGCCGGCCCGGTCTTCGCCTGACCGTCGGTTCAGCCGCCTTCGATCGGCTCGCCGGCCCCCCCGTCGCCGTGCCGGGGCCGCACCAGCACACTGACCGATTCCGCCGCCACGCCGTAGCGGCGCGCCGCGGCCCGTGCCTCGTCCGACGAGAACCTGAGCCGGGCCGCCCAGGCGGAGGATTCCGTGACCAGCACCAGCGTGCCGTCTTCCCGCTGCGCCGCCGAGACCAGATGCGCGCGGGCCTCTTCCGGCAGGGCGGCGCGCACCGCGGCCGTCAGCGTCTCCATGGCCCGGGCACGCTCCACCAGGCCGGCCAGCGGGCCGTCCGGCCGGGAGAGAATATGGCCGAGCTTCTTCTCCTTCATGACGTCCACTCGCTCATGCCCTCGGATCATGGCCATAGTGCGGCCAGAGTGATAAACCGCTCACAGATTGACCCTGCAGGAGGCCGCCGGAAGAGGCAAATCCTTGAACTGCCGGCCTTCATTATGCATATTGACGTTCTCGTCAAGGGCAAACCCGGCGTGAGCCGGGGACGCAAAGCTTCCGGTCCGCGGGTCGCGCACCCCGGACAGCGGGGTTGCCGGGATGACCATTAGACTGAAGCCGACATTTCTGCACAAGCCGGGCAGCCGTCCCGCACCGAGCGGTTTCGTCGGTCGTCTGCCGGAACCAACGACAACAAGCACCGGTCGGGATCGAACTCGCACCCAGGACTGCCATCGATGAATGTCGTCATATTCAGCCGCCGCCGCACGGGCGTGCGCCAGATCGATCTCGCGGCGCCGCTTACACTGGCTGTGGCCGGCCTGGTCGTCGGCCTCTTCGCGGCGGCGGTCTTCGGCGGCGGCTATTTGTTCTCCCGGCAGCACGACACACGGGCCGATGCCGAAGAGCTCCGCGCGATGGCCGAGCAGCTGGACGAGCAGCGTCGCGAGATCGAGGCCGCCCGGCGCGAGACCGAAGAGACCCTGGACGCGCTGGCGATCCGGCTCGGACAGATGAACGCCCACGTGATCCGCCTCGACGCCCTCGGCCGGCGCCTCACCGAGATGGCCGAGCTCGAGGACGGCGAATTCGATTTCGAGTCGCCGCCGGCCATCGGCGGTCCGGAGGAGCCCGAGGAGCTGGGCGGCGGCGGTGTCGCCGACATCATGGCCTCGCTGGACGATCTCTCCCGCCAGCTGAGCGACCGGGAAAAACAGCTCGGCGTACTTGAAAGCGTGCTTCTCACCCGCAATCTCAATGAGCAGATCAGGCCCGCCGGCCGGCCGCTGAAGTCCGGCTGGCTGTCGTCGTACTACGGCCGGCGTACGGACCCGTTCACCGGCAAGCAGTCCTGGCACAAGGGCGTGGATTTCGCCGGCAAGGCGGGCGCGGAGATCGTCGCCGTTGCCGCAGGCGTGGTGACCTACTCGGGCAACCGCTACGGCTACGGCAAGATGGTGGAGATCGATCACGGTGACGGCTACGTGACGCGCTATGCGCACAACGCCGAAAATTTCGTGAATGCGGGTGATGAAGTCAGGAAAGGGCAGCTCATTGCGCACATGGGCCAGACCGGCCGGGCGACCGGTCCCAACCTGCATTTCGAAGTCCTCTTCGAGGGCAAGCCGGTCAATCCGCTCAAATATATCCGCGCCAGCGGCAGCTGAGCGACCGGGCCGACCGGCCCTTTTTAGACGCAGCGCACCCGCTGCCCTTAGAATAACCGGTTTAAGAATAGCCGCTTTCGGGCGGACCCCAACCGAGCGCTGGCGCCGCAACGGCAGACGGCGCTGTTTTGCGTATCAGAGCGCGTTTCAGGACGGATAACCCAGTGGCATTTCTCACAAAGATCTTCGGCAGTCGCAACGAGCGTCTGGTCAAGTCGTACGCGAAGCTGGTCAAGGCCATCAACGGGCTGGAAGACGAGTACCGGAACAAGAGCGACGCGGAACTCGCGGCGCTGACGCCCGCGTTCCGCGAACGTCTCGCCAACGGCGAGAAGCTGGACAGCCTCATCCCCGAGGCCTTCGCGGCCGTGCGCGAAGCGGCCGACCGCACCGTGGGCATGCGCCACTTCGACGTGCAGCTGATCGGCGGCCTGGTGCTGCACGAGGGCAAGATCGCCGAGATGAAGACCGGCGAGGGCAAGACCCTGGTCGCGACCCTGCCTGCGTATCTCAACGCGCTCACCGGCGACGGCGTCCACATCGTCACGGTGAACGAGTACCTGGCCAGCCGCGACGCGGCCTGGATGGGGCCGGTGTACAACTTCCTGGGGCTCGAGGTCGGCGTGATACGCAGCGGCCAGACCCCTGCCGAGAAGCGCGAGGCCTACGGCGCCGACATCACCTACGCCACCAACAACGAACTCGGCTTCGACTACCTGCGCGACAACCTGGCGTTTTCCACCGAGGACCGTGCACAGCGCAAACTCGCCTACGGCATCGTCGACGAGGTGGACTCCATCCTCATCGACGAGGCGCGCACGCCGCTGATCATCTCCGGCCCCTCCGAGGAGCGCACCGAGCTCTACGAGAAGATCAACAAGCTGGTGCCGAAGCTGAAGAAGCAGGAAGAGGAGGAAGGAGAAGGCGACTACATGCCGGACGAGAAGACCAAGCAGGTCCATCTCACCGAGGACGGCCACCAGCACGTGGAGGAGCTGATGACGAAGGCCGGCCTCCTGCAGCCCGGCGAGAGCCTCTACGACGCGGCCAACATCAAGCTCATGCATCACCTGATGGCGGCGCTGCGGGCGCATGCCATGTATCAGCGCGACGTGGACTACATCGTCAAGGACGGCGAGATCGTCATCGTGGACGAGTTCACCGGGCGCACCATGCCGGGCCGGCGCTGGTCCGACGGCCTGCACCAGGCGGTGGAGGCCAAGGAAGGCGTGCGGGTGAAGGAGGAGAACCAGACCATCGCCTCCATCACCTTCCAGAACTTCTTCCGCATGTACGAAAAGCTGGCCGGCATGACCGGTACGGCGGACACCGAGGCCTTCGAGTTCCAGTCCATCTACGGCCTCGAGGTGGTGGTGATCCCCACCCACCGGCCGATGGTCCGCGCGGATCATCCGGACCTCGTGTTCCTGAATCAGCAGGACAAGTTCGAAGCCATCATCGAGGACATCGTCGACTGCCGGGAACGGGGCCAGCCGGTGCTGGTCGGTACCACCTCCATCGAGAACTCGGAGCTGCTGTCCGGCCTGCTGAAGAAGAAGACAATCCCCCACCAGGTGCTGAACGCGAAGCAGCACGAGCGCGAGGCGAAGGTGGTGGAAGATGCCGGCCGTCCCGGCACCATTACCATCGCCACCAACATGGCCGGCCGCGGTACCGACATCGTGCTGGGCGGCAACAAGGACGCCGAACTCGCCGAGCTGGCCGAGGAGGCCACGGAAGAGCGGCGCCGGGCCGTGATCGCGGAGTGGCAGAAGCGCCACGACCAGGTGCTGGAAGCCGGCGGCCTGCACATCGTCGGCACCGAGCGCCACGAGTCCCGGCGCATCGACAACCAGCTCCGCGGCCGCTCCGGCCGCCAGGGCGACCCGGGTTCCAGCCGCTTCTACCTGTCCATGGAAGACAGCCTGATGCGCATCTTCGGCGACCCCAACCGCACGAAAAGTCTGCTGCAGCGGGTGGGCATGCGCGACGGCGAGGCCATCGAGAGCGGGCTGCTGTCGCGCCAGATCGAGA
>CAZRSA010000120.1:0-8128 GCA_964602525.1 uncultured Woeseiaceae bacterium
TCGAGTCGAAGTCGTTCGCGGTGACGATGAGCGCCCGGTCGGCATGCTGCAGGGGCGCGGCGAAGCCGCCGCACACCACGTCGCCGAGGACGTCGAAGATCACCACGTCGGTGTCGTCCAGCAGGTGGTTCTGCTTCAGCAGCTTCACCGTCTGGCCCACGACATAGCCGCCGCAACCGGTGCCTGCGGGCGGGCCGCCGGCCTCCACGCACATCACGCCGTTGTAGCCTTCGTAGACGAAGTCCTCGGGCCTGAGCTCCTCGGGATGGAAATCCACCGACTCGAGCACGTCGATCACCGTCGGCACCAGACTCTTGGTGAGCGTGAAGGTGGAGTCGTGCTTCGGGTCGCAGCCGATCTGCAGCACCCGCTTGCCGAGCTTCGTGAAGGCCACGGAAAGGTTCGACGAGGTGGTACTCTTGCCTATACCGCCCTTGCCGTACACGGCGAACACCTTCGCCCGGCCGATCTTCTCCGGCTCCATGTGCACCTGCACACTGCCCTCGCCGTCCAGTCCCTGCGTGCGGTTGCCGATCTCGGACATGGGAACGCTGGTTACGTTCATGCTGCTGCTACCCCCTCGACCACGCCTTCCAGCCGGTCTTCCAGTTCATCGCCCGCCCGCTGTAATGCTTCGAGCATGCTCTCGTCGGGCGTCCAGTATTGCCGTTCGTGGGCCTCGAGCAGGCGGTTCGCCACCCGCGCAGAGGCCGTGGGATTCAGGTCGGCCAGCCGCTGGCGCATCTCCTCGTCCAGGACGAAGGTCTGCGTCAGCTGCTTGTACACCCAAGGCGCCACCTGTCCGGTGGTGGCCGACCAGCCCATGGTGTTGGTGATGTGGGATTCAATCTGGCGCACGCCCTCGTAGCCGTGCTTCAGCATGCCCTCGTACCACTTCGGGTTGAGCATGCGGGTGCGGGTCTCCAGCGCCACCTGCTCGGAGAGCGTGCGCACGGTGCCCTCGCCCCGGGTCTGATCGCCGATGTAGACGGGCACGCTCTGGCCGGCGGCGGAGTTCACCGCCCGGTTGATGCCGCCCAGGGTGTCGAAGTAGTGGTCGATGGTGGTGACACCGAGTTCGACCGAATCCACGTTCTGGTAGGCGAGTTCCACGCCGCCGAGCACGTTCTTCAGGAGTTCGGCCTGCTGCACCGGCTGGCCGCCGCGGCCGTAGGCGAAGCACTTGCGCCGGGTGTAGGTGTCGGCGAGTTCGTCCTCGTCCTCCCAGCAGCCGCTGTCGATCATGTAGTTGACGTTCGAGCCGTAGGCGCCGGCGGCGTTGCTGAAGACGCGCAGTGCCGCGGTGTCCAGGTCGCAGCCGTGCTCCTCCTGATAGGCGAGCACGTGCTTGCGGATGAAGTTCTGTTCGCAGGGCTCGTCCGCGCTGGCCGCGAGCCAGGCCGCCTCGGCGAGCATGCGTGTCTGCAGGGGCAGCAGGTCGCGGAAGATGCCGGACAGCGTTACGACCACGTCGATGCGCGGCCGGCCCAGCTCTTCCAGCGTCATCAGCTCGGCGCCGGCCAGGCGGCCGTAGCTGTCGAAGCGCGGGCGCGCACCCATGAGCGCCATGGCCTGGGCGATCGGCGCGCCCTCGCTCTTCAGGTTGTCGGTACCCCAGAGCACCAGCGCGGTCGTCTCCGGCAGCCGGTTGCCCTCGGCCAGGTGGCGCTCGAGCAGCCGCTCGGCCTGGCGGGTACCGTCGGTCAGTGCGAAGGCGCTCGGCATGCGGAACGGGTCGAAGCCGTGCAGGTTGCGGCCCGTCGGCAGGATGTCGGTCGTGCGCAGCAGGTCGCCGCCCGGCACCGGCCGCACGAAGCGCCCGTCCAGCGCCTTCAGGATGGCGTCGATCTCGTGGTCCCGGGACAGCAGCTCGGCGGCCCCGGCCAACTCGCCGAATACCTCCACGTTGGTCTCGCTGTCGGACAGGCCGGCCGCCGCCAGGGCATCCGCTGCGGAGGCACCGGCGGCCAGCGCCTGCATGGCAGCCTCCGGCGGCCGCTCGCCGGTGGCACCCTCGGCAATGGCCGCGAGCATGTTGGCGCGCTCGGCCTCCGTCGGCGCCTCGCCCACCACGTGCAGGCCGTGGGGGATGAGCGCGTACTCAAGTTCCAACATCGCCTCGTTCAGGCGGGTGATCTCGGCTTCCGCTGCGTCCGCAGGCCACGCGGGCTCCAGCACGGCCAGGTCCAGCTCGGCGGCCTGCGCCTGGATCAGGGCGGCCAGTTCACCGGCTTCCCGGTCGGACTCCGGCGCCAGCGCTCGCCAGCGCTCGATACTCGCCTTCAGGTCCGCCAGTCCGCGGTACAGCCCGGCCTGGGCCACCGGCGGCGTGAGGTAGCTGATCAGCGTGGCGGCCGCCCGGCGTTTCGCGATCGTACCCTCGGACGGATTATTGGCCGCATAGAGATAGAGGTTGGGCAGGTCGCCGATGAGCCGTTCCGGCCAGCAGGCGGCAGAGAGCCCGGTCTGCTTGCCGGGCATGAACTCCAGCGCCCCGTGGGTACCGAAATGCAGCACCGCGTGCGCGCCGTAGTCCTCCCGCAGGTAACGGTAGAAGGCGGAGAAGGCATGGGTCGGCGCGAAGCCCTGCTCGAACAGCAGCCGCATGGGGTCGCCCTCGTAGCCGAAGGCGGGCTGGATGCCGACGAAGACATTACCGAAGTGCTCGCCCAGCACGAAGATCGAGCCGCCGTCGGTCTGATGCTTGCCCGGGGCCGGCCCCCACTGGGATTCGATGTCGGCGAGCCAGGTCTCGCGGCGCACGTGGTCATCGGTGGCGATGCGGGCGCAGACATTCGCATCGGCGCCGTACTGCCGGGCATTGCCGCCCAGCAGGCGCTCGCGCAGTGCATCCTCGTTCTCCGGCACCTCCACGTCGTAGCCGTCGCGTGCCAGGGCGCGCAGAGTGTGCAGCAGCGAGGCCCACACGGAGAGGTGCGCCGCCGTGCCGGTGGCGCCCGAGTTCGGCGGGAAGTTGAACAGCACCAGACCCACCCTGCGCTCGGCCACCGGCGTCCTGCGCAGGCGTATCTGCCGCTCCACGCGGGCCGCCAGTGCCGCGGCGCGTTCCGGCTCCGGGTGCATGTCGCGCTTGCGGTCCTCGGCCGCCGCCGTCGAACGCCCGCCGAACAGCATCGGCGCGGTGGCGCCGTCCAGCTCGGGGATGGCGACCATCATCGTGGATTCCACCGGCATCAGGCCCAGGGTGGAGTCCTGCCACTGCTCGAGGGACTGGAACTCGACGGAATGAGCGGCGAGGTAGGGCACGTCGAGTTCGCCGAGCAGCTGCTCGGCCGCCGCGGAGTCGTTGTAGGCGGGCCCGCCGACCAGCGAGAAGCCGGTGAGCGAAACCACCGCGTCCACCAGGGTCTCGCCGTCGCGGCGGAAGTAGCGCTCCACCGCCGGGCGGGCGTCCAGGCCGCTCGAGAATGCGGGAATCACCCGGAGTCCGCGTGCCTCCAGCGCCGCGATGACGCCGTCGTAATGATCGGTGTTGCCCGCCAGCACGTAGGAGCGCATCACCAGCAGCCCGACGGTGCCGTTGCGGCCATCGGGCTTCGGCAGTCGGCGGACATCCTCGCCCATGCGCTGCTTCATGCGCGGATGGTAGACGCCCACCTCGGGGTACTCGGCCGGCAGCGCGGCCTTCACCCGGTCGCGCAGCCCCCGGCGCGGACCGCCGGCGTAACGGCCGATCAGGAAGCGCACCATGTTGGCCACATTGTCGTCGGAGCTGGCCAGCCAGTACTGCAGCGTGAGGAAGTAGGCCCTGACGTCCTGGGCGGTGCCGGGGATGAAACGCAGAATCTGGGGCAGGCGCCGGAGCATCGCCATCTGGCGCGCACCTGCAGTGCTGCCGCCGCCTTCGGTCTTCTTCGGTTTCAGCTTCTTCAGGAAGGCGAGCGGTCCCTTCTGGCTTCCGTCCATGCGGAAGTTGCCGAGCTTCGTGAGCCGCGCCACCTCGGCGGCGGACATGCAGCACACCAGCGCGTCGCAGCCGTCACGGCGCGCGCGCAGCTCCTCGATGACGGGCTGGATGTGGTCGTCCATGAACATCATGGTGACGACGATGATGTCGGCGCTGGCGATGTCCTCCCGGCAGCGGGCCAGCGCGTCCTCGTCGGCCGTCCATTCGGTGGCGACGTGCAGGTGCATGGACAGCCCGGGCAGCTCACGCCGGAGCACCCGGTGGGCGCGCTCGACGGCACTTGCCATGTGACTGTCGAGCGTCAGCATGACGAAGTTGAGCGTCGTGTCAGCGGCCGAAGTGTGCTTTGGCATCGTATAGCGTCTCGACGGTAATGCTCGCCACGCCCCGTTCGGTGGCATAGCGCTCGGTGTTCCTGCGGGCCTTGCCGCGGACGAAGAACGGGATCTTCTTCAGCTCCTGCTCTGCATCCTCGGTCCACGCGGCTACGGTATCGTCGGCCGCGGGACCTTCGGCGGCGGGTGAGCCCGCAGACGGCTTGCGGCCATGGCCGAGATGGGACGGCATGGCCTCGTCGTTGAATTCGAAGTCGTCCCGGAACATGGTCAGCAGGTGCTCCTCCAGACCCATCATCAGGGGATGCACCCAGGTGTCGAAGATGACGTTGGCGCCTTCCCAGCCCATATGCGGCGAATAGCGGGCGGGGAAGTCCTGCACGTGCACCGGCGAGGAGATGACGGCGCAGCCGATGCCGAGGCGCTTGGCGATGTGGCGCTCCATCTGGGTGCCGAGCACGAGTTCCGGCTCGAGTTCGGCCACCCGCGCCTCCACCTCCAGGTAGTCGTCGGTGATCAGCGGCTCGACGCCGTATTCCTTCGCGGCCTGGCGCACCTCGCGGGCGAATTCACGGCTGTAGGTACCGAGACCGACGACGTCGAAGCCCATCTCGTCGCGCGCGATGCGGGCGGCCGCCAGGGCATGGGTCGCGTCGGCGAAGATGAACACCCGCTTGCCCGTGAGGTAGGTGCTGTCGACGGAGCGCGAGTACCAGGGCAGACGGGACGCCTCCTCCGCGAGGGCCGCGCTCACGTCGATGCCGGCCGTCTCGCCCACCTCGGCAATGAAATCCCGGGTGGCGCCGATGCCGATCGGCACCGTCTTCACGAACGGCTGGCGGAACATGCGCTCCAGCCAGGTACAGGTGGTATGTGCGATCTCCGGATACAGGCACACGTTGAAGTCGGCGTCGGGGATGCGCGCGAGGTCTTCCGGCGTCGCCCCCTCCGGCGCCACCACGTTCACGTCCACGCCCAGGCTCTCGAGCAGGCCCGTGATCTCGCGCACGTCGTCGCGACAGCGGAAGCCGAGCGCCGACGGACCGAGCAGGTTGGCACTGGGCCGGCGTCCCTCGGGCCTCGCCGGCGGCTCACTGCCGGGCGCCGGTATGCGGCTCGCCAGCAGCGCGCGCACCAGGTGGTAGAAAGTTTCGCTGGCGCCCCAGTTCTCCTTGCGCGAGTAGGAAGGCAGCTCCAGCGGCACGACGGGCACGGGGAAGTCCATGCTCTCCGCCAGCGATCCGGGCTGGTCCTGGATCAGCTCGGCGGTGCACGACTCGCCCACCAGCATCGCACGGGGACGGAAACGGTCGTAGGCGTCCCTGAGCGTGTCCTTCACGAGACCCGCGGTGTCGGCACCGAGGTCGCGGGCCTGGAAGGTGGTGTAGGTCACCGACGGGCGAGTCGGGCGCCGCTCGATCATGGTGAAAAGGAGATCCGCGTAGGTGTCGCCCTGGGGCGCGTGCAGCACGTAGTGCACGCCCTCCATGGAGGTGGCGATGCGCATGGCCCCGACGTGGGGCGGACCTTCGTATGTCCAGAGCGTCAGCTGCATGTCACACCGCCAGCCTTTCCATGCGGTTCAGCGGCCGGGCGAACAGCTCGGCGAGATCCGCCGCCTGCTCGAAGCCGTGCACCGGTGTGAAGACCAGCTCGATGGACCACTTGGTGCGCAAACCCTCCGCCTCCAGGGGATTCGCGAGCCCCAGTCCGCAGACCGTGAGGTCGGGCGCGTCCTCGCGCACCCGGTCGAGCTGGCGCTCCACGTGCTGGCCTTCGGACAGCCGCAGGCCGTCCGGCAGGCGCGCCATCTCGGCGGCGATCACCTGCCGGTCCAGGTAGGGCGTACCCACCTCGACCAGCTCCATGCCGCATTCCTCGTGCAGGAACCGCGCGAGCGGGATCTCCAGCTGGGAATCCGGCAGAAAACTGATGCGCTGGCCGGACAGTTTCTCGCGGTAACGCGCGAGCGCCCGTCGGGCGCGCGCCGCCGGTGCCGCGGTGACTTCCCGGACACGTTCGACCGGCACGCCCGCGGCGGCGGCCGCGCCCTCGAACCAGGCCTGCGTGCCCTCGACGCCGAAGGGATAGGGGGCGTCGATCAGCGTGGCTCCGCGCCCTGCGAGGGCCCGCGCGGTCTCGCCGAGGAACGGCTGGGCCAGCAGCACGTGGGTGCCGGCACCCACCGGGGGCAGCTCCGTCGCGTGCCGGGGCGGCAGGAAATGGACATTGCCGATACCCATGTCCCGGAACAGCCGGGCGAACTGGTCCTCCACCACGTCGGCCAGCGTGCCGACCACCAGCAGGGAGCGTTCCTCCGCCGGCAACGCCGGAAGTTCCGGCACGAGCGCCTGCAGGCAGTTGTCCTCGCCCTGGGTGAAAGTGGTCTCGATGCCGCTGCCCGAATAGTTGAGGACGCGGACCCGGCCGTGGTGCGCCATGGACAGCCGCTCGGCGGCCTTGGCGAGATCCAGCTTGATGACCTCCGACGGGCAGGAGCCCACCAGGAACAGGGTGCGGATCTCGGGTCGGCGCTCCAGCAGCTGGTGCGCGATGCGATCGAGTTCGTCGTTGCAGTCGGCCAGGCCCGCCAGATCCCGCTCCTCGAGGATGGCGGTGGCGAACCGCGGCTCGGCAAAGATCATGACGCCGGCGGCAGACTGTATAAGATGTGCACAGGTCCGCGAACCCACCACCAGGAAAAAGGCGTCCTGGATCTTGCGGTGCAGCCAGACTATGCCCGTCAGCCCGCAGAACACCTCCCGCTGGCCGCGCTCGCGCAGCACCGGCCGCTCCTGGCAGCCGCTGGCGGGGACGGTGGCTGCGGCACTCCGGTTCATTCGGCTGCATACCCCGCTGCCGTCGCGGAGGCCGGGCCGGCGCGCCGCTCCGGCTGCTCCAGCCGCGCCGAGCGCAGCTTCAGGAGAAACTGCATTGCGTTGATGACATAAGCGGCGTACGCTGCCAACGCAAGGAGCATGAGATGGCGGGCTTCCATAATTCCAACAACAAGAGCCGCGAGATACGCCGTATGCAGCGCCATCACGAGCATGCTGACTACGTCTTCCCAGAAGAAGCTGGGCGCGAACAGCCAGCGGCCGAACACCACCCGCTCCCAGATCGAGCCCGTCACCATAATCGCGTAGAGAATCAACGTCTTGACGACGATCGAGACGGTGGCGGCAAGATAACCCTCGCCCGTGCTCAGGTAGCGGATCACCAGGGCGAAACTTACCAGGAACACCAGGAACTGGAGCGGCGCGAGGATGCCCTGCACCAGCGTCCAGCGGGTCTCGTCCCGCCTCTTCCGCTCCGCTTCCGTGTAAAGAGGTCTTTTGTTCTCGTGCCGGGTCATGCGACCGCTGTCTCGCTAATCTCGGTGCCGTTGTTAAGGAATCTAGACGCCTTGTTTCCATCTGTCAACTAAACCGGACGTAAACAAGACTTGACAAATACGGGGGAGAATTCGATGATGAGGCTCGCGTCCCCGCAAGGGTGCGCGCGCATAGTCGGATAAGCTTCCCCGCAAGGGGTGGCAACCGCCGCCGGAGCCGCCGCAGAGCGGCCCGACCGAGGGTTGCCGGAGCCGGGCCCGGAGGGGCTCGTGGCGGGCCGAGGGAGAGCGGCCGGTCGTACGACACAAGAGTGAGGAGGCGCGCGATGACCGAACGGGGAGCTCGGCATCTGGTCGGAGAAGACCGGGAATCAGACCGCTACCCGCTGGCGAAAGCCGGCGATACGGACGAGGAGCGATGGAGAGAGGACGATGAGGACTGCCAGGTACCACGGGACCGTATGGCCCAGCTGGTCCGCATCATCGAATCCGAGACCATCCCGAGACTAGTGCTGGCGCATCAGGAAGAGG
>CAZRSA010000121.1:0-8096 GCA_964602525.1 uncultured Woeseiaceae bacterium
TGAACGACATGCCCCTGTACTGGGACGAGAAGATGCTGGAGCGGGGCGTGCATGCGGTTCGCATGCACAAGGACACGCCGACCCGTTTCGCCGTGATCCCCCGCATGGGCCAGCCCGAGGACATCAGGTGGTTCGAGGCCGAGCCCACCTACGTGCTGCACTGGCTGAACGCGTGGGAAGAGGGCGACGAGGTGGTCCTGGACGGTTACTTCCAGGAGCACCCGGAGCCCGCCAACTACGACGGCGCGCCGTCCGGTTACGAGCGCATGATGGCTTACCTCGACCAGGGCCTGCTGGCGCCGCGGCTGCACCGCTGGCGCTTCAACATGAAGACCGGCGAGACGAAGGAGGAGCGCCTGGACGACCGCACGCTGGAGTTCGGCACCATCAACCAGCGCCACGGCGGCCGCGCCTACCGCTACGGCTACAGTGCGGTGCCCGTCGACGGCTGGTTCATGTTCGAGGGCTTCACCAAGCACGACATGGAGACGGGCGCCTCCTCGACTGTCAAGCTGGGCGAGGGGCGCTACGGCAGCGAGGCCGGCTTCGCTCCCCGGGTGGGCGCGAAGTCCGAGGACGACGGCTACCTGGTCACGTTCGTCTCCGACGTGAACGAGGACCGCTCGGAGGCGGTGCTGATCGATGCGCAGGACTTCGAGGCGGGCCCGGTCTGCCGTATCGTCCTGCCCCACCGCATCTCCAGCGGCACCCATGCCACCTGGGCCCATGGCGAGGATATCCGCAAGGCACAGGAGGCGCTGGGGCTGTGACGCCGGCCGCTGCCGGCAGGAGGGCCTTCAGGCCCGATCACGCCCGGACCCGATTCCCGGAAGATCGGGCCTGAAGGCCCTCCCATGGGGATCATGAGGCACGCCTTACTCATCCTCGGCGTCATCGCCCTCGGCGGCTGTGCGGGCGCACCCGAAGCCGTCGGAACCGCCGCTCCGGCCGCCGGCTGTGCGGCGCTGGCCGAGCGGCCGCCGCCGGGCGGCAGCGTGACCGCTACGGCCTTGGTGGACGCGGACGACGGCCTGCCCGCCTACTGCCGGGTGCGCGGCGTCATCGAGCCGGGCATCGGCTTCGAGGCCCGGCTGCCGGTCGCGGACTGGAACGGCAAGTACTACCAGGCCGGCTGCGGCGGCTTCTGCGGCAGCGTGCTCCCGGACAAGCCCGGCTTCTCCAACACCATCAACGAGGCGCTGAAGCTCGGCTATGCCGCCATCACCACCGACGGCGGCCACCGCGGCGGACTCGGCGACGCGTCCTGGGCCGCGGACGACCCCGACGCGGTGGAGGTCTACGCCCACCGCGCCGTCCCGCTCACCCATCGCTTCGGCACCGCGCTGGTTGCCCGCTACTACGGCGACGGGCCCCGCTACGAGTACTTCGGCGGCTGCTCCAACGGCGGCCGCATGGGGGCGATGGCGGCCCAGCGCTACCCGACGCTGTTCGACGGCATCCTGGCCGGCGGCTCGGTGCTGGACCTGTCCGGCAACGGCGGCATCTACGGCCCCTGGGTGGTGCAGTCCAACACCGGTGCCGATGGCGAGCGCATCCTCACCCGGGAGAACTTCGCCCACAAGCTGCCGGCGCTCGCCGCCGAGGTCCTGCGCCAGTGCGACGGCGCCGACGGCCGCGCGGACGGCCTGATCGCCGCGCCGCGCTCCTGCGCCCCGGACCTCGCGGCGTTGCCCGCCTGCGCCGATACGCCGGCCGCCGGGGTCTGCTTCACGGCCGCCGAGCGCGAGGTGCTGGCCCGCTGGTACGCCGGCCCGCGGGACTCGGCGGGCCGCCGGCTCTACCCGGGCATGCCGCCGGGTAGCGAGCGCTACTGGGCCGTGTGGTTCCTGGATGCCGGCGGGCGTACCGCGCCGGGCAACGCGCTCGGCAGCGACTACCCCAGGTATCTCGGTCTGGCCGGCCGCGTCGGCGCCGACTGGACCGCTCTCGATTTCGACTTCGATGCCGATCCCGCGCGCCTCGCCGAGACGGCCGCGCTGCTGAACGCCACCGATCCGGACCTGGGCGAGTTCCGCGCCGCCGGCGGCAAGCTGCTGATGTGGCACGGCTGGGCCGACCCGCTGGTGCTGCCCGACCAGAGCGTCCACTACCACCGCGAGGTCGCCCTTGCCAACGGCGGCGACATCGACGATTTTCTGCGCCTGTTCATGATCCCCGGCCACGGCCATTGCTGGGAGCTGCCGGCGCCGACGCCGGACCGCTTCAACCCCATCCGCGTGCTGGAGCGCTGGGTGGAGGAGGGCCGGGCACCGGACGGCATCGCCGCCGCGGCGGCGGAACCCGGATCCGCCCGGGTCGACAGCGCGCTGTTGTGCCCCTGGCCGGACGGTGCCGTGGCCGGCGCCGCGGCGGGCGAGGGAAACGTCGCAGCCTGCCGCTCCGGCCCCTGAGCCGGTGAACGGGGGATGCCATTTGCCCCGCAAACGGGGTATCTTTCACAATTAGACGGACAACTGATCTTCAGAGGGGGAGATTGTCATGAAGCCGAGAGTCCTTTTCGCGACCTGCGCGGGCGCCTGCCTGCTGCTGACGGTTCAGCCCGCCGCCGCCCAGGAGGCGGGCATGCTCGAGGAGATCATCGTCACGGCGCAGAAGCGCGAGCAGAGCCTGCAGGAGGTGCCCATCTCCGTGACGGCCATCGGCGAGCAGGCCATCCAGGAAGGCAAGATCACCGGGGTGCAGGAAGTGGCCCTGGAGACGCCGAACTTCACGATGACGCAGTTCAACATCGGTGAACCCCAGTACTACATCCGGGGCATCGGCAACTCGCTGGACTCCGCCGGCAGCGACCCGGCGGTGGCGACCTTCATCGACGAGGTCTACATCGGGCGTTCCGCCGGCACGGCCATGGACCTGTACGACCTGGACCGGGTCGAGGTTCTCCGCGGTCCCCAGGGCACGCTGTTCGGCAAGAACGTGGTGGGCGGCGCGCTCAACATCATCACAAAGCGCCCCACGCCGGAGTTCGAGGCGAAGTTGGGCGCGACGGTCGGCAACTACTCCCAGACCGTGCTGCGCGGCTTCGTCAACGGCGCCGTCGCCGACAACGTGTCCGGCAAGCTGTCGTTCAGCCGCCGCCAGCGTGACGGCTACGTGGATAACGTGGTCGACGGCGAGGAGTATCACGACGAGGACAACTTCAGCGCCCGCGGCCAGCTCCTGTTCACGGTCTCGGACGCCACCGAGGTGCTGGTGGGCTTCGACTGGACCACCGACGACCAGGCCGGCAATTGCCGCAATGTGAACAACCTGGACAAGAACGACCCCCTCGGGCTGGCCGTTTTCTACCCGCCGGTGATCGCGGCGACCACCGGCGGCGACGTGCGTAAGTGCGCCTCCGAGGCAGAGGCCTTCCAGGAGCGCGACGCGCTCGGCACGCTGCTGCGGGTGGACCACGACTTCGCCAACTCCACCCTGACCTCGATTACGGCCTACCGCGAGACCGACTACGCCTGGCTCGAGGACCTGGCCGGCATGCCGCTGGGTGCCACGCCCTTCAACCTGACGAACGCGGTGGACGAGGAAGCCGACCAGATCAGCCAGGAACTCCGATTGGCCTCGGCCGGCGGCGACACCATCGACTGGCTGGTGGGCGCCTTCTACATGACGGAAGACGTCGACCGCAAGGAACGTTTCAATGGTTCTTTCCATGCGCCCCTGGCAGCTCAGGGCTTCGCGCTCCTGGACGGCGACGTGCAGTTCAACCAGATCAACGAGACCACCAGTACGGCCCTGTTCGGCAAGATCGACTGGAATATCAGCGACCGGCTGACCTGGAGCATCGGCGCGCGCTATGCCCGGGACGAGAAGGAGATCGAGCAGGCGGTGGAGAACTTCGAGGACCCCGCCTTCGACAGCGCCCTGCTGAGCCAGCTGCTGGGCGTGCCGGTGAACCTCGTCGTGCTCGGTATCCCGGTGAACGGCCCCGCCGAGCTGATCACCTTCGTGAACACCGGCGATCCCTCGGTGCTGAACACGCCGTACAACATCACGGCGGACGAGAGCTGGGACGAATTCGTGCCGTCCACCAACGTGAGCTACCAGTTCAACGAGGACGGCTTCGTCTACTTCACGGCGGCGCGGGGCTACAAGAGCGGCGCCTTCGTGAGCCAGACGGCCACCCCCCAGGCGGCGGCGACGCCGCTGGATCCGGAGATCGCCACCAATTACGAGGTGGGTGTGAAGAGCGAGTTCATGGGCAACCGGCTGCGGGTGAACGCGGCGGTGTTCCGCATGGACTACGAGGACCTGCAGGTCTTCCGCCTGGACGGCTCGCTGCTCATCGCCGCCAACGCCGAGGCCACCAGCCAGGGGCTGGAGCTCGACGCCACCGCGCTGCTGACGGACAACTGGGTACTGAACGTGAACTACGGCTACCTGGACGCCGAGTACGACCAGTTCATCTCAGGCGGTCAGGATTTCACCGGCAACCGCCTGCCGCGCGCGCCGGAGAACAGCTACAGCATCACCAGCAACTACACCTTCAATCTGGCCGGCGGCTCCAGCGTGGACTTCAATCTGAACTACGCCTGGCAGGACGAGTTTTTCCACGACCCCAGCAACGCCAACGGCTCCGGGGAGGACTCCTACGGCCTGCTGCGCGCCGGTGTCAGCTGGACCAGCGCCAGCGGCAACTGGGACGTGACCGCCTGGGGCAAGAACCTCACCGACGAGGAGTACCGCACCCACACGATCATCAGCAACATCGCCGGTACGGTGGACCTGTGGGGCATGCCGCGTACCTACGGCCTGACGGTGAACTACCGGGTGCAGTAGGAGGGCGTTTACGCCCGACTCCGCTTTCTATTTTGGCCGCCCTGCGGGGGAATCCATCCTGCTCCCGACAAAAGGTCGCGGCGATGGATACTCCCGCATGACGGCCGTGCTCGCGGTGGCGTGAAGGCACTGCCGGTCAGCGGCGCCTGCTGACTGGTGCCACTCCTATCGGCTGAGGGCCCGTCAGCGGGTGGGCATGGGTGGCGGGGTCGTCCGGGCCGACTGGAGCCATGACGGCGGGAAGGAGGCCCGGCCGAAGCGAAGGAGGACAGGACGTCCGACTGAGCGTCCCCGCGACCCATGCCCACCCGATGGCGGGCCTGCGCTGATAGAAAGCCGGGTCGGGGCTGAAGCCCCTCCTACAGCCAGCGGGGGGCTTTGCCCCGGCGCGGGCCGATCGCCATGCGGCGGGAGACCGAGGCCTGGTAGCGGCGGGAGTGCACGGTGTCGACCACGTGGTAGCGGGCCTCGGCGCGCTCGCGGCCGAAGTCCAGGGCCAGGAAGCCCCGATGGGCGACGTCCGTATGATGCAGGTTGCCGTTGGCCTCCCGCAGCATCCGTTCGATGCGGGCGGGCGCCAGGCCGAGGGCCTCCGGGTAGCCCGGTGAGCTGATGGAGGTGGCGCCGAACTCCACCGCGGCCGGTGCGCCGCCGGCCGGGTCCAGCACGTCCAGGGCCCAGGCAGCGTGGGAGTCGCCGCTCAGCACCACCGGGCTCGCCTCCGTCTGCCGGCACTGCTCGAGCAGCCAGGCCCGCTCCGCCGCGTAGCCGTCCCAGCTGTCGGCGCTGAGCGGCACGCCGAGGCGGGTGAACTCCACGTAGGGCCGTATGTAGCCCGGCAGCGCCTCGACCTCGGCGGGGCTCATGTTCTCTGCGAGGTCGGGCGCAGTGAGCTGGGCCATCAGCACCTGGTTGCCGAACACCTGCCAGGGTTTGCCCGCCTCCCGGGAGCCGGCCAGCCGCTCGGCGACGAAGCGGCGCTGTTCGTCGGCGAGCAGGCGCCGTGCCGGGTCGGCCAGGTCGCCGGCCAGGGTGCCCGCCTCCACGGACGCCGGCAGGTCCAGCTGGGGGCTGCGGGCCGACAGCCGGGTCTCCAGCATGACCAGCGTGGCCAGGTCGCCGATCTCGAACGCACGCCAGTTGGCCGTGGGGTCGTCGCCGCGCGGCTCCCGGATGGGCATCCATTCGTAGTAGGCCTGCATCGCGGCGCGCCGCCTGAGAGACCACTCGCCCTCGCTGGCGTCGTGGTTCTGGGCCCCGTCGCGCCAGGCGTCGTTGGCGGACTCGTGGTCGTCCCATGAGACGATGAACGGATGCCGCGCGTGCGCCGCCTGCAGGTCCGGGTCGCTCTTGTACTGGGCATGGCGCAGGCGGTAGTCCTGCAGGCTGACCACCTCGTGCCCCGGCACCGACTGCCGGTGCAGCTCACGGGCTCGGTCGGACGCGTAGCCTGTCGCCTCGTACTCGTAGATGTAGTCGCCGAGGTGCAGCACCACGTCGATGTCGTCGGTGCGCGCCATGGCCCGGTAGGCGTTGAAGTAGCCCGCCGGGTAGTTCGAGCAGGAACAGGCGGCCACCACGAACCGCTCCACCGGGCCCACCGGCAGGGTGAGCGTGCGCCCGGTCTGGGAGACCGCGCCCAGCGCCCGGAAGCGATAGAAGTAGTCCCGGCCGGGCTCGAGGCCCTCCACTTCCGCCTTGACGGTGTAGTCGCGCTCGGGCAGCGCCGCCGTCGCGCCCTTCTGCAGGATGCGTTCGAACTCCGGGTCCGCGGCCACTTCCCACGTGACCTCCGTCTGCGTTTCGAAACGCGGCGTCACCCGTGTCCACAGCAGGATGCCGGTGGCGGTGGGATCGCCGCTGGCGACGCCGTGGACGAAACTCGCCGCGGGGCTGGCCTTGGCGGGCGGCAGCGCCAGCGCCAGGGCGGCGCCGGGCAGGAGACGGGTGACGAAACGGCGTCGGGTCAGTCTCATGGCTGCAAACTCAGAACGGTCGCCAGGTCGCCTCGATACCGTACATGCGCGGCGGACCGCCGATGAAGGTCGGCGTGCCGAAGGCGCCGCCGGTATTGCCGGCGTCGATGATGTAGTCCTTGTCGAACAGGTTCGACACGTAGCCCTCGACCGACCAGCGGCCGTCGGCGGAGTCGTAGCCTAACCGAAGATTCGCGAGCTGCACATCGTCCTCCGCGATCTCCAGGCCGGCGATCGGCGCGTTGGCATCTTCGAAGAAGACGTCGCTGCGGTAGCTGGCGGTCAGCGTCGCGAACAGGCTGCCCGCCGCGCCCAGCTCCTGCGTGTAGGTCAGCCCCGCGGAAGCCGTCCATTCCGGCTGGAGCCGGAAGCGGTTGCCGGCGAAGGCCTGGGGATTGCCCTCGGAGTCGGTGTCGTCGAACTGGGCGTCGATGTAGCCTAGGTTGACGAAGAACGACAACCAGGGCGTGAGCTCACCGCCCAGCGAGCCCTCGAAGCCCGCGTTGGTGGCCTCGCCGGCGTTCACCGGCGTTACGTCGCCGCTGTCGGGATCGATGATCGACGTCTGGAAGTCCTCGTACTCCTGATAGAAAACAGCAGCGTCGTAGAAGAGGTTGCCGAAGCGCCCCTTGATGCCGACGTCGTAGCTGAGGATCTTCTCCTCCGGCAGGACGGTGACCACCGGCGTCGGGTTGGCGGCTCCGCCCGTGCCGGAGACATCGACCACGTTGGCGCGCCGGCCTTCGGCGATGCTGGCGTAGAGGAGCATATTCTCGTTCGGCGCGAAGTCGATCAGCAGCCGGGGCGTGATGTCGTCGAACTCCCGGGTGTCGGATTCCACCAGCACGCCGCCGGTGTCGCCGAAGGGCAGCAGCGGAGCGCCGCCGGTCAGCACCGCCGGGTTGCCGGTGGCGAGGAAGCCGCTTTTCTTCTCGTCGTAGACATAGCGCACGCCGGCCGTGACGTTGATGCGGTCGGTGAGCGCCCAGGTGCCGTCGAGGTAGACGGACCAGGTGTCCGTCTCGCCGGTGTTGGCGAAGAGGTCGTTGTAGATCACGGGCCCCGGGAAGATGGAATTCACGGAGCCGTCCGGATTGATGCAGGGCACGCCGGGCACGAGCCCGCTGCACACGGCGAACACGCCCTCGTCGGTGGAGAATGGTACGCCCTGGCGGCCTTCCTCGTGGAAGAAGCTCACGCCGGCGAACCCGGCGAAGCGGTCGCCGCTGTCGAAGTTGACGCGGAATTCCTGGCTGTACTGCTCGCCGTCGGCGTCCTCGGCGAACTCCAGCCAGTAGGCGGCGGTGCCGTCGGCGTCGAACA
>CAZRSA010000122.1:0-8076 GCA_964602525.1 uncultured Woeseiaceae bacterium
GCACGACGCGGCTGCCGTCGTGGAGTTCCACCGGCATGGCCTCGCCTTCCTCGTAAGCCGTCCTGATCTCCTCCGCCGGCGGGATGAAGTCCGTGCCCACCACCTGGTGGTAGTACTTGCGGGTGTGGCTGTAGCTCTTGGTGGAGCCCACGTGGTCGTTGAAGGTGACGCAGGGGCTGATCACGTCCAGCAGCGCGAAGCCCTTGTGGGTAAGCGCGCCCTTGATCAGCGGCACGAGCTGTTTCTTGTCACCGGAGAAGCTGCGGGCGATGTAGGTGGCGCCGGTGGCGAGCGCCAGCAGGCAGGGGTCGATGGGCGGCTGCTGGTTCTCCTCGCCCTTCTTGGCCTTCGAGCCCACGTCCGCCGACGCCGAGAACTGGCCCTTGGTGAGGCCGTACACGCCATTGTTCTCGATGACGTAGCACATGTCCAGGTTGCGGCGGATGGCGTGGGTGAACTGGCCGAGACCGATGGACAGCGAGTCGCCGTCGCCGGAAACGCCGAGATAGACCAGCTCGTTGTTGGCCGCGTTTGCGCCGGTGGTGACACTGGGCATGCGTCCGTGCACGGAGTTGAAGCCGTGGCTGGGGCCGACGAAATAGGCCGGCGTCTTCGACGAGCAGCCGATGCCGCTCATCTTGCCGAGCCGGTGCGGCGGGATGGACAGCTCGAATACCGCCTGGATGATGGCATTCGTGACGGAGTCGTGGCCGCAGCCCGCACACAGCGTGGAGACGGTGCCCTCGTAATCCCGCTGGGTCAGCCCGAGATCGTTCTTCGGCATGCGCGGGTGGGCGACTTTCGGTTTGGGTATGTAGGACATCGTTACGCTGCCTCGTTTCTCTCCCGGTCCTCGCGGATGCGCTCGGCCACGAAGCCCGCATGCATCGGCATGCCGTTGTAGTGCAGCACCGGAACCAGCTTCTTCTGGTCGATCCCGGCGTCCAGGATCAGCAGCGAGCGCAGCTGGGCGTCCCGGTTCTGCTCCACCACGTACACACGGTCGTGCCGCTCGATGAAGTCCGTGACCGCTTCGCCGAAGGGGAAAGCCTTCACCCGGCAGTAGTTCAGCTTCACGCCTTCAGCCGCGAGCTGTTCCACCGCCTCGCATACGGCGGCCTCACCGCTGCCCACGGTCAGCACCGCGCTGCGGTTGAACCTGGAGTATTCGATGACCGGCTCCGGCATCAGCTCCCGGGCGGTCTCCCACTTCACCAGCAGCCGGTCCACCACGTCCTGGTACTCGTCGGCGTCCTCCGTGTACGCGCCGTACCTGTTATGGCCGGAGCCGCGTGTGAAGAAGCTGCCCTTAGGATGCTCGCCTGGCAACGAACGCCACGTGATGCCGTCGCCGTCGGTGTCGATATAGCGGTGGAATTTCTCGATCTTCTCCAGGTCCTCGGCGTGCAGCACCTTGCCGCGGTCGGGCCGGTAGTCGTCATCCCATTCGAGTTCCGGCACCATCCAGTCGTTCATGCCGATGTCCAAATCGGAGAGCACCATCACCGGCGTCTGCAGCCGTTCGGCGAGGTCGAAGGCCGCCGGCGCCATGGTGAAACACTCGTAGGGGTCCCCCGGGAACAGCAGCACGTGTTTGGTGTCGCCGTGGGAGGCATAGGCGCAGGAGAGGATGTCCGACTGCTGGGTGCGCGTCGGCATGCCCGTAGACGGGCCGGTGCGCTGTACGTCGAAGATCACCACCGGGAGCTCGGCGTAGTAGGCGAAACCGATGAATTCGTTCATGAGCGATATGCCGGGACCGCTCGTCGGCGTGAAGGCCCGGGCTCCGTTCCAGGCCGCGCCCAGCACCATGCCGATGGCGGCGAGTTCGTCCTCGGCCTGGATGATCAGGTAGTTGTTCTTTCCCGTTTCCGGATCCACGCGCAGCTGCTTGCAGTAGCGGCTGAACGCGTCCATCAGCGAGGTGGAAGGCGTGATCGGGTACCAGGCGCCCACCGTCGCGCCGGCATACACGCAGCCGAGACCGGCGGCCGTGTTGCCGTCGATGACCACGTGGCCCTTCGTCGCGTCCATCTTCTCGACGGTCAGGGGCAGCGGGCAGGTGAAATTCTCGACGGCGTAGTCGTAGCCGAGATGCACTGCCTCCATGTTGGAGTCCGCCAGCGCCGGCTTCTGCGCGAAGGTGTCCCGGAGGTTCTCCCGGATGATCTCGAGGTCGAGATCGAGCAACGCCGCCAGCGCACCGACGTAGGCGATGTTCTTCATCAGGATGCGCGCCCGCGCGCCGTCGAAGTGCTCGTTGCACATCTTCGACAGAGGGATCCCGATCACCGTGACGTCTTCGCGGTCCAGCAGCTTCGAGCGCGGCCAGGTGGAGTCGTAGATGAGGTAGCCGCCCGACTCCACCTCCGCCAGGTCCTCGGCGTAGGTCTGCGCGTTCATGGCCACCATGACGTCCACGCGGCCGGCGCGGGCCTTGTGGCCGGCGCCGGTGACGCGCACCTCGTACCAGGTGGGCAGGCCCTGGATGTTGGAGGGGAAGTAGTTCTTGCCCACCACCGGGACGCCCATGCGGAAGATGGACTTCATGAGCAGGCCGTTGGCGCTGGCGGAGCCGGTGCCGTTCACCGTCGCGATCTTGATCACGACGTCGTTGATGCGCTTTTCGGTCATCCCGCCTTGTATACCTTGGGTTCGGCCCGCGCGGCCTCGTCCGCCGCATGGGGAATCAGGATCTGCGACTTCTGCATGTCCCAGGCGCCCGTGGGGCAGCGCTCGGCGCAGAGGCCGCAGTGCACGCAGAGGTCCTCGTCCTTGATCATGACTCGCCCGGTCTGGGGCAGCGCGCCGGAGACGAAGAAGGGCTCGGCCAGGTTCTCGGCCGGCGGCGTCAGGCTCTGCCTGAGCTCCTCCTCGCTGCCGTTCGGCGTGATGGCCAGGCAGTCCACCGGGCAGACGTCGATGCAGGCATCGCACTCGATGCACAGCTTGTCGATGAACACGGTCTGGATGTCGCAGTTCAGGCAGCGCTCCACCTCGGCCAGCGTCTGCTCAGGCGTGAAGCCCAGCTCCACCTCGATGTCGATCTTCTTGAACCGCTCTGCGAGGTCCACCGCCGGCATGAGGCGACGCTCCGCCGGGTTGTAGTCGTTGGAGTAGCTCCACTCGTGGATGCCCATCTTCTGGCTGATGAGGTTCATGCCGTCGGGCAGGCGGTCGTTGACGTCCTCGCCCTGGCAGTGCTTGTGGATGGAGATGGCGGCCTGGTGGCCGTGGGCGACGGCCCAGATGATGTTCTTCGGCCCGAAGGCCGCATCGCCGCCGAAGAACACGCCCGGGCGGGTGGACATGAAGGTGGTCTCGTCCACCACCGGGGCATCCCACTCGTTGAATTCCAGGCCGATGTCGCGCTCGATCCAGTCGAAGGCGTTCTCCTGGCCGATGGCGAGGATGACGTCGTCGCAGGGGATGAATATCTCCTCCAGCGCCGTGCCCCGGTCGATGCGGCCCTGCTCGTCGACCTGGTACTCCATCAGGTCGAACTTCATGCCGGTGAGCCGGCCGTCCTCGATCACGAACTCCTTCGGCGAGTGGTTGACGAGAATCTCGACGTTCTCCTCCTCGGCGTCCTCCAGCTCCCAGTCGGAGGCCTTGAAATAGCCACGGGGCTTGCGGGCCATCACCTTGACGTCGGTCGCGCCCAGCCTGAGCGAGGTGCGGCAGCAGTCCATGGCCGTGTTGCCCACGCCGATGATGAGCACCCGCTCGCCGATGGACTCCGTGTGCTTGAACGCCACCGACTCCAGCCACTGGATGCCGATGTGGATGCGATCGCTCTCGTGGCGGCCCGGCAGCTCCAGCTCCTTGCCCCGGGGCGCGCCGGTGCCGACGAACACGGCATCGAAGCCGCCGTCGTCCAGCAGGTCCTTAAGGCTACCGATCGGATGGTTCAGCTTCAGATCGACGTCCATGTCCAGGATCATGCCGATCTCCTCGTCCAGCACCTTCGGCGGCAGCCGGAACTGGGGGATGTTCGTGCGCATGAGGCCGCCGGTCTCGTCCAGGGCCTCGAAGATGGTGCACTCATAGCCCAGCGGCGCGAGGTCGTTGGCCACGGTGAGCGAGGCACAGCCCGCGCCGACCAGGGCCACCCGCTTGCCGTTCTTCTCGGCCGGCGCGCGCGGCAGCCGGTCAGCGATCTCGTCCTTGTGGTCGGCCGCGACCCGCTTCAGCCGGCAGATGGCCACCGGTTTCTCCTCCACCCGGCGCCGGCGGCAGGCCGGCTCGCAGGGCCGGTCGCACACCCGGCCGAGGATGCCCGGGAAGACGTTCGACTCCCGGTTGACCATGTAGGCGTCGGAGAAGCGGCCCTGGGCGATGAGACGGATGTATTCGGGGACGTCGGTATGCGCGGGACAGGCCCATTGGCAGTCCACGACCCGATGGTAGAAATCGGGGTTTGAGGTGTCGGTCGGCTTCATTTCCTGTGGTGTGGACTCTCTCCCCCGGAGATACGCCGCACCCTTGCACCGTGTAGGTGCGAAGAGTACTAAAGGCAGCGGAAATCGCAATGGTTTTCGCTACTTTCGTGACACGGATCATGGGATTTCTCAACTATCCCCGTGCTGCGGTACCCGGCGACCGGGCTTCGGCTACACTCTGCGCATCGCCGCAAGGGAGAATGACGGGTGAGCGAGCGCTACACGGCCCTGGCCCTGCAGATGGGCACCGACTGCGTGAATGCCTGCTCCGACCGGGCCTCCGCCCGGGAGCGGATGGGCGCGAACCTCGCGAATGCGCGCCGGCTGATCGCCGGCAGCAAGGCCTTCGTGAAGCAGTTCGCCGGCACCGACGTGCGCCTGGTGGTGCTGCCGGAGTACTTCCTGACCGGCTTCCCCATGGGCGAGACCGTGCGCGAGTGGCGGGAGAAGGCCGCACTCGAGCCGGGCGGGCCGGAGTACGAGGCGCTGGGCGAGATCGCGCAGACCTTCGGCCTCTACCTGGCGGGCAACGCCTACGAGCAGGACGAGCACTTTCCGGCGCTGTTCTTCCAGACCTGCTTCGTCATCGACCCGTCCGGCGACGTCGTCCTGCGCTATCGCCGCCTGATCTCGCTGTCCGCGCCGACGCCTTGGGACGTCTGGGACCGCTACCTGGACGTCTACGGCCTGGATGCCGTATTCCCCGTGGCGCGGACCGAGCTCGGCAATCTCGCCGCCATCGCCTCCGAGGAGATCCTCTACCCGGAGATCGCCCGCTGCCACGCGGTACGTGGCGCCGAGGTATTCCTGCACCACACCAGCGAGGTGGGCAGCCCGGCGCTGACGCCGAAGGACGTCTGCAAGCGCGCCCGGGCGGTGGAGAACATGGCGTACCTGGTGTCCGCCAACTCGGCACGGCTGGGAGAACTGGCATTCCCTGCGGAATCGACGACCGGCATGTCCAAGATCGTGGACTACAACGGCAGGGTCGTCGCCGAGGCGCCGCCGGGCGGCGAGAGCATGGTGGCCAACGCGACGCTGGACCTCACCGGCCTGCGCGAGGTCCGTCACCGCGCCGGTATGAGCAACCTGCTGTCCCGCCAGCCGCTGGAACTCTACGCCGAGGCCCTCTCCGGCATCCGCATGCGGCCGAAGAATCGCCTGCTGCGGGGTGGAGACATCGTCGAGCCCGGTCGGGGCGAACTCGCCGCCCTACAGCAGGAGGACATCCTGCGATTGGCCGACGAGGGCCTGCTCTAGACTGAAGGAGTGCTGAACCGGCGCTGAACGGAGCCGTGATTCTCCATTTGACCGTCCGTCCTATCGCGCTATCATCATCACAGGTTCGAGAAAACCGGAGTCTCACGATGAAAAAACCGATGATGATGCTGGTCGCCCTGCCGCTGGTCTTTTTCGGCGCCGCCGCACTGGCGGACGGGCACATGGAAGCGGGCAAGGCCAAGTTCGAGGAAGCCTGCGTGGACTGCCACTACAGCGACGACTTCGCCGGCATGCCGAAGGACGATATCAAGGGCATGATCAAGGCCGTCGCCGCGGGCGAGGTGGAGCATGACGAGGATCTCTCCGGCCTGACGGACGAGGAAATCAAGGCTCTCGCGGCCTACATGGCGAGCGCCGAGTAGCCGCACGAGCCCCGCCGCGACGCCGACCGGCGCCCGGCGAATCGTGACAGGACAAGGCCGGTGGCGGCTTAGCCATCGGCCTTTTTCCATGGCTCGCCGCAGGCTCGACGCGGATACCGGGCATTGCCGTCGCCGGGACGTCCCGGGGGGCCTCGGTCCGGACCGCGAACCTGAATGGAGGCTTAACGGCACACGGATATTGTCTTTTACCGGCAACGAGGCCGGGTTAGTATTCCGCCTGAACCAGACACGAAGTGGAGGACCCACGATGAAGAAGACTTGGATCGCAATGGCCGCACCGCTGATGTTCCTCGGCACCGCCGCCTGGGCGGGCGGCGACGTGGAAGCCGGCAAGGCCGTCTATACCGAAGAAGCCTGTGCGGACTGCCACTACGAAGACGACTTCGCAGGTATTCCCGAGGCCGAGATCAAGACCATGATCACCGAGGCGACGGATCACGATCCCGATATGTCCTACCTGAGCGAGGAGCAGGTCGCCAACCTGGCGGCGTACTTCGCAAGCTTCGAATAAAGCTGGACTCTCATCCGGACGGCTTGCGCTGCCCGGGAAAGAATGAGAAAAAGCAGGCTGACGGCACCTCCCGGTGCCGCCAGCCTTTTTATTGCCCATGCAATCCTTGCTGACACACGCGCTGCGGCGGATGAACCGCCGCTACATGAGCTTCGAGACGGCGCCGGTCACCAACGCGCTGCCGGAGCCGACCGCCGGCCGTGTGTATCTGCTGTACCTGCACATCCCGTTCTGCGAGGTACTGTGCCCGTTCTGCCCGTTCCACCGGGTGGAGTACCAGCCCGCGCGTACCCGTCATTACTACTCGGTACTGCGCAAGGAGATCCAGCGCGCCACCGACCACGGCTATCGCTTCGGCGAGCTCTACGTCGGCGGCGGCACACCGACCGTGCTGCCCGAGGAGCTCGCCGAGACCATCGAGCTGGTGCGCCGGGACCACCCGATCTCCAGGGTGTCCGTCGAGACCAACCCCGACGACCTGGGCGACAGCCGCCTTTCCATGCTCCGGGACGCCGGGGTCAACCGGCTCTCGGTGGGCGTCCAGAGCCTGGACGACGACATCCTCCGCTCGATGCAGCGTTACGAGAAGTTCGGCAGCAGCCGGCTGATCTGCGAGCGGCTGGATGCCGTCCGGGGTCAGTTCGACACCATCAACGTGGACATGATCTTCAACCTGCCCAGCCAGTCGGACGATAGCCTGGCGCGCGACATGCACACGCTCACCGACGAGCTGGGTGCGGACCAGGTCTCCTGGTACCCCCTCATGACGGCGCACGCCACCCGGAAGTCGATGGAGAAGCACATCGGCGATGTCGACTTCTCCCGGGAGGGCGAGCTCTACCACCGCATCGCGGGGCACATGCTGGATGCGGGCTACGTGCGCTCGTCGGCCTGGTGCTTCTCCCGCTCCGACTCCATGATGATCGACGAATACATCACCGAGGAGGAGGAATACCTCGGCCTCGGCAGCGGCGCCTTCAGCTACATGGGCGGCACCATGTATGCCAGCACCTTCTCCATCAACCACTACCTGAAGCTGGCCGACCGGGGCGGCACCGGCATCGTGCGCAGCCGGGACATGAGCGAGCGGGACCAGATGCGCTACTACCTGCTCATGTTCATGTTCGGCGGCTCGCTGGACCTGGATGCGGCCGAGCAGCGCTTCGGCGGGCGTTTCCGGCGGGTACTCTTCCCGGAACTCACCGGCCTGAGGCTTCTCGGCGCCGTCCGCCGCCGGGGGCCGAAGCTGGAACTCACCGAGCGCGGCTATTACCTGTGGGTGGTGATGATGCGGGAGTTCTTCATCGGTGTGAATATCTTCCGCGACGAGATGCGCCACCTGATCCGCCACGAGACCGTCCTGGTCAACGGATAAGGCCCGCCGCCTACCCGAGCCGCGAAAGCCGGCTGCGGTATTCCCCGATTGCCCGCAAACCCCTCCTTCGCCTATCAAGGGCTT
>CAZRSA010000123.1:0-3658 GCA_964602525.1 uncultured Woeseiaceae bacterium
CCGTAGTCCACGCCGATACCGACGCCCAGCGCGATCACGGGCAGGGTCGCCACCTTCACGCCGATGCCGAGGAAGGTCATCAGTGCCTGCGCCAGCACGGAGGTGAGCGCCAGCGGCAGGATGATGCACAGCACGGCGCGCCACGAGCGGAAGGCAAGCAGCACGAGGAAGCTGACCACGCCGTACACCAGCGCCAGCATCTGGTACTGGGCCGTGGCGATCACCTCGTTGGTGGCCGCCTCGATGCCCGCATTGCCGGCGGCCAGCGAGAACCGCACCTGATCGCTGTTGTTCGCCTGGGCAAACGCCTCGGCGTCGTCCACCACCTGCTGCAGGGTCTCGGCCTTGTGGTCTTCCAGGAACAGCAGCACCGGCACCATGCTGCAGTCCACGTTCATCAGGTTCGAGGGGACCCGGGACAGCGAGTTGTTCAGTATGTACTGGTTGCGGCTCAGCGTGTGCCAGAGGGGGTTGCCCTCGTTCATCGCCTGGATGACCAGCTTGGAGACGTTCACCAGCGAGACGACGGACTGCACGCCCCGGGTGTCGCTCATCACCTCCTGGAAGCGGTCGATGGCAGCCAGGGTTTCGTACTCGCCGCACTGCTGCGGCGGCGTCTCGACCATCACCACGAAGACGTCGGTGCCGGTGGAGAAATTCTCGGTCAGGAAGGCGTTGTCCAGGTTATAGCGCGACTCGGGCCTGAGTTCGGGCGCCCCCGGGTCGAGGTCGCCGATGCGCAGGTCCTGGCTGAAATACAGACCGAAGGCTGCCAGCACGACGGCTACGCCGATGGCGGCGGTGGCACGGCCCCGCAGTACGAAATTACCGAAGAACCGCCAGATGCGGGAAGGCTTCTCCCGGCGCTTCTGCAGATGACGGACGCCGTGCTTCGAGATGCCGGTGTAGGAGAGCAGCACGGGCAGCAGGAACAGGTTGGTGAAGATGATCACCGCCACGCCCATGCCGGCGGTGAACGCCAGCTCCTTGATCACCGGAATATCGATGACCATGAGCGTGAGGAAGCCGATGCCGTCGCTGACCAGCGCCACCATGCCCGGCAGGAACAGCACCCGGAAGGTGCCGCGCGCGGCCTGCTCGGCGGTGGCGCCGACGCTGAAACGGTTGGCGACGTTGTTGATGATCTGCACGGAATGGCTGATGCCGATGGCGAACACCAGGAACGGCACCAGCATCGAGTAAGGGTCCAGGCCGTAGCCGAAGGTCTTCAGCAGCCCGAGCTGCCAGATCACGGCCACCGTCGAGCAGATGAGCGGCATCATGGTCGCCCAGTGGCAGCGCGAGTAGTAGTAGAGCAGGACCAGGGTGATCAGGAAGGCGATGCCGAAGAAGGAGGCCACCAGCGTGGCACCGTCGATGAGGTCGCCCACCACCTTGGCGAAACCCGTGATACGGATCTTGATGGTGTCGCTCTCGTACTTGTCGCGCACGAGCCGCTCGAGGTCCCGGGAGAACTGGTGATAGTCCAGTTTCTCACCGGTTTCGGGGTTCACGTCCACCAGCGGTGCGATGATGGCGGCGGAGCGGAAATTGTTGGCGACCAGGCGGCCGATCTGCCCCGAGCGGTCCACGTTCTCCCGCAGCTGCTGCAGGGCCCGCGCCGAGCCGTCGTAGTCGTCGGGGATCACCGCGCCGCCGCGGAAGCCCTCCTCGGTTACCTCGCTCCAGCGCACGTTCGGTGTCCACAACGACTCGAGCTTGGACCGGTCCACGCCGGTGATGAAGAAGACCTCGTCGGTGATTTCCTTCAGCGTCTCCTGGAACTCCGCGTCGAAGATGTCGCCTTCGGTGGTCTGGACGACGATGCGCACGAAATTGCCGAGCGCCGCCAGGTCCTGCTTGTTGTCGAGGTAGTTCTCGATATACGGATGCGAGACGGGAATCATCTTCTCGAAGCTCGCATCCGGGCGGAGCTGGCTGGCCTGGAAGGTCAGGAAGGCGGTGACCGCCGCGAACAGCAGCAGGATGAGCGGGCGGTTACCGAACAGCAGCGGCGCGACGTGCGCCTCACGCGCGAGCTGCTCCTGCAGCCGGCGCTGGCGGGACTCCTCGTCCTCGCCGTTCAGGGGCTCCTGGTTCCTCTCGTCGCTCATGGTGCAGCGCCCCCGGCCGTATCGAGGCCGGCTCGGATGCCGCCGAAGCCGGCCGTGAGCAGACGGCCGTTGCCGACCTTCTCCACCGCGGCGAGAGAGGCGCGGGTGTCGAGCGGCAGCGTGGAGAAATTCCGCCCGTCGTCCCGGCTCTCGAGCACGGTGCCCGCAGCGCCCACCAGCAGGATGCGCCCGTCCTGGAACACCTGACCGGCGAACAGCGTGCTCTCGCCGGGCGCGTCGATGGGGGTCCAGGTGTCGCCGTCGTCCTCCGAGCGGAAGATCCGCCCGCGCAGCCCGAAGATCAGGACACTGCCCTGCTCCGTCGCGATCACACCGAAGAAAGAGCCCTCGTAGGGCGAGTCCAGCGCCTCCCAGGTGGCCCCGTTATCGCGCGAACGATGCAGCTGGCCGGCCTCGCCCGCGATCAACAGGGCGCCGGACTCGCTTCTGGTGATGTCGTAGAGGTGGAAGCCATTGGGGTTATCCAGCCGGTGGGAGTGCAGCCGCCAGGTCGCGCCGCCGTCGTCGGTACGCAGCAGCAGGCCGTAGGCACCGGTGATATAACCGCTGCGCTCGTCCTCGAACCTGACGTTCAGCGCGGGATGGATGATGCCGTCCTCGCGGGCGCGTTCGGCATCCTCCAGGGCGAACTCGGCTTCGTCCAGCGCCCAGCGCGCGTCCTCCTTTTCTTCCTCCGGCGCGTTTTCGAGCCTCTGCCGGGCCTCCTCGATGAGTTCCCTCGCGGCATCCACCTGCAGCTCGGCGATGTCCTCGCCGGTCAGGGCTACCGACCAGGTTTCGCCGCGGTCGGCACTCGTCAGGGTAATGCCCTCGTGGCCGACGGCCCACCCCGCATCCGGAGTCGGGAAGTCCACCGCGGTCAGCATCAGGGACACCGGCACGTCGGCATGCTGCCAACTGGCGCCGGCGTCGTCGGAATAGATGATGTGGCCCTGCTCACCCACGGCGACGAGCCGTTCGCCCGCCCGGTCGAGGTCGGCCAGCAGTGCGTTCTCGGCGTCCGGCGACTGGATGGCCGGACGATAAGCGAAAGGCTCCGGCTGGGCCATGCCCGCAATCGCCCACAGGCACAGCAGCGCTGCAACCGCTTTCTTCAAGGACTCCCCCTCTGCAGATATACGCGGCCGGCCGCGCTCACCGGGCGGCCGGCCGCGTGCCGTCTCTTACCGGATACCGGACCTGCGCAGGGCCGCCGGCGTGTACTCGCGCTCGGTGGCCTCGTAGCCCCACACGTACGAGTAACCCTCCACCTCGTTGTCAAGGCCGATCGGCAGGTGGCGGCCGGAGATCAGGTCGTAGGAAGAGGTCGCGATCGCCCAGGGCACCTGTGCCTGGTAATGGACGATCTGGTGCGCCTCCTTCACCCGCCACAGCTCGCCGCGACCGTCGTACTGGTCGGCGACCGCGATCTGCCACATGTCCTCGTCCACGTAGAAGACCCGCTTGGCGTAGATGTGGCGCTCGCCCTCCTTCAGCGTGGCCTCGACCACCCAGACCCGATGCAGCTCGTAACGCAGATACTC
>CAZRSA010000123.1:3758-8069 GCA_964602525.1 uncultured Woeseiaceae bacterium
GCGCGGGGCTCCTTCACCTGGTTGATGTTCTCGTGCACCAGCAGCACGTCGCCCTCAAGGCGGGCCGGCGCGACGATGCGCTGCTTGTAGTAGAACAGCCGGTTCGCGGGCGCGTCCTCGAGATACCGGGCGTAGGTCAGCTGGTCCTCGAAGATGACCGGGCTGAAGGCACCGTTGGACTGCACCGGGATCTGCGCGTAGGTACGCTTGAAGCTGCCGCCCCGGTAGCGCATCACGTGGTTCCACACGATCTCGATGCCGCTCTCGGGGATCGGGAACGGGAAGTCGGAGCCGAGGTTCTCCAGGCCGTTGCCGCCGGCGACGAGCTCGACGTCCACGGCGCCGGACTTGACCTGGTCATAGACCTCCTGGGGGTAGGCCGCCGTCCGCCGGCTCTCGTAGACCGGCATGCTGTAGGTATCCGGGTAACGTTTCAGGACGGCGATCTGGCCGGGAGACAGGTTCTCCTCGTATTCCTGGTAGTTCTCGGCCGTGATGACGAACAGCGGCTCGTCCTCGGGGAACGGATCGACCAGGGGACCGCCGTCCACGTAGTTCGCCGGCGGTTCGGTCATCCCGCCGGTCCACTCCGGGATGGTCCCCGCCTCGTTGCCGGCGCGCTCGGCGCCCATCGGGGTCAGTTCGGGGCCGCCCAGCCGCGCGGCCTCCTCGGGCGAAATGCCCGCCACGGCGGTTCCGGCCAGCAGACAGGCCGCGGCCGACACCATGGAGATTGCTGATCTGCGCATGCGTTTCACCATTCGATTAGTAGATTCACGATATCAGAAAATGATGCCGAAGCTCACCGAGACGAAGTCCCGGTCTTTCTGCGTGTTGTAGTCGCCGCCGCTGAAGCGGGTGTAGGACACCGACGCCGTATACCGGTTCAGGTAATCGGCATCCAGGCCCACGCTCAGCGCCTTGGAACCCTCGTTGAAGTTCGGCGTCGGCGAGTAGCCGTCCACGTCGTGGGACCAGGCGAAGTTCGGCGTCAGGTTGATGCCGGCGATCGCGCTGTTGTAGGTCAGCGAACCGCGTATCCGGTAACCCCAGCTCGTGTCCGTGACGTAGCCCTCGTCAGTGCAGTTCGCCGGCGTGATGTTCGGCACGATCGGGTCGACCAGCTGATCGAAAGGCGGCGGCGGGAAAAAGCCCTCGCAGGTCAGGTTGCCGGGCAGCGGTAGGCCCAGCGATGCCAGCGGGATGGGCTCGAACGCGCCGGTGCCGTAGATCGGCGACCGCCCGTAGCGCGTAGAGGAAACGGGGTCCGGCAGTGAACTCACCCGGTTGCCGCCGACCTCGCCGACGATGGACAGACGGTTGGCGCCGAGCACCTGCTCGAAGAACTTGACCACGGTGAACTGCCACTGCAGCACGTCGAAGTCGTCGTAGCCCTGCGCCGTCTCGCCCGGCGGCGTCGCGAGCACGCGCGGCGTCACGGGGCTCCAGGGCGCCTCGCCCACCGCCGCCTGCAGCAGGTCCACGGTGTTGAGCTGCACCGGGAAGTCCGGTCGGTAGCTCACCTCGCCGGAGAGCGCGTAGCCGGCCACGTTGGTCGCGAAGCTGGCGCCGATGATCTCGATGTCCTCCGGATAGTCGATGGTGTACTGCGGATTTCCGCCGAAGGGATTGCCCGGGATGAACGGCTCGAAGTCCGGGCTGCCGTCCGGCGGGCCGAGGCTGCCGTCGGGCAGGGTCGGATTGCCCGACACCACGCCGCTGAAGTAGGGCGTGCGGCTGTGGATGTTGATGTAGTACAGGCCGAACTCGCTGAAGTTCAGGTTCTCCGCAAAGTAGCGCAGGGCCACACCCCACTGGCCGCCGTCGTCGGGGATGTCGTCCTCGGTGCGGGTGATGAACAGGTCGTTCACGTAGTTCACCCGGTCCGGCAGCGTGGCGTCGAGCGTCACGCCGTTACAGCCCTGGGCTGCGGGGTCGGTCTGGGAGAAGTAGGTGCCGCAGCCGTCGATGACGGTGCGCTCCCATTCCAGCTGGTAGAACGTCTCGATGCTGAGCGCCTGGGTAAGGCCTGCATTGAACGACACCATGCTGACCGGCAGCAGGCCTTCCTTGATCTCCGCACCGGGACGGCGGAACGCCGACACATCGACGGGGTTGATGGAGTTCACACCGTTCTGGATGAACGTACTCTCGCCCCAGGAAAGCACCTGACGGCCGATGCGGAAGTCCAGCGGCACGTTGTCGAAGATGGTCAGGTCGGCATAAAAGAAGGCGTCCAGCAGCTCGATGCCCGAGGACTTCGCGAAGTCGTTGAAGTCCGAGTCATCCAGTTCCTCGCCCGGCACGTACTCGTTCAGCAGGTTGCCGTGGGGTCGCGAGCCGTTCTCGAGCTCGTGGTCGTACCAGTACTTGCCGCGCAGGAACACGCCCATGTTCTCGTAGCGGAGCTCGAGATCGTGCACGCCCTTCAGGATCAGCGAGTAGATATCGCCGTCCTCGAAGTTCAGGTTGCCGTCGTCGGCGGTGTTACTCGAGGCGCGGCCGCCCGGGAAGTTGCCCGGCGTCACGAGGCTCGGATCGATCTCGTCGACCCGCCAGCTCGCACCGATGGAGATTTCGGAATTGAAGCTCCCCTCGATGTCCCCGATGGTGAACTCGGCTGCCAGCGCGGGTGCCGGTAGCGCGAGGACGAACCAGCCCAGTGCCAGGAGCACCGGCACAGTCATTCTGTTCATAGGACCCCTCATCGATTTTTCAGCTTGTCGTGCTGCCGCTGCGAGCTATCCCCGCGCAGCGTGTCCGACTGAGCCTAGCACCCCCCCAGGCGACCGCCCGTCCGTATGCGGCGCAGGTCACTGACGGATTTCACCTATATGACGCCTGGGCGCCAGGTGCTAGTCGGCGGTGCTTACGATGCGGCCCCCCCGGACTGAGGCAAGACTTGCACACGAGAACGCTTCTGGCAACACCTGTCTGCGCAGAGCGTTGGCCGCACGGGAGAACAGGCCGGCGGCGAGGCGGGGGGCGGGCAGGCCGAGGGAGAGCCTGCTCATGTAGAACTGGTACACCCCTTCCTTGGCGGCAGCCAGCAGCGGGCTGGCCAGCACGGTGCCGCCCGCCACCAGGTAGGTGTCCAGGTCGCCGAGCGAGATCAGCAGCGGCTTGTGCGCCGGGCGGAAGTCCTTCAGCGGCCGGCCGCGCAGGAAATGCTGCAGGTTCCAGGCGGCATAGGCGCCCATGTCCAGGGCGTGGTAGGCCTGCTTGCGCAGGGGCGGCGTGAGTTCCGCACAGTCCCCGGCCACGAAGACCGCGGGCGCAGCTTCGCTCTGCAGCGTGTCGCGGACCGGCACCCAGCGGCGCCCGCCGGGTATCAGCCCCGCCTCGCCGAGGAACGGCGGCGGTGCCAGGCCGGCCGACCACAGGACCAGGTCCGCCGGGATGCGCTCGCCGGAGGCGAGCGTCACCGACTTCGGGTTCAGCCGCGCCACCGGCGCATCGGTATGCCAGCGCACCGGCAGCGCCGCACAACGGGAGCGCACGTCCCTGGCCAGCGCCGCCGGCAGCCCCGGCAGGATTTCCGGCTCGCGCTCCACCACGTGGAGGATCAGCCCCTCCGTCTCCCGGTGACGGCGCAGTATTTCGCCGACGGCCTCGACGCCGGAGACGCCCCCGCCGACGATCACCACCGATAGCCGCCCGCCTCGGCCTGCGAGCGCGGCCAGCCGTTCGCGGATGCGATACGCGGCCGCCGCATGGCGGAAGTCCAGGGCGTTCACCGCGGCACCCGGCACACCGGCATGGTCGCGCATGCCGCCCGGCGCGAGCAGGCAGGCATCGTATTCCAGGGAGTCTCCTGCTGCGGTGCGGACGCTCCGCGCGTCCACGTCCACGCCGGTGACCGCGTCTTGCACGAAGCGATGCCCGGCACGCTCCACCAGGGCCCGGCTGTCCAGCAGCACGTCGCCGCTGCGCTTCAAGCCGGAGAGGATCTCGTGGATGTTCGGCGTCCACTCGAAGCGCTCGCCCGGATCCACCACCGTCACCGCATAACGCCGCGACAGCGCGGTGGCGGCCGCCAGGCCGGCGAATCCGGCACCGGCGACGACGATACGTCGCTTTTTTCTCAGCGTCATGACCGACCCCGCCCCGCCGTCATCCGCGCCAGGCGCCGACGGCGCTGCGGTTCCCCGGCTTGCCGAGCACGAGCTGGACGTCGCCGATGGCGCGTTCGCGGAATCCGCCCTCGCAGTAGCAGAGGTAGTACTCCCACATGCGGATGAACACGTCGGAATAGCCGAGCTCGCGCACCGCGGGCAGGTTCGCCATGAAGCGGCGGCGCCACTCGGCCAG
>CAZRSA010000124.1:0-7986 GCA_964602525.1 uncultured Woeseiaceae bacterium
AAGACGGCGGAGATACTGGCGCTGCTGGACGGCCTTTGAGCCGCAACGATCGAAAGGGCGGACCGACTCGCGCGGCCGCTCGTGCCGCGTTTTGGGAACTGGTGCCTTGACCGGCGCATGGCATCTGGTAGGTTGGTGCCGACGGTTCTTGCTTCATTCTGCAGGGCGATGCGCTCTTACTGTTACCCGATCGTTGCGGTCCTGTTACTGTCCGCCGGAATTGCCAGCGGCGGCACCCTGTTGCAGTCCGAATGCAGCGGTATCGACGAGTTCGAGGTCTGCAAGGGAACTGCAGCCATCGGCTACTCGGATGGCAACGAGTCCCTGCAGGCCACCGTCGACCTGAAAAGGGAGGCGGACCGCTCGCAGATCCGCCCGCAATTGCGCTATTCGCTCGCCCTCCCGGGTCAGGCGACGCTCGCCACGGGCGTCACCACGGTCGCCAACTCGGACGCGCCGGACGCCGCGGCCACCGTTTTCGATGCCCGGTTCGACGTGCAGAAGCCCTTGCCGGCCATCGAGTCTCTGCGCTGGCAGATCCGGGAGAACCAGGCGGGCGTCGCCAGCGAGGCCCGCATCGCCATTGCCGCGCCCGTGGATGCCGTCGACCGATTGCAGGCGGAAATGAAATCCACCCCGGACGGGGTTGCCACCTATGCGGCGCAAGTCGGGCTGCGTGATCTGAGTCTGCCGGCCGGTTGGACTTCCGCGCCGGCAATCCGCAGCCTCGCCACCGTTCGCCGCTCCGTACAGCAGGATGCGGAGGGCCCGGTGCGTATCGGCGTGATGACCGAGTTGCGGGGCCCCGGCTCTGCGGCCGACGCCGCGTCCTGGTCGCCTTTCGCCAACTATCTGGTCCGCGTGCGCTACGAGGAGGGCGAAGCGTCGTCCCACCCCTCACTCGAGTACCGCCGCGCCTGGAATGTCGCCGATGCCGGCGAGGTTGCCTTCGATCTCTTTCTCCGCGACGAGACGGTGGCTGAAGGGAGTGCGGCAAAGCTCTCCTGGAATCTGCGTTTCTGAGACCCCCGCCGTCATAAATTGGGGCTTCCGGCATGAAGAGCTTGCGAGGGAGTGCATGATGATCACGCGCCGCGCGCGCCGGAGTATTATCCTGGCCTGTGTCTTCGCCACCGCCTGCGGCGGAGGCGGCGGCGGTGCCGGAGCGCCATCTCCTCCGGGCGAACCGCCTCCGGACGATGGCAATCCGCCGCCGGTCTCGGGTCTGGACGAGCGCCCGGTGAATTCGAGCTGTCTCGCCGGTGAGGCGCCGGAGACGGTCGCGGCCGTCGAGACGGTGCCGGCCTTTCCGGATCTGCCGTCCTTCGCTCAGCCCATCGCTCTGCGGCAGGCGCCGGGCGACTCCGGTCGGTGGTATCTGGCGGAGAAGGGCGGACGGATTCTGCGCTTCGCCAACGCGCCGTCGGCCTCCTCCCTCGACGTTGTCGTCGACATCTCCGCACGGGTCAATTCGGGCCCTAACGAGGCGGGGCTGCTGGGTTTCGCATTTCATCCCGATTTCGCGGCGAACGGCGAGGTCTATATCTCCTATACGGCGGGCAACCTGGTCTCGCGTATCTCGCGTTTCACGAGCGCGGACGGCGGATCGACGGTGGATGCGGGCAGCGAGGAGGTCCTGCTGACGCTCGAGCAGCCGTTCGGGAATCACAACGGGGGCAACATCCTGTTCGGTCCGGACGGCTATCTCTATGCGGGCTTCGGCGACGGCGGCAGCGCCGGCGACCCCAACGACCTGGCCCAGGATACGACGACGCTGCACGGTGCCATGCTGCGTATCGACGTGGATGGCGACCGCCCTTATGCCATCCCGTCCGACAACCCCTTCGCGCCGAACGCCCTTTGCTCGCAGGGGACGGGCGCCGGGGCGTGCCCGGAGATCTTTGCCTGGGGCTTCCGCAACCCCTGGCGGTGGAGCTTCGATGCCGCCACGGGGGAGCTCTGGCTGGGCGACGTCGGCCAGAACGCCTGGGAAGAGGTCGACAGGGTGGAACGCGGTGGCAACTACGGTTGGCGCTGCCGCGAAGGGGCCCACGATTTCGACCGATCCAACGTCTGCCCGGACGATCTCGTGGACCCGGTGATCGAATACGACCACGGCATCGGACGGTCGATAACCGGCGGCTACGTCTACCGGGGCGACGATATCCCGGAACTCGCCGGCCGCTACGTATTCGCGGATCTCAACGGCCGGCTGTTCGCATCCACGGACGACGGCGCGGGCGCGCTCGGATTCGAAACGCTGGTGACCACCGGCAGTTCCATCGTCTCGTTCGCGGAAGACGAGGAGGGTGAATTGCTGTTCCTCGACTACGGCGCGAACGCCATAAGGCGCATCGTCAGCGCCGGCGGACGATCCGGCGGACGATCCGGCGGCGTCGTCGCCGATCGCCTGTCCGGTACGGGCTGCATGGACCCGGACGATCCCTCGAAGCCGGGTCCGGCGCTGATCCCCTACGAGCCCATCGCAGGGTTCTGGTCGGACGGCGCCGCGAAGGAGCGCTGGTATTCCCTGCCCGACGGCGAGACAGTGGACGTGGATGACGACGGCGACTGGCGGTTCCCCGCCGGCTCCGTGCTCGTCAAACACTTCCGGCTGGGCGGCGAGCTGATAGAAACCCGGCTGTTCGTGCGCCACACAGGCGGCGACTGGGCGGGCTATACCTACGAATGGAACGCGGCGGGGACGGATGCGGCCCGGGTGACGGGGGGCGGGACGAAGACGGTCGCCGGCCGGACCTGGGTCTATCCGAGCGGTGCCCAGTGCCTGGAGTGCCATACACAGGTGGCGGGGTTCACCCTGGGTCTGGAGCACGCGCAGCTGAACAGCAATCTGCGGTATCCCGCCACGGGCACCACGGCCAATCAGCTGGTGACCGCGGATGCCATCGACGTGCTCACGGCCCCCCTGACCGATGACCCGGCGGACCTGCCGCGACTCACCGACCCCTCGGACACCACGGCACCGCTCGAGGCGCGCGCCCGCTCCTGGCTGCACACGAACTGCGCCAACTGCCACCGTCCGTCGGGACCGACGCCGTCCGGCATGGATCTGCGTTTCCGCGTTCCGCTGCAGGATACGGGCACCTGTAACGCCATGCCGTTATCCGGGGATCTCGGCATCGTCGACGCCCGGATCGTCGCGCCGGGCGAGCCGGCGCGATCGCTGCTGGTGCTGCGCACGGACCGCAGGGACGTCCACGGCATGCCGCCGCTCGCCACCAACCTGGTGGACGCCGAAGGCGTGAATCTGCTGAGCGCCTGGGTGGAGAGTCTGGGAGATTGCCCGTAGCAAGGCGCGCCGTCAGGGAGCGACGCTCCGCACCGCCTCCTTGGAGAAATCGCTCTCCAGACCGTCTGCGTCGAAAGCGGTCATCACGAAGTACCAGCTGCCGGCTGCGAGGTTATCCACGACATAGCGGGTGATGCCGGGATTCTCGATGCGGACCTGGTTGGCGTATTCGCCCGGCTGCCGGCCGTAGAAGAGGCGGTAACCGGCGAGATTTGTGAGGGCGCTGCCGTCTTCGCGTTGCGTCGGCGGCTGCCAGGACAAACTGACGGAGCCGGTGCGGACGGGCCTCACCAGTATCGAGAAAGGACCGAGGCTTGCCGTCTCCTGGCCGTCGCTCGCGGAGATGAGTATGCCCGTGAATTCGCCGACGTCGTCAATCGTCGGTGTGCCCGCGAGTGTCCCGGTGCGGGTGTCGAAGGTTGCCCAGGCCGGCTTGCCGGCGATGGAGAAGCGCAGGGAGTCGCCGTCCGGGTCGCGCGCGGTGGGCGTGAAGCCGTATCGCTCCTCCGCGTGCACCTCCGTGAGGGGCGTGCCGCCGATCTCCGGCGCGCCGTTGGCGGCCGGAGGCGGCGGTGGGTTGTCGTCTGCCGGGGCATCGGGATCATTCGGCGCCGGAGCGGGCTCTTCGGGCGCATCAGGCGCTTCGGGACCATCGGGTTCGTCCGGCAGAGTGGGAACGAGAGGGGTCGGGTTGCCGCCCCCGTCGTCGCCGAGCGTGTCCGAAGTCGGTCCCGGTTCGCCCCGGCTCGCCGGGTCCGCCGAGGCCGTTGCGAGGTGCATCATGCCGAACAGGCAGAGGCAGATCAGGCCGCGCAGATGGCCCGATGGAGTTGAAACGCGCTTTGTCGGATGCATGGGGTTTCCTTTGACACGGACGAAGCCGTCCGGTCGCGGGACTTCCGCCCGCGATGGCGGCTCGGCCTCTGGATACTGGTCTTGCCCGGGCAGGCCGGCACCCGCAGTCCGTGCCATCGTGCGCTGCCCGTCGCGCAAGAGGTAAGCAAGTCCCATGCCCGAACTGCTGAAATCTGTTTTTTAGTATTTAATACAAGTAGTTAGGCCAGGTCCGCTGGAGGGCTCCTGCGTGCCCGTGTGTCGCCGCCAGCCGACATAATCCGGCCCCGAGGGAACGCCGTTTGACATAAGTCATTGAGATGCAGCGGGAATTCGCCTGTCGCCGATTACCGACGGGGAATTCGGGAGGAGGGCGGGAGGGTTGGCGTGCCGGGATCAGCGTCGCGGCAGACTCACGGCTCCGGCCAGGCTATGCATCGAGGAACGTCTTCAGGCTGGCGGCCGCCCGGCTTGCCGCGTGGCCATCCCAGAGCGGGGGGCAGGACGATTTCTTCCATCGCCCCGCCATTATCGCCGCCACGTTTTCCGCCAGCGTATCCGCAGTGACGAGCTGATTACTGCCGGTCGTGACGGTCACCGGCCTTTCGGTGTTCTCCCGCAGCGTCAGGCAGGGAATACCGAGATAGGTGGTTTCCTCCTGGAGGCCGCCCGAGTCGGTGATCGCGAGCCTCGCTCCCGTGACCACGTTCATGAAGTCGATGTAAGGGATCGGCTCGAGCAGCTGGATATTGCCGGCCTGGTCGATGACGGATTTCAGGCCGTGGCGCTCCAGGCTCTTCGTGGTTCGCGGATGGGCGACGAAGGCCAGGGCCAGCGATTCCGCCGCCTTCCCGAGCGCGGCGACGAGGGCCGAGAGGCTCTCTTTCGCATCCACGTTGGAGGGGCGGTGCAGGGTGACGATGGCATAGTCGCGGCCCTCGAGGCCCAGGTCCCGGCGCGCCGTGGAGGCCTCGATCTTCCCGCGCAGCAATTCGAACGAGTCGATCATGATGTTGCCGACGAGGTCGATCTTCCCGGCCGGCACACCCTCGGCCTTCAGGTTCTCGTCGGCGTCCGCGGACGGTGTCCAGAGCAGGTCGGCAATGGCATCGGTCACCAGGCGGTTGATTTCTTCCGGCATTTGCCGGTCGCGGCTGCGCAGTCCCGCCTCGAGATGCACCACCGGGATCCAGAGTTTCGTGCCGACCATCGCGCAGGCGGCGGTGGAGTTCACGTCGCCCACCACGATGATGGCATCGGGCTTCTCGGCCAGACAGACCTTCTCGTAGGCAATCATCACGCCGCCGGTTTGCTCGGCGTGCGAGCCGCTGCCCACGCCCAGGTGATGGTCCGGCTTCGGCAGGCCGAGGTCGCGAAAGAAGGCGTCCGACATGTTGTAGTCGTAGTGCTGGCCGGTGTGCACGATTCGCGGCGTGCACCAGTCGGTGGCGGAGAGGGCGTGATAGAGGGGCGCCACCTTCATGAAATTCGGGCGCGCGGCGGCGATGAGATGCACGGTCTTCCTGGGCATGTTCGCGATACCTGTTCGGGACGGCGCTCAGTGTACTCATCTGCAAATTGCCGCGACAGTGCCTGTCAGGCCGATCGGGAACCGGACCATCAGTATTGGTCGGCTCAGGGCACCGTTCTGACCGCCTCTGCCGACAGGTCGCTTTCCAGTCCCTCCTCGTCGAAGGCCGTCATCGCGAAGTACCACGTACCGCTGGTCAGGTTCTCGATCACCCAGGAAGTGATACCGGGATTTTCGATGCGGATCTCCTCCGTGTACTGCCGGGAGGTCCGGCCGAACAGCAGCCGATAGCCGGACAACCCGACCAGGGGCGTGCCGTCCTCGCGCTGGGTCGGAGGCTGCCACGACAGTGCCACCGATCCCGTACCCACGGCCTCGACCCGGATGCTGAACGGAGTCAGTGAGGTCGTGTCCCGGCCGTCGCTCACCGAGATCAGAATATCGCGGTACTCCCCGACGTCGCTGGCGGATGGCGTTCCGGCCAGACGACCGGTCGACTGATCGAAATCCGCCCAGGCGGGCTTGTTGCGTATCGAGAAGCCGAGCGTGTCGCCATCCGCATCGGCGGCGCTGGGCGTGAATTGATACGAACGATCAACGGAGATGCCTGGCTCGGGTCGACCGCCGATGACGGGGGGCGTATTGGGTTCCGGTGTGCCCGCGATCTCGAAGCGGAACCGCCGGATGTCGCTGGATGAGCCATCGGCGAAAAAGGCCCGGGTCTCGAGCTCGCGAAGGCTCCCGGCAGGCAGGCTCGAGAGGTCCACGGCCAGGGACCAGGGTTCGTAGCTCACGGAGAGCCGGGGTCCGTGGGGCTCACCGGCGCCGGGACCCTCGAGGCCCTTGCAGCAGTAATAGTCGATCCGGACCACGTCGCGGGACGGCCAGTCGCTGCCCGGATCCATGAAGAAGTAGACGCGTTCTGCGTCGATCCTGGCCCCGTCGATCGGGGCTGCGTCCTCGAGGGCGCCCTCGTAGCTGAACATGGCGACGGGGCCATTCGTCGACGGCGTGTCGCCGCCCGCCGACCCGCCGTTCGGCGGCGGAGGATCGGCATCGCTCCCGGGCGAGTCCGGGCCGTAGACCGATGTTCGGGCTTCCTGCGCACCTCCCGAGCCGGATCCGCACCCGCCCAGGTACAGGGTGCTCAGCATCAGCAGGGAGAGGCGGAGTATGATCGGAAGCCCCCGGGCAGTGGCTGACCGGTACCCCGACAGGTGCGAGATCGAAGCGTGCATCGGTTCCTCGTGGTTGTGTGACGGCGGTCACGGACCCGGGGCACCTGAGCAACCTTCATGCCAGTCAGAGCAATTCCTCCTTATGTCAATTGGTTGCAAGCACTTCCTGGGCCGGGGTGTCAGGTTGGTAGTCCGCTGCGCTGTCGGTGTTGGCAGACGTATCGCTCGAACTGGCCTCAATTCGATGACATAAGCCGTTGAGATCAATAGCGGCACCCCATGTCGCAAAACGCCGACGGTAATCGATCCGCCGGAATGGTGTCCGTCCCAGAATTTCCTGTATCATTACGCTCCCTCGGGCGGGCGATTAGCTCAGCTGGGAGAGCGCCGCAGTCACATTGCGGAGGTCGCAAGTTCGATCCTTGCATCGCCCACCAGTCCACCACGGTGACGGCCCGCCGCCGGCACCCTGATCAGGACCCCTATGACCACCCGACTCTCGCTGTCGAAGGACCGCATCCGCTTCCTGTTGCTGGAAGGCGTCCACCCGGCGGCCCGTGAGGCGCTGCGCGAGGCCGGCTACACCAACGTCGAGGCCCTCACCGGCTCGCTGACCGGCGACGACCTGAGGCAGGCCATCGCCGACGTCCATTTCGTCGGCATCCGCTCCCGTACCCAGCTCACTGCCGACGTGCTGTCCGGGGCCGGCAAGCTGGCCGCCATCGGCTGCTTCTGCATCGGCACCAACCAGGTGGACCTCGCGGCCGCCGAGCTGAAGGGCGTGCCGGTGTTCAACGCCCCGTTCTCCAACACCCGCAGCGTGGCCGAGCTGGTGCTCGCTGAGGTGGTCTTCCTGCTCCGGGGCATCCCGGCGAAGAACGCCGCCGCCCACCGGGGCGAGTGGGCCAAGACGGCGTCGGACTCCTACGAGATCCGCGGCAAGAAGCTGGGCATCGTCGGCTACGGCCACATCGGCAGCCAGCTCGGCGTTATGGCCGAGGCGCTGGGCATGCAGGTGATCTACTACGACATCGAGAACAAGCTGCCGCTGGGCAACGCGTCGTCCCGGGGCCACCTCTCGGACCTGCTCGCCGAGGCCGACGTGGTCAGCCTGCACGTGCCCGAGACGCCGG
>CAZRSA010000125.1:0-7939 GCA_964602525.1 uncultured Woeseiaceae bacterium
TCTTCGGCTGGCGCATGGCGTTCTTCGTGGTCGGCGTGCCGGGTATCCTGCTGGCCCTCGTAGTCCGGTTCACGCTGGTGGAGCCGGAACGGGGCCTGTCGGAGAACCGCGTCGCGGACCAGGACCGGCCCAGCATCAAGCGCACGTTCTTCTTCCTGTCCCGCCGGCGATCATTCATTCACCTCGCCTTCGGCGCGGCGCTGGCCGCCTTCAGCGGCTACGGCGTGGCTACCTGGTTTCCGGCCTTCCTCGTGCGCACCCACGGCATGACCACGGGCGAGATCGGCACGTGGCTCGGGCTCATCCTGGGCATCCCGGGCGGTATCGGTATCTTCCTCGGCGGCTACCTGGCTGACCGGCTGGGCTCCACCAACCCCAGCTGGAGCCTGTGGACCGCCGGGCTGGCCGCCCTGGTGGCGCTGCCGTTCGCGGTGGCCGTCTACTTCTTCGACAACGCCGGCTGGGCGCTGCTCGTCTTCTGCGTGCCGGTGGTGCTCGGCAACTTCTACCAGGCCACCACCTTCGCGCAGACCCAGAGCCTCGTGGGCCTGCGCATGCGCGGCGTGGCCGCGGCGATCCTGCTGTTCATCATCAACATCATCGGGCTCGGTGCCGGGCCGTGGGCACTGGGCGCCGTGAGCGACCTGCTGGTACCCCTGTACGGCGACGACTCGCTGCGCTGGGCACTGGCCATCTTCGCGCTGCTGAACCTGTGGGTGGCGGTGCACTACTACCTGGCAGGCCGACACCTGCCGGGCGACCTGAAGCGCGCCGGCGACCCGTTGTGACGGCTGTGCCGAGTTCGCCTTCTGTTGGCGTTGGCCCGCCATCGGGCGGGCAAGGGTGGCCGGGCCTCCTTCCCGCCGTCCTGGCTCCAGTCGGCCCGGACGCCCCCGCCACCCTTGCCCACCCGCTGACGGGCCCGTTGCCGAGAGGGAAGGCGCCGGTCAGCGGGCGCTGCTGAGCGGCAGCCCCTTTATGCCGTCGCAGTCGTGGCCGTCATGCGGGGGTATCCGTCGCCGCGACCTTTTGTCGGGAGCAAGACGGATACGCCCGCAGGGCGGCCAACAGAGAAAGTAGTCGGGTTTGAAGGTCTTCCTACCCTGCCGCCTTGCGGCGGGCGCGGGCGATGCGGATCTCCGAGCGCTGGTGTTCGAACAGCGCGCGTAGCGGATGCAGGTCGAGGCGCAGCGGATTGCCGTCAGCCATGGCTACCAGCTGGCGGTAGTACCAGGCGATCGCCGAGAAGGCGTTCAGCGCCTTGAACAGGAAGATATTGCTGTCGGGCCCGAAGCGGCCCCTGCCTATGCCGATCTTCTCCTCCCAGCGAATCGCTTCTTCCGCTCTGCCGTCGATGAGGCGCCGGGGCAGGTCCGGCTCGGTGCAGAGCGGACGCGCGAGCCCGATGACGTCTACCTCGTCGTTCGCCAGCGCCTCCTCCATGGCCCGGCGGGTACGGAAGCCGCCCGTGACGGCGAGCGGCGTGCCGATGCGCTCGCGCATGCGCGCGGCGTACTCGAGGAAGAAGGCCTCGCGGCGCTTCGTGCTCTGCCGCCGGCTGTCGGCGGCGTCCTCCGGCCGCCCCTCGATGCCGAACATGGTCGGCTGCTCGTAATTGCCGCCAGAGATCTCGATGAGGTCCACGCCCGCCTCGTCGAGCCATTGAGCGACCTGCAGGCTGTCGTCGAAGCTGAAGCCGCCTTTCTGGAAGTCGGCCGAGTTGAGTTTCACGGAGACCGGGAAGGCGGGGCCCACCACGGAGCGCACGCCGCGGACGGCCTCCAGCAGGAAACGTGCCCGGTTCTCCAGCGGGCCGCCCCACTGGTCCTCCCGGCGGTTGAGCTTCGGCGACAGGAACTCGCTCACCAGGTAGCCGTGAGCCCCGTGGATCTGCACGCCGGTGAAACCCGTATCCCGGGCGACGGCCGCGGCGCGGGTGAAGCCGCCCAGCGCGATCTCGATATCGTGTTCGGTCATGACAACCGGCCGGCCGAAATTGCCCATGAGGTTCAGCTGGACCTCGGAGGGTGCCATGGGTCGGGCCGAGACGATCCTGCCGCACTGGCGCCCCGGGTGGCTGATCTGCATCCAAAGCTGGTTGCCCGCCGACGTTCCGGCCTCGGTCCAGGCGCGCAGCGCCGCCATGGCCTCGCCGTCGTCCGGGTCGTCGATGACCACGTTGCCGGGCCGCTCGAGAAAGCGCCGGTCGATCATCACGTTACCCGTGACCAGCGTGCCGGCGCCGCCTTCCGCCCAGCGACGGTAGAGGCGCACGTGGCGCTCCGTGGGCCGGTCCCGATCGTCGGCCAGGCCCTCGGTCATCGCGGACTTCAGGATGCGGTTCGGCAGCGTGACGCCGCAGGGCAGCGTCAGCGGCTCAGCCAGCCTGTTGCTCATGGGGTGGCTCCTCTCCGGTTGGGGCCCGGGTCCTGCACGGGGCCGCAGTTTAGCGCGTCCGCCGGCGCTCTTGCCTGCGGCGGGCCGAGCACGCATGATGTGGCCTTTCCACTGAAACGAGAAGAGGCACTCGCGGTGCTCGAACAACTGACCGACAAGCTTCGCAACGAGTTCGCGGACAAGACTCCGCTGGGTTTCCCCATCAAGTTCGACCTCGGCGAGGACGGCGTCATCCACGTGGACGGCACGACCTCGCCCATGGAGGTCAGCAACGACGACAAGCCGGCCGAGACCACCTTCGGCGTCACCCCCGAGGATCTGGCGGCCATGGTGGACGGCGATCTGCCGCCGATGAGCGCGTTCATGAGCGGCAAGCTCAAGGTGGACGGCGACATGACCAAGGCCATGCAGGTGAGCGGCCTCTTCAGCTAGTCAGTCCGGCCGCTGCATCAGGGTTCGTCCTGGCGGATCACCCGCGCCGTGGAGGTGGCGCGGGCGGTGAGTCGGCCCTCCTGGTCGAACAGCTCCCCCTCCAGGAAGGCCACCGAGCGGCCCAGCCGAAGGATACGGCCGTGGGCCTTCTGGGGTCCGGCGAGGGTCGGGCGCAGGAAGCTCACGTTGATGTCCAGCGAGGGCAGGGCGATGCGCATGCCGAGTTCCAGAAACACGGCATGAGCCATCGCGGCATCCAGCATGCCGGTGACGAAGCCGCCCTGCACCACGTTGCCGGAATGGCAGAACTCCAGCGGCATCGAGAAGCGCATGACGATGCGACGGCGCTCCGGATCGTAGTCCTCGACACTGCCGCCGAGGCTTTGTACGCAGGGCGGCGCGCCCGCATTCAGCTGGCGGATGCGCTCCCGCCTGTCCATGACCGCCTCGCGCTCGCTCATGCCGCCTCCGGGGCATCGGGCTGGCGGTCAGGATGCGCCGCCGCGAAGGCCGGCAAGGCTGCACAGTGGGCGTCCACGCTCACGATCGTCCGGTAGTCGTCCAGCGGCACGCCGAAGCGCCGGGCGTTGTAGACCTGGGGTACGAGATAGGCGTCGGCCAGGGTGACCGCGTCGCCCATGCAGTAGCGCCCCGCCGTCGAGCGGGCGGCCAGCAGCCTTTCCAGCGGTCCGAAGCCGGCGCGAATCCAGTGGGCATACCATTCGGCGATGCCGGCCCGGTCCTGGCCGTAGTGTTCACCGATGTAGCGCATGACGCGCAGGTTGTTGACCGGGTGGATGTCGCAGGCGATGAGCGCGGCGACCTCGCGCACCCGGGCGCGGCCCGTCGGGTCTGCCGGCAGCAGCGGCGGTTCCGGGTGGCGCTCCTCCAGGTACTCGATGATGGCCGGAGACTGGACGAACAGCCCATCGTCCGATTCGAGGGCCGGCACGGCGCCCATGGGGTTGAACTCGCGGAAGGCCTCGGCCTGCTGCTCGCCGCGGTCCAGTGCGACCGGGACGTAGTCGTAATCGATTCCCTTTAGATTCAGTACGATACGGGTGCGATAGCTCGTGCTGCTGCGATAATAGCCGTACAGTTTCATGACTTGGCGAAGTGGACCGGAAGGGCGGGTCGGTCAATGCCTGCCGGCGACCGCGCGCCGGCAGGCATTCAGAATCCGAGCTCAGGTCTTCAGGGCGCCCAGCAGGCCGCCGATCATGCTGTCGAGCCCGCCGGAATCCGGCAGGTTACCGTCCGGCGTGAGCTGGTCGACCAGCGAAGGCAGCATCCCGGCCAGTACCGTACTCGCCTCGCTGCCGCTCACGCCTGCCTTCTGCGCAAACTGGGCGAGCGTGTCGGAGCCAAGCGCACTCTCGAGTTGCTGGGGCGCGACTGCCTTGTTGTCGCCGCCGCCGACCCAGGACGATACGACGTCGCCCAGGCCGCCGGACTGGAGCGCGCCGAGTATGCCGCCGAGGCCGCCGCTGTCGCCCACGGACGTATCGCTGGCGCTGAACAGGCTCATTGCTGCCTTGGCGATGTCCGGGTTTGCCGAGGCGAATTCGCCGATATTGGCGAGCAGTTCCGGGTTCTTGGTGAGTGAATCGAGTATACCCATGTCCTGTTTTCCTCTTGTTTTTCCCCTGGCCTATGAGGCGACGGGCCGGTCTGGCCTGCCGCATCCCGCGGGCAGCGGTCATTCTGCCGCAGCGGCATGCTAGCAGATTCGGGTGATGCTGGTTGTTTCGGGCCGCCGCAGGGGCGGCGACGCCGGGCCATCTGTCGGAGGAGGGTCTACAATACGCAGGTGATCACAGCAGCGAGGCGTCCATGAGCATGATTCCGACCATCGGCGTGCCTGCCGATCGCCGCATCGTGGGGCCCCATCCGTTCCACATGGCCGGGGAGAAGTACCTGCGCGCCGTCGTGCAGGCGGCACACGGGCTGCCGCTGATGATCCCGGCGCTGGGTCGGGAGATCGACACGAGCCACATGCTCGAGATGATGGACGGGCTGCTTTTCACGGGCAGCCCCTCCAACGTCGAGCCCCATCGTTACGGCGGTCCGCCGAGCGAGGAAGGGACCCTGCACGATCCGGAACGCGACGAGACGACGCTGCCGCTGCTCGAGCAGGCACTGCAGCTCGGCGTTCCGGTACTCGCCCTGTGTCGAGGCTTCCAGGAGCTGAACGTGGTGCTCGGGGGCACCCTGCACCAGAACGTGCAGCGGGTGCCCGGTTATCACGATCACCGGGAGGACCCCGAAGCCCCCGTCGGGGAACAGTATGCGCCGGCGCACCCCGTGGCCCTCGTCCCCGGCGGCCGGCTGGCAGGGCTTGCCGGCGGTGCGACCGAAGTATTGGTCAACTCGCTGCACGGCCAGGGCATCGACCGACTCGCACCGGGACTAACGGTGGAGGCCCGGGCCGACGACGGGCTGATCGAGGCCTTCGTGGTCGACGGGGCGGAGTCTTTTGCGCTGGGAGTGCAATGGCATCCCGAGTGGAAGGTGGTGGATAATCCCTTCTATCTCGCAATTTTTCGCGCGTTCGGCGAGGCCTGCCTGCAGCGGGCCTCGCATCGCAGAGGTGATTTGTGAGTGAAAAGGAAAACGCAAAAAAGTGGCTGACTGAGAACCGCATCGAAGACGTCGAGGCCTTCGTGCCCGACATGGCCGGCGCCGCGCGGGGCAAGGTGATCCCGGCCGACAAGTTCACCGAGCAGAACATGAAGATGCCGGAGGCGGTCTTCTCCCAGACCATCTCGGGTGAATACATCGACGACCCTTCCAACCAGGAAGACCGGGACATGATCCTGAAGCCGGACTACGACACCCTGCGGCCGGTGCCCTGGGCCGTGGATCCGGCCGCCTCCGTGTTCCTGGACTGCCTGCGGCTGGACGATCGCCCCGTGGGCACCTCGCCCCGCCAGATCCTGCGCCAGGTGCTGGAACTCTACGAGCAGCGGGGCTGGCGCCCGGTGGTGGCACCGGAGGTCGAGTTCTACCTGATCAAGTCGCACACGGATCCCGGCGCGGAGGTGGAACCGCCGGAGGGCCGGCTGGGGCGCACGGACCTCTCCCGCCAGCCCTACAGCATCGATACGATGAACGACTTCGAGCCGTTCATCATGGACGTCTACAAGTTCTGTGACGACCAGGGGATCCGCATCGACACGCTGTCCCAGGAGATGGGGCCGGCCCAGTTCGAGATCAATTTCCTGCACGGCGACCCGGTGGACCTGGCCGACCAGGTGTTCCTGTTCAAGCGCACGGTGCGCGAGGCGGCCATCCGCCACGAGATGCACGCCACCTTCCTGTCGAAGCCCATGGCGGACGAGCCGGGCAGCGCGCTGCACATCCACCAGAGCGTCGTGAGCACGGCGGACGGCAGCAACGTCTTTTCCACGCCGGAGGGCGAGCCCAGCGAGCTGTTCTACGCCTTCCTGGGCGGCCTGCAGAAATACATACCGGAGTCCATGCTGGTACTCGCTCCCTACGTGAATTCCTACCGGCGGTTCCAGACCTACTCGGCGGCCCCGGTGAACCTCGCCTGGGCCCTGGACAACCGTACCGTCGGCCTGCGCGTGCCACAGTCGGGCGCTGACAACCGGCGCATCGAGAATCGTCTCGCCGGCTCCGACGTGAACCCGTACCTGGCCACGGCGGCCACGCTGGCCTGCGGTTACCTCGGCATGGCGGAGGGGCTGAAGGCCTCGGAGCCCATCACCGGCAGCGCCTACGACGGTGAGCGCACGCTGCCCTGGAACATCTGGTTCGCCATCGAGAGCCTGGAGACGAGTGCGGCCATGCGCGGCACCCTGGGGGACCGTTTCGTGGACCTCTACTGCGGCCTGAAGAAGGCCGAATATGCCGAGTTCGAGCACATCATCACCCCCTGGGAGCGGGAACTCCTGCTCCTGAACGTCTGAGCGGGCGCGGGCCCGGAAAGGAGAGCGCATGGCAGCCATCGAGCAGCGCAGCCGGGAGGACTGGCAGAGGGCGGACGCGGAGCATTACCTGCATCCGTTCACGGATCACAAGGCGCTGGGCAGGCAGAAGGCACGGATCATCACCAGGGCCGAGGGGGTCTACGTCTGGGATGCCGACGGCAACCGCATCCTGGACGGCATGTCCGGGCTGTGGTGCGTGAACGTGGGCTACGGACGCCAGTCGCTGGTGAACGCGGCCGCCGAACAGATGCGCGAGCTGCCCTACTACAACAGCTTCTTCCAGTGCGCCCACCCGCCGGCCATCGCGCTGGCGGAGCGTCTGACCGAACTCGCGGGTGAGCGCTTCCCGCGGGTGTTCTTCGCCGGCTCCGGCTCGGAGGCCAACGACACCATCGTGCGCATGGTGCGCCGCTACTGGGACATCCGCGGCGAGCCGGAACGCCACATGATCGTGAGCCGGGTGAACGCCTACCACGGCAGCACCATGGCGGGCGCGAGCCTCGGCGGCATGAAGCCGATGCACGCCCAGGGCGGTCTGCCGATTCCGGGCATCGTCCACATCCGCCAGCCGTACTGGTTCGGGGAGGGGCAGGGCGAGGACCCGGAGGAGTTCGGCCGCGCCTGTGCCCGGGCGCTGGAGGAGAAGATCGCCGAGATAGGCGCCGACAAGGTGGCCGCCTTCATCGGCGAGCCCATCCAGGGCGCCGGCGGCGTGATCATCCCGCCGGAGAGCTACTGGCCCGAGATCCAGGCCATCTGCAGGAAGCACGGCATCCTGCTGATCGCCGACGAGGTCATCACGGGCTTCGGACGGCTCGGCCGCTGGTTCGGCTCGGAGGACTACGGCATCGAGCCGGACCTTATGCCCTTCGCAAAGGGCGTCACTTCGGGCTACCTCCCGCTGGGCGGCGTGATGGTGGGCAGCCGGGTGGCCGACGTGCTGGTGGAGGGCGGCGGCGAGTTCCACCACGGTTACACCTACTCCGGCCATCCGGCCGGCTGCGCGGTGGCGCTTGAGAATATCCGCATCCTGGAGGACGAGGATCTGCTCGGGCGGGTGCGCGACGACATCGGGCCGTATCTGCAGAAGCGCTGGCTGGAGCTCGCCGATCACGACATGGTGGGCGAGGCCCGCATGCGCGGCCTGATGGGCGCCA
>CAZRSA010000126.1:0-7899 GCA_964602525.1 uncultured Woeseiaceae bacterium
GGCGTGCCGGAGGCCCTGGAACGGGGCGCCTACGTGGAGCCGACGCTCTTCACCGAAGTGAACAACGACATGACGATCGCCCGCCAGGAGATCTTCGGCCCGGTGGCCAGCGTGATCCCCTTCGACGATGTGGACGAGGCCATCGCGATCGCCAACGACACCATCTACGGCCTGGCGGCGGGCATATGGACCCGGGACCTGAAGACGGCTCATCGCTTCATCCGCGAGTTCGAGGCCGGCATGGTCTGGGTCAACACCTACGACGACCAGGACATGACCCAGCCCTTCGGCGGCTACAAGCAGTCCGGCAACGCCCGCGACAAGTGCTTCGAGAGCCTGCTCGAATATACCCAGATGAAGTCGGCCTGGATCAGCCTGGCCTGATTCGGCGGGCAGCAACGGGAGGCTGGCGATGGGCGACGCAAGCAAAGACCTGGACCGTTTCCTCGCCGATCACCCCGACTGCGGCATGATCGAGCTCCTCATCGCCGACATGGTCGGCGTGCTGCGGGGCAAGCGGATTCTGCCCGAGGAGTTCGGCAAGGTCTTCTCGAAGGGCTTCAACATCCCGGCCAGCGCCGTGATGCTGGATACCCTGGGCACGGTGATCACGGGTCTGCCCTACGGTGCCGAAGACGGCGACCCGGATGTCTATGCCCGAGTGGTGCCCGGCACGCTGGCACCCATTCCCTGGGCACGGCGCCCCTGCGGCCAGGCCCTGTTTTCCCTGTACGACCGCGACGGCGCCCCTTACTTTGCCGACCCCCGGCACGTGCTCGCGCGGGCCGTACTGCCGTTGCGCGAGCGTGGCCTCACGGTGGTCATGGCGGCCGAGCTGGAGTTCTATCTGCTGGACGCCGCCCACCGGGGCGTGGCCCCGCGGCTGCCGGCGATCCCGGGCACCGGCCACGGCCAGCGGGGGGAACAGGTCTACCACCCGGAGGACCTGTGGGAGCTGGAGCCCTTCCTCGACGACCTCACGGCCATCTGCCGGACCCAGTCCCTGCCGGTGGGCACCACCATTTCCGAGTTCGCGCCGGGCCAGTTCGAGGTGAACCTGCAGCACGTGGCGGACCCGCTGGCGGCCTGCGATCACGCGGTGCTGCTGAAGCGCGCCGTGCGAGCGGCCGCGCGGCGCCACGGCACCGCCGCCTGCTTCATGGCGAAGCCCTTCGCGGAGTACGCGGGCAACGGCCTGCACCTGCACGTGAGCCTGCTGCGCGAGGACGGCACGAACTTCTTCTCCGACGGCGACGCCGCCCTGGCGGTGCCGCCGTTCGACAACGGCCTGCGCCGCGCCGTGGGCGGCCTGCAGGCCACTATGGCGGATGCCATGGCCGTCTTCGCCCCGAACGCCAACTCCTACCGCCGCCTGCGCCCGGACTTCTTCGCCCCGGTCATGCCGAACTGGGGCGTGAACCACCGCGGCGTCTCCATCCGCATCCCCCTGTCCGGTCCGACCAACCTGCGCATCGAGCACCGCACCGCCGGCGCCGACGCCAACCCCTACCTGGTGGCCGCCGCCGTGCTCGCGGGCATCCACTACGGGCTGGAGCACGAGCTCGAACCCGACCGCATGGTGGAGGAAGGCGAGGAGGTCGAGCTGGTGACCGCCCTGCCCGTACGGTGGGACGAAGCCCTCGACCGGTTCCGCGACAGCACCTTCCTGCCGGAGTATCTGGGCGGCGAGTACTGCCGTGTGTACGAGCATGCCCGCCGGGTCGAGAACCGGCGTTTCCACAACGAGATCACGGACCGCGACTACCAGTGGTATCTGCGCAACGTCTGATTGGCGTGCCGATGCCGCCGGCGGCGGTGCCGTGACGGCCGGCACCGGCCGACCCCGGCTCCCGACCCCGGCCGGCGAGCGCCGCAGCCTGCTGGCGATCAGCGGGCCCCTGATCGCCGCCTACCTGGTCGAGATGGCCATGCTGATCATCGACATGATCATCGTGGGCCGTCTCGGCAGCACGGAACTCGCCGCCGTCGGCCTGGCGGGAGACTGGTTCTACGTGCTGCTGCTGATCGGCATGGGCACGGTCTCCATGGTGGCCGTGCTGGTCGCCCACGCCCGCGGCACGGGCGACGCCGCGGCCACGGCGGCCACCGTGGAGCAGGGCCTGCGCGTGGCCACCGTGTTCTCGCTGCCGGTCATGGCGCTCACCTGGTATCTGGGCCCGATGCTGGCGCTGGCCGGGCAGGACCCGGGCGTGGTGGCGGCCGCCGACGACTATGCCCGCGCCCTGACCGCGGCGGTGCCGGCCATCCTCTGGTTCACGGTGCTGCGCAACTACGTCACGGCCATCGAGCGGCCCATGGTGATCTTCAGGCTATCGATCGCCGCCCTCGTGCTGAATGCGGGCCTGAACTACGTGCTGGTATTCGGCCACCTCGGCCTGCCAGCCCTCGGCGTCGCCGGCGCGGGAGCGGGCACGGCCATCGTCAGCTGGCTCATGCTCGCCGCGCTCTGGTTGCACGTCCGCCGGCACGAGCCGATCCCCGGCGTACGCTGGCGCCATGCCTTCGCCGGCGGCGACGGCGCCCTGTTTCGGCGGCTGGTCCTGCTCGGCCTGCCGGTAGCCGGCGCACAGCTGCTCTCGGGCGGCATGTTCACCGTCGCGGCCGTGCTCGTCGGCCTGCTCGGGGCGGCCACACTGGCGGCCCAGCAGATCGTCTACACGGTGGTCTACATCTCGCTGAGCGTGGCCGCGGGACTCGGGGATGCCGTGCGGGTGCGGGTGGCCTTCGGCATGGGCCGGGACAGCCCGCCGGCTGCGCGGCAGGCCGCCGCCATCACCTTCCGGATGGCGCTGGCCGTGCTCGGCGTGGCCGGCGTGGTGCTGTGGCTGCTGCCGGAGGCCATCGTGGCGCTGTTCCTCCGCGCCGGCGACCCGGATGCCGCCACGGTGCTCGAGGCGGCCGTGGCGGTGGCCGCGGCAGCCGCCCTGTTCCAGTTGCTGATCGGGCTGCAGATCATCGCAGCCAACGCCATGCGCGGCCTGCACGACACCCGTACGCCGATGCTTTTCGCCATACTCGGCTACTGGGTGCTGGGCCTGGGCGCCGGCGCAACCCTGGCCTTCGGTCTCGACCTGGGTGCACCTGGTCTCTGGTGGGGGATGACGGGCGGCGTGGCGGTATCCGCCAGCCTCATGGTGGCGCTGTTCTTCCGCCGGGTGGGCGGCGGGCAGGCTGGACACGCGGCGTGACCGGGTGGGACAGTAGCGCGGGAAGAACATGTCACGGACCAGCGTGAAGACCTACGACGCGATCGTCATCGGCGCCGGGCACAACGGCCTGACCAATGCCGCTTTCCTGGCCAGGGCGGGACTGCGCGTGCTCGTGGTCGAGAAGAACGACTACATCGGCGGCGCCGCTGTCAGCCGGGAACTCTACGACGACTGGATCTACTCCAACTGCTCCTACGTCTGCAGCCTGCTGCGCCCGGAGATCTACCGCTCCCTCGACCTGGCCAGCCACGGCCTGCAGGTGACGCCCTACGGCGGCAGCGTCACCTTCATGGAGAACGGCGACTACCTGGGCAGCTACTGGGACAAGGAGGTGGCCCACCGGGAGATCGCGCGGCACTCGCCCCGGGACGCGGACGCCTACCGCCGCTACTCGGCCGAGGTCATGCGCCAGGCCCGCTTCATCCGCGAGTTCCTGCTGCGCACGCCGCCGGACCCGGCGTCCTTCCGGCCCCGGGACCTGCGCGAACTGGGCGCGATGGCGGGTCGGCTGCTGGAGATGGACGAGGCGGCCGTCTACGACACGCTGCGCTTCTGGACCATGAGCATCGGCGATTATCTCGACGAGTTCTTCGAGACCGACGTGGTCAAGGCCAGCCTCGCCGGCAGCGGCATCATCGGCACGGCGCTCGGCCCCTATTCTCCCGGTTCGGCCTACGTGCTGCTGCATCACTACATGGGCGAGGTGGACGGGAACATCGGCACCTGGGGGCTGGCGCGGGGCGGCATGGGCGCGGTCAGCCGCGCCATCGCGGACGCCTTCCGCGCCGCGGGCGGCGAGCTGCGCACCGGCGCCGAGGTGACGGACATCGTGGTGCGCGACGGCCGGGTGCGCGGCGTGGCGCTGGCCGACGGCGAGGAGGTCCCGGCCCACCGGGTGGTCTCCAACCTGGACGTGAAACGCACCTTCCTCGGGCTGATGGATGCGGGCGACCTGGACGAAGAATTTCTGGGCCGGGTGAAGAACTACCACATCCGCGGGTCCTCCGGGAAACTCAACATCGCGCTGGACGGACTACCCAGCTTCCCGGCGCTGCCGGAGGGCAGCGAGCTCATGAATACGGACATGCACTTCGTGGACTCGCTAGAACGGCTGGAGCGCGCCTACGACGACTGGAAGGCGAAGACCTGGTCGAAGGACCCCTATCTCGACATGCTGATCCCGAGCCTGTGCGATCCGACCATGGCGCCGCCGGGCAAGCACTTCATGAGCGTGTTCGTGCAGTACTGCCCCCCGGAACTCGCCACCGGCCCCTGGACCGACGCCGACCGGGACGCGTTCCGCGACACCGTGCTGGACCAGATCGCCCGCTACAGCCCGGACTTCCGCGATCTGATCCTGCACGTGGAGGTGCGCACGCCACGGGAGCTCGAGGAAGAGGTGGGCCTGACCGAGGGCAACATCTTCCAGGGCGAGCTCAGCATGGACCAGCTGCTGTTCAACCGGCCCGTGCCCGGCTACGCGCAATACCGCGGCCCGGTGAAGGGACTCTGGATGTGCTCGTCCGCCACCCACCCCGGCGGCGGCGTCATGGCGGCACCCGGCGCCAACGCCGCCCGCGAGATTCTGCGCGACCTGCGCCGGCCATCCACAGTGCCGGAGGGCTTCGGCGATGACTGAGGCCGGCGGAAGACAGCCGTGAGCGGCGCGCGCCACGACGCCGTCGTCATCGGCGCCGGCCACAACGGGCTCGCCTGCGCTGCGTACCTCGCCCGCGCGGGCCTCGACGTAACGGTCCTGGAGGCCGCCGACCGGGTGGGCGGCGGTGCAGCGGAGCGGGAGCTCGCCGCCGGTTTCCGTGTTCCCGGTCTGGCCCACCTGCTCTCGAACGTGCAGCCTGAGGTGGCGTCCGAACTGGAACTCGCCAGATTCGGCCTGGAATACGCGTGCGCGGATGTGGCCACGCTGGCGCTGTCGCCGGACGGCAATCACGTCGGCCTGCACGGCGGCCGGCTGGAAGGGCCCGTGGGCATCCGCGACCATGAAGGCTACGCCGAACTGCGCAGCCGCATGCTGCGTTTCGCCGCACTGCTGCGCCCCTGGCTCAACCGGCGGCCGCCGTTGCTGGTCAACGGCGAGGCCGGGGACAAGATGGCGCTCGCCCGCCTCGGCCTCGACATCCGCCGCCTGGGGCGCCGGGAGATGCAGGAGTTCCTGCGCATCATCGGCGCCAACATCTACGACGTGCTCGACGAATATCTCGACGACGACCGGCTCAAGGGGGCTCTGGCGCTGGACGCCGTGCTCGGTACCCACCTCGGACCCCGCTCGGGGAACAGCGTGCTGACCGCCCTCTACCGACTCGCCGGCGACCCCGGCGGCGGCCCCGGCACGCTGGCCCTGCCCGCCGGCGGCATGGCCCGGGTCGCCGACGCGTTCGCCGGCGCCGCGCGGGCGGCCGGTGCCCGCGTGCGTACCGGCTGCCCGGTGGCACGCATCCTGGTCGATCACGGCCGCGCCTGCGGCGTGGAGCTCGCGGACGGCGAGCGGCTGGAGGCGACGCTGGTGATATCGAGCGCCGATCCGAAGACCACCGTCTTCGACCTGCTCGGCGCCAGGCACGTCGAAGCCGGGTTCGCCCGGCGTGTCCATCACCTGCGTATGGCCGGCAATGCCGCCAAGCTGCATCTGGCGCTGGACGCGGCGCCGGAGTTCAGCGGCGCACCGCCCGACGCCCTGGCGGGACGGCTGCTGATCGCGCCGGACATGGACTACGTCGAACGGGCCTTCAATCCGGCCAAGTACGGCCGCTGTTCGGAGCAGCCGGTCATGGAGATCACGGTGCCCAGCGCGACCGACCCCGGCCTCGCGCCGCCCGGCGGCCACATGCTCTCGGCCGTGGTGCAATACGCGCCCTATGAACTCGCCGGCGGCTGGAATGCGGAAAGCAATGCCGTCTTCCGCGAGCGCGTGCTCGACACGCTGGGCACGTATGCGCCCGGCCTGCGCCGCCACATCGTCGCGGCGGAACTCCTGAGTCCCGCGGACATCGAGCGATCGTATCGCATACACGGCGGCCACTGGCACCACGGCGAGCTGGCGCTGGACCAGTTCCTGTTCACGCGGCCGGTCCCGGGCGCCGCGCAGTACGCCCTGCCCGTCGACGGGCTGTGGCTGTGCGGCGCGGGCACGCACCCGGGCGGCGGCATCTCCGGGGCCGCGGGCCGCAATGCGGCCGCCGGGATATTGCGCAGGGAGGGCAGGCCGTGAGCCATACAGCGGAAGACCGGCGAGGCGTGAGCGAGCGCGTGCTCGGCACGGCCTTCCATGCCCGCACGGCAGCGGCGAGCAAGCGCAACCGCTGGCACGACTGGAACGGCTACACGGTCGCGGACTGCTACATGGCGGCGGACCTGGAGTACTTCGCCGTGCGCAACGGCACCGGCGTGTTCGACCTCAGCCCCATGACGAAATACCGCATCACCGGGCCGGATGCGGAAGTTTATCTGGACCGGCTGCTCACCCGGGACATCACCGCGCTGGAGCCGGGCCGGGTGGCCTACGCGGTGTGGTGCGACGACGCCGGCAAGGTCATCGACGACGGCACCGTATTCCAGCTGGCAGACGGCAACTACCGGCTGTGTTGCCAGGAACGCCACCTGGACTGGCTGCAGGATGCCGCCCTCGGCTTCGACGTGGAGGTGAGCGACGAGACCGCGGAGGTCGCCGCGCTCGCCGTGCAGGGTCCCACCTCCTGTGCCGTACTGACGGGGCTGGGGCTGGCCGGGGTCGAGACGCTGCGGCCGTTCCGCCACGCGTGCTTCCCGTTGGGCGGCGGCGAGGTCCTCGTCTCGCGCACCGGTTTCACCGGCGACCTGGGCTACGAGCTGTGGGTCGACCCGGCCCGGGCCGAGGCGCTCTGGGACCGGCTGTTCGAGGCGGGCCGCGAGCGGGGCATCGCCCCCATCGGCACGGACGCGCTCGAGCTCTGTCGCATAGAGGCCGGCTTCATCCAGGCCGGCATCGACTTCCTGCCCGCCACCGGCATCGTGCGTCCCGGCCGGGCGCGCTCACCGTTCGAGCTGGGGCTGGGCTGGCTGGTGGACTTCCGCAAGCCGAACTTCAACGGCCGCCGCGCGCTGGCACGGGAACTGCGCACGGGCTCCAAGTGGCGGCTGGTGCGCCTGGACATCGAGGGCAACAAGCCGGCCCACCATGCCTACGTCTTCGACCGGCGCCGCCGTCAGGTGGGATTCGTCACCTCGGCCGCCTGGTCACCGGTGGCGAAGAAGAACATCGCGCTGGCCACCGTCGCGGTCCCGGCCGGCGAGCCGGGCGACACGCTGTACGCGGAGATCTATTACCAGCGCGAGATGCACTGGTCGCGCAAGATGGCGGCCTGCCGTGTGGCGGACGGGCCTTTCTGGGACCCGCCGCGGCGCCGCGCCACACCACCCGCGGACTACTGAGGAGGACGCCGATGCGTTACCGCTACTACATCTGCGACGTGTTCACGGAGACCCTGTTCGGCGGCAATCCTCTCGCCGTGCTGCCGGACGCGCGCGGCCTCGGCGACGAGCAGATGCAGCGCATAGCACGCGAGTTCAACTTCTCGGAGAGCACCTTCGTGTTCCCGCCCGAAGACGGCGGCGACCGCCGCGTGCGCATCTTCACGCCGAAGGTGGAGGTGCCCTTCGCCGGCCACCCGAA
>CAZRSA010000127.1:0-7830 GCA_964602525.1 uncultured Woeseiaceae bacterium
CAATGAGCATCGAAGTCAAAGTCCCCCAGTTACCCGAATCCGTGACGGACGCCACACTCGTCTCCTGGCACAAGCAGGAGGGCGACCGCGTCTCCCGGGACGAGAACCTGGTGGACCTGGAGACCGACAAGGTCGTGCTGGAAGTGCCGGCCCCCGCCGACGGCGTCCTGAAGGAGGTCAGGATCGACGACGGCACCACGGTGACCAGCGGCGAGGTGCTGGCGCTGCTCGAGGAAGGCGAGGGCGGCGCCGAATCCGGCGCCGGCGGGAAAGCCGAAGAGGCCGCCGGCGGGGAAGAGGAGGGCCAGGAGGAGAAGGCCGCCGCCAGCGAGGAGAGGTCGGCTGCGAAGGGTGGTGCCAGGGAAAGCGCGCCGGAGAGGCAGGAAGAGCGGGAAGAGCAGGAAGACAGGGAAGAAGGCGGCGCACGCAAACTCAGCCCGTCCGTGCGGCGCATGATCGAGGAGCACGACCTCGACCCGGACGACATCGACGGCAGCGGCCGGGGCGGCCGCATCACCAAGGCGGACGTGCAGCGCCACCTGGAGTCGCTGGACCACGACACGGCGCCGGAGGACACGCCCGCGGAGGCCGACGCCCATGCGGCGGGCGGCGGCCGAACCGAGGAACGGGTGCCGATGACGCGCCTGCGCTCGCGCATCGCCGAGCGCATGGTGGAGGCCCAGCAGACAGCGGCCATGCTCACCACGTTCAACGAGGCGGACATGTCGGCCATCATGGCGCTGCGCTCGCGTTACAAGGACCGATTTGCCGACGAGCACGAGGTCAAGCTCGGTTTCATGTCGTTCTTCGTGCGCGCGGCGGTCGAGGCGCTGAGGAAGTTCCCCGTGGTCAACGCTTCCGTCGAGGGCAAGGACGTCATCTACCACGACTACCAGGACATCGGCATAGCGGTCTCCACCGAGCGGGGCCTGCTGGTGCCGATCCTGCGTGACGCGGGCCGGATGAGCTTTGCGGCCATCGAGAAGGCCATCAACGACTATGGCAAGCGGGCGCGGGAGGGCAGCATCGGCATCGACGACCTGACGGGCGGCACGTTCACCATCACCAACGGCGGCATCTTCGGCTCGATGATGTCGACGCCTATCCTCAATCCGCCCCAGAGCGCCATCCTCGGCATGCACGCGATCCAGGATCGCCCGATGGCGGTGGACGGCAAGGTGGAAATCAGGCCGATGATGTATCTGGCGCTGACCTACGACCACCGCATCATCGACGGCCGCGAGGCGGTGCAGTTCCTGGTGAGCATCAAGCAGTCGCTGGAAGACCCGGCGCGCCTGCTGCTCCAGGTCTGACCGGGCATCCGCCGCGGCCGAAGCAAACAGACACGAACAGGACAGGGAATGAGCAAAAAGTACGACGTAATCGTGATCGGCGGCGGCCCCGGCGGCTACCCGGCGGCCATCCGCGCCGCCCAGAACGGCATGAACGTAGCCTGCATCGACGCGTGGGAGAACTACGACGGCAGCCACGCCTTCGGCGGCACCTGCCTCAACGCGGGCTGCATCCCGTCCAAGGCGCTGCTGGAATCCTCCGAACTCTGGCACCGGGCGGAGCATGAGTTCGCCACCCATGGCATCGGCACGGGCAAGCTGAAGCTGGACCTCGCCGCCATGCAGAAGCGCAAGGCGGGCATCGTCGAGCAGCTTACCGGCGGCATCGGCGCGCTGTTCAAGTCCAACAAGGTCACGGGACTGGTCGGCCACGGCAGGCTGCTGGCGGGCCGCAAGGTGGAATTCACGCCGAAGGATGGCAGCGATGGGCAGACGCTGGAGGCCGAACACATCGTGCTGGCGGGCGGTTCCGTGCCCGTGGAGCTGGGTGTCGTGCCCTTCGACGGCGAGCGCATCGTCGACTCCTGGGGTGCGCTCGAATTCGAAGAGGTGCCCAAGCGTCTCGGCGTCATCGGCGCCGGCTACATCGGCGTGGAGCTCGGCAGCGTCTGGAGCCGACTCGGCGCAGAGGTGGTGATCCTGGAGGCGCTGGATGACCTGTTTGCCATTGCGGACCAGGACATTGCGAAGGTCGCCGGACGAGAGTTCAAGAAGCAGGGACTCGATATCCGCCTCGGAGCGAAGGTAACCGGAGCGGAGGCGAGCAAGAACGGGGTGACCGTGACCATCGAGAGCCGGGGCGAGGAGCAAAAGCTCGAATTCGACAAGGTCATCGTCGCCGTCGGCCGCCGTCCCTGTACCGAGGGCCTGCTGGCCGACGATACCGGTGTCGAACTGGACGACAAGGGCTTCATCAAGGTGGACGAGGAGTGCCGCACGGGCGTCCCGGGCATCTACGCGGTGGGCGACTGCGTGCGCGGCCCCATGCTCGCCCACAAGGCCAGCGAGGAAGGCGTCATGGCGGCGGACCTCATCGCCGGCAAGGTGGCCGAGGTCAACTACGACACCATCCCGTCGGTGATCTATACCGCGCCGGAGATCGCCTGGGTGGGCAAGACCGAGGCCGAGGTGAAGGAAAGCGGGCGGGCCTACAAGACCGGCTCGTTCCAGTTCGCCGCGAACGGCCGGGCCAAGGCGCTGCAGCAGACGGCCGGACTGGTGAAGATGATTTCCGCGGAGGACGACGACGAGATTCTGGGCGTGCATATCGTCGGCCCCATGGCCGGCGAGCTCATCGGCGAGCTGGTGCTGGCCATGGAGTTCTCCGCCAGCACCGAGGACATCCAGCGCACCGTGCACGCACATCCGACACTGTCGGAGTCCGTGCACGAGGCCGCGCTGGCCGTCGACAAAATGGCCATCCACGCGATCAATCGATAGGCCCGCCGCGGGGGCGGCTGGATCCCGCCTCGGGCATTCCCGCGCTCAGGCGTCGCGGCGCACGCTGATCACGTTCGGCAGGCGCTCGATGCGGCTTAGCGTGCGGCTAAGTGTCTCGAGGTCCGGTACCTCCACGCTCAGCTCGATGTTCGCCTTGCGGCTGCGCCGATCGGTGTCCGAGCGTGAGCCGATGATGCCGATGTGCTCGTCGCTCAGCACGCTGGAGATGTCGCGCAGCAGCCCGTCCCGGTTCCAGGCGTCGATGCGCAGCTCCACCGGGTAGCGGGCCTCCTCGTCTTCACCCCACTCCACCTCGATGATGCGGCTCGCCTGCTGCTCCATCAGCCGCAGCACGTTGCGGCAGTCCCGGCGGTGGATGCTTACACCGCGACCAACGGTGATGTAGCCCACGATGGGTTCCGGCGGGACCGGCCGGCAGCAGCGGGCCAGGTTGCTCATGAGGTTGCCGACGCCGCGCACCCGGATGTCGCCGCCGCCCGCCGAGGGCCGGTGCCGGCGCCGGCGCACCGGCAGCGGTTCCGGCTCCCGAGCGGTGAGCTGGTGGGCGGCACTGGCCACGGCCGCCGCGGTGAGGTCGCCACTGCCGAGGGCGACGTAGAGCGCATCGGCGCCGTCCTGCTTCAGCTGCGCCGCGATGTCCGCTATCGGCAACGACTTCAGGTTGAGCCGGGACAGCTCCCGCTCCAGGATCTCGCGGCCCTGCTTGCTGTTCTGTTCCCGGTCCTGGCGGCGGAACCAGGCCCGCACCTTGGCCCGGTTGCGGGCCGATGCAAGGAAGCCCAGCCGCGGCACGAGCCAGTCCCGGCTGGGGGAAGGCTTCGAGGCCGTGATGATCTCCACCTGGTCGCCGTTTCGGATGCGGTAGCCGAGCGGCACGATGCGCCCGTTGACCCGTGCGCCGCGGCAGCGGTGCCCCACCTGGGTGTGGACGGAATAGGCGAAGTCCAGTGGCGTCGCACCGGCCGGCAGGTCCACCACGTCGCCCTTCGGCGAGAAGGCATAGACCCGGTCCTCCATGATCTCCTCGCGCACACGCTCGACGAAATCCTCGCCGCCGCCGTCGCCCTCGCCCGGCTCGAGCAGCTGGCGCAGCCAGCGCACCTTCTGCTCGAACGCTCCCGCGGTCGAGCCGCCTTCCTTGTAGCGCCAGTGGGCGGCCACGCCGAGTTCGGCGTGACGATGCATTTCGTGGGTGCGAATCTGGACTTCCAGCGGCTGGCCGTGAGGCCCCATCACTGCCGTGTGCAGGGACTGGTACAGATTCGCCTTCGGGTTGGCGATGTAGTCGTCGAACTCCTGGGGCAGGTAACTCCACAGGTTGTGCACGATGCCGAGGGCGGCGTAGCAGTCCCGGACGTCGTTCACGAAGATGCGCACGGCGAGTACGTCGAATATCTTGTCGAGTTCCGTGTCCTTGCGCTGCATCTTCCGCCAGATGCTGTAGATGTGTTTCGGCCGCCCGGAGATGACCGCCTCGATGCCCGCGGCGTCGAGTTCGGTGCGCAGCCGCTCGCGCACCTCGCCAATGATCGCCTCGCGGTCGGCCCGGCGCTGTTTCAGCTGGCGGGCGATACGGCGGTAGGTCTCCGGCTCGAGGAAGCGGAAGCAGAGGTCCTCGAGCTCCCACTTCAGCTGCCAGATGCCGAGCCGGTTGGCGAGAGGCGCATAGATGTCGCGGCACTGGGCCGCGACGAGCCGCTGGATCTCCGCCGGCGCGTCCCTGGCCTCCCGCAGGCTCAGCAGGACGTCGGCAAGGCGCACGAGCACGAGGCGCACGTCCCGTACGGCCGCCAGCAGCATCCGGCGCAGGCCTTCGGCCTGGTCAGGACCAACCCCCCGGCCATCGGGATCGCCGAGTTCCGGGCTCATCTCGGTGAGCTGCGCCAGGTCGGCGCAGAGGGCGGCGGCGGGACCCGGATAGCGCTGCTTCACCGCCTCGAGATCCAGCACGTCGGCGCGGATCGCCGGAAAGATGGTGGCGGCCTCCACGATCTCCGGCTCCATACCCAGGCGGGCCACCAGGTCGGCCAGGGCGCGGCAGCGCGCGCCGGCCGCCGGTCGACCGGCGTCGGCGCACACGCGCTCCAGCTCGCCCGGCAGACCACCCGTCTCGTCGTCCCGCTCCCTGTGTGGATCCTGGTTCGCGTCCATGGCCGCCAATCGTTTCGTGGATGTCTCAAGTGCTGAATATCGTTATCATAAACGCTGACCGGGCGTTGCGTTTGGGTACTACGCCTGCAATCTTCGAGGATCCATATGCTTTCCATGCTGAAACGGGCGCCGCTCGTGCTGGCGCCACTACTGTTCATGGCCGCGCCGGGCGCCGGTGCCGCCGAACTCGACATCAACGTCAACGACGATGCGGCCCGCCTGACCTACGCCTGGCAGGTGCCGGAGCGCAAGCTGCGCTTCGATGCCGGCTGGCTGCATCACCAGGACCGGGGCGATGTGGGCCACCTGGGCCTGCATCTGGTGGACCTGGCTTCCGGCGGGCACAACCCGGTGCGTGGCGGCCTGGGCGGCAAGGTGTTCTACACCAACTCCGACCGCATCGACGAGAGCGGCTTCGTGGTGGGCCTGGGCGGCTTCCTCGCCTACACGCTGCCGGCCTACAACCGCTTCTCGGTGAGCGGCCACGTGTATTTCGCACCCGACGTGCTGGCCTTCAGCGGCGCCGACGGCTATCAGGAGTTCGAGGCGCGTCTGAGCTACAACGTGCTGCGCGAGGCCGACATCTACCTGGGTGCCCGCTACGCCAGGGCTGACTTTGACGACCGGGGCGATGCGCTCATCGACAATGGCCTGCACGTGGGCATCCAGCTTCGTTTCTGATCGGAACCGGGGAGGAGCGAGACTGACATGGCCGGTCACAGCAAATGGGCCAACATCCAGCATCGCAAGGGCGCCCAGGACAAGAAGCGCGGCAAGCTGTTCACGCGGCTGATCCGGGAGATCACCGTGGCCGCGCGCATGGGCGGCGGCGATATCGACGCCAACCCCAGGCTGCGCCTGGCCGTGGACAAGGCCAAGGCGCAGAGCATGCCGAAGGACAACATCGAGCGCGCCGTCAAGCGGGGCTCGGGCGAGATCGAGGGCGAGGACTACGAGGAGATCCGCTACGAGGGCTACGGCCCCGGCGGTGCGGCGGTGATGGTCGACTGCCTCACCGACAACCGGAACCGCACGGTGGCGGACGTGCGCCACGCCTTCTCCAAATACGGTGGCAACCTCGGTGCCGACGGCTCGGTGGCCTATCTGTTCAACCACTGCGGTCAGCTCCTGTATCCGCCCGGCAGCGACGAGGACGCGATCACGGAGGCGGCGATCGAGGCGGCCGCGGAGGACGTGGTGGTGGCCGACGACCACTCCATCGAGGTGCTGACCGATCCGGCGGAGTTCGAGTCGGTCCGGGACGCAATGGTGGCGGCCGGCTTGCCGCCGGAGGAGGCCGAGACCACCATGCGCGCTTTCACCAGCGCCGACCTGGAGGGCAAGGAGGCGGCCAGCATGGTGAAGCTGCTGGAGGCGCTCGAGGACCTGGACGACGTGCAGAACGTCTACACCAACGCGGACATCCCGGACGAGGCCTATGAGGCGGCCTGACCGGGCACCGGGGCGGTGGGCGGCGTGAGCCCCCCCGTGCGCATCCTGGGCATCGACCCGGGCTCGCGTCTCACCGGTTACGGCTTGGTGGAGACCACCGGCGATCGCATCGTCTGGCTGCAGCACGGGGCCATCCGCACGAATGGAGACGACTTCCCGGCCCGCCTCGCGCAGATCTATGCGGGTATCGGCGAGGTGCTCGAGACCTGGCAGCCCCAGGAGGTGGCCATCGAACGCGTGTTCGTCCATCGGAATGCGGACAGCGCGCTGAAGCTGGGTCATGCCCGCTCGGCGGCGATCTGCGCCACCTTCGCCCACACCGTGACCCTGTACGAGTACGCGCCCCGGGCCGTGAAGCAGGCGGTCACCGGGCTGGGCGGCGCGGGCAAGGAACAGGTCGCCCGCATGGTGGGCATGCTGCTCGGCCTCAAGGAGGAGCTGCAGGCGGATGCGGCGGACGCACTCGCCGTCGCCATCTGCCATTCGAACAGCCGCCGGCTGAACACCCGTGTGGCGGGAGCGGGCCGGTGATCGGGTCGCTGCGCGGGCGGCTGGAGGCGAAACAGCCGCCGTGGATCGTGCTCGACGTGGGCGGGGTCGGCTACGAGGTGGAGACGCCGATGTCCACCTTCTTCCAGCTGCCGGAGACCGGCGCGGAGGTGCGGCTGCTCACCCACCTGCTGGTGCGCGACGACGCCCAGCAGCTGTACGGTTTCGCCACCGAGGAGGAGCGGGTGCTGTTCCGCAACCTGCTGAAGGTGAGCGGCGTTGGCGCCCGCATGGCGCTGGCCATCCTCTCCGGCATCAGCGTGGAGGGATTCCGCCGCTGCGTGGAGTACGAGGACACCGCCAGCCTGGTCAAGGTGCCCGGCATCGGCAAGAAGACGGCCGAGCGACTGATCATCGAGATGCGCGACCGGGTGGCCGCCGCCGGCCCGGCCGGCGTGGCGGGGACGCCGCCGGGAGCCCCGGCGGCCGAGGACGCGCGTGCGGAGGCCTCGACGGCACTGATGGCCCTGGGCTACCGTGCTGCGGAGGTCACGAAGCTGCTGCGCCAGGTGGACACGGAAGACCTGAGCGCCGAGGAGGTCATCCGCCAGGCGTTGCGTCAGGCGGCACGGTGAAGGGATGAGCGGGAATACCGAAACGGAGCAGGACCGATTCATCGCCGCCGCGGCGAGCGGCGAGGATGCCGTATTCGACCGGGCCATCCGGCCGAAGCGCCTCGCCGACTACGTGGGTCAGTCCGGCGTCAAGGAGCAGATGGAGATCTTCATCGAGGCCGCCCGCAAGCGCGGCGAGGCGCTCGATCACGTGCTGATCTTCGGCCCGCCCGGCCTCGGCAAGACCACGCTGGCGCACATCATCGCCAACGAGATGGGCGTGAACCTGCGCCAGACCGCCGGCCCGGTGC
>CAZRSA010000128.1:0-5912 GCA_964602525.1 uncultured Woeseiaceae bacterium
TGGTGGCGGCGGCCTCGACGCTGTGGCTGACCGCCGAGGGCTATCTGCCGCTGCTGGCGCCCGCCGTGCCGTTCGTGCTGCTGGCCCTTTCGCTGCGGGTCGCGGGCGCCGTGCGCCGGTCCGCTGCGGATCCGGCCGGGGTGCGCGGCGCGATCGAGTTCACGCTGGCCAGTCATACCATCGGTTGCCTGTGGGCGACCGGCTGTGTCCTGTTCACGATCTGGTGGTCATGATCCGGTGACAGAACCCCGCCATTCCGAGATACGCAGGGTCAGGATCCGCAAGGGCCTGGACATCCCCCTGGCCGGCAAACCGGAGCAGGTGATCGAGCCCGCCCGCAGCGTCGGCAGCGTCGCGCTGGTCGGGCTCGACTACGTCGGCCTCAAACCGCGCATGGCCGTGAAGCCCGGCGACCGGGTGCGCCTCGGCGACCCGCTGTTCAGCGACAAGCAGACGCCGGGCGTGACCTACACGGCTCCCGGCGCCGGCGTGGTCCGCGACGTGAACCGGGGGCTGCGACGGGTGCTGCAGTCCGTGGTGATCGATCTCGACGGCGAGGACGCCGTGGACTTCGGCAGCGTCGCGGCCGCTGACGTGGACGGCCTCGACGGTGCCGCCGTGGAAGAGAAGCTGCTGGCGGCCGGCCTGTGGCCCGCGTTGCGCACCCGACCCTTCAGCAAGGTGCCCGCGCCGGGCACCCGGCCCCACGCCATCTTCGTCAAGGCCACGGATACCCATCCGCTGGCGCCGGACGCCGAAGTGGTGGTGGCGGACGCGGCGGAGGATTTTGCGGCGGGGCTGCGCCTGCTGGCGAAGCTCACCGAGGGGGCCGTCTACGTCTGCACCGGCCCGGATTCCCGCATCGCCGTCCCGGACGGCGAGCCCTTCGTCCACGCGGAGTTCGCCGGGCCCCATCCCGCCGGGCTGCCGGGCACCCACATCCACTTCCTGGACCCGGTCAGCGAGAACAGGACCGTCTGGACCATCGGTTCACAGGACGTGATCGCCTTCGCCCGGCTCTTCGCCACGGGGCGGCTGCCCACCGAGCGCATCGTCTCCATCGCCGGGCCCATGGTGCGCCGGCCCCGCCTGCTGCGCACCCGGGCGGGCGCGAGCACCGAGGACCTCATCGCCGGGGAGCTGGACGACGACACCGACACGCGGGTGATCTCCGGCTCGGTGCTGACCGGCCGGCGAGCCAGCGACTGGGCCGCCTGGCTGGGCCGCTATCACAACCAGCTAACGGCGCTGCCCGAGGGCCGGGAACGGGAGTTCCTCGGCTGGGCACTGCCGGGCTCGAAGAAGTTCTCCGGCATCCGCGCCTACGCCGGTCCCGTGCTGAACAAGGGAGGGTTCCATCTGACGACCTCCCAGAACGGCAGCCCCCGGGCCATGGTGCCCATCGGCAACTTCGAGCGGGTGATGCCGCTCGACATCCTGCCGGCGCCGCTGCTGAAGGCGCTGGTGGTGGGCGATACCGAGGCCGCGCGCAAGCTCGGCTGTCTGGAGCTGGACGAGGACGACGTGGCGCTGTTCTCGTTCGTCTGCTCCGGCAAGTACGACTACGGGCCCGCGCTGCGCGAGAACCTGACCGACATCGAGAAGAACGGCTGATGAGACCACTGCGGCGATTCCTGGACCGGCTGCACCCGCTGTTCGCCAAGGGGGGGCGGTACGAGAAGTACTACGCTCTCTACGAGATGGTGGATACGCTCCTCTATACCCCGTCGGACGTCACCCGCAGTGCGCCCCACGTGCGCGACGCCCTGGACCTGAAGCGGGTGATGAGCATGGTGGTGTTCGCCGTCATGCCCTGCGCGCTGGTGGGCATGTGGAATATGGGACTGCAGGCCAACACCGCCATGGCCGACATGGGCGTGGCGGGTCTGGACGGCTGGCGCGGCGCCATACTCGCGCTGCTGGGCGTGGGTTACGACCCGGCGAGCTTCTACGACAACTTCATGTACGGCGCCGCGTTCTTCCTGCCGCTGTACGTCGTCACGCTGGCGGTCGGCGGCTTCTGGGAGATGCTGTTCGCCGGCATCCGCAACCACGAGGTGAACGAGGGCTTCCTGGTCACCTCCATACTGTATGTGCTCATCCTCGCGCCGACGACGCCGCTGTGGCAGGCCGCGCTCGGCATCAGCTTCGGCGTGGTGATCGGCAAGGAGGTGTTCGGCGGCACCGGCAAAAACTTCCTGAACCCGGCGCTCACCGGCCGCGCCTTTCTCTATTTCGCCTATCCGGTGCAGATGTCCGGCGACGCGGTGTGGACCGCGGCGGAGGGCTTCACGGGCGCGACGCCGCTGGGCCTGGCCGCCATCGACGGCATGGCGGGAATCGCCGAGTCGGGTATCACCTGGGGGCAGGCTTTCATCGGCTCCATCCAGGGCTCCGTGGGCGAGACTTCGGCGCTGGCCTGCCTGATCGGTGCGGCGATACTGATCTATACCGGTATCGCCTCCTGGCGCATCATAGTCGGCTGCATCATCGGCCTGATCGTGCCGGTGCTGCTGTTCAACCAGATGGATGCGAGCTCGAACCCGATGCTCGCCATGCCCTGGCACTGGCACCTGGTCACGGGCGGCTTCCTGTTCGGTGCCGTGTTCATGGCCACGGATCCGGTAAGCGCGGCGCAGACGGATACGGGCCGCTGGATCTATGCCATCCTCATCGGCGTGCTGACCGCGCTGATCCGGGTGGTGAACCCCGCCTATCCGGAGGGGATCATGCTGGCCATCCTGTTCGGCAACATTTTCGCGCCTGTCATCGACTATTTCGTGGTGCAGGCCAATATCAAGCGGAGGGTGAGACGCAGTGTCTGAAGAACACAAGGCGCACGACGCCGGCCGCGGCGCCCGCATGGGGTTCAACCGGGAGAGCATCAAGAACGTGCTCATCGTCGCGGTGAGCCTGTCGCTGGTCTGCTCGGTGCTGGTCTCCGCCACGGCGGTGATCCTGAAGCCGATGCAGGAGCGAAACGAAGCGCTGAACATGAAGAAGAACGTGCTGCTGGTGGCCGGCCTGCTGGAGCCGGGCATCGACATCGAGGAGCGCTTCGGGATGGTCGAGACCCACATCGTGGATCTGGCCACCGGCGAATACCGCGACGAGATCGACCCGGCCGAATACGACATGATCGAGGCGGCCAACGACCCCGCGATGTCCGTCGACATCCCGGCCCGGGAAGACATCGCCGGCATCGGCCGCCGGGCGAAGTATGCCGAGGTCTACGTCCTGCGCGACGAGGCCGGCGGCGTGGAGACGGTGATCCTGCCGGTCTACGGCATGGGGCTGTGGTCGACCATGTACGGCTTCATCGCCCTCGGCCCGGACGGCAGCACCGTGCAGGCGCTGAAGTTCTACAAGCACGCCGAGACGCCGGGCCTCGGCGGCGAGGTGGACAACGAGCAATGGCTCGCCAACTGGCCGGGCAAACGCATCTACGACGAGGAAGGGGACATCCGCATCCGTGTCGCGAAGGGCACGGTGGGCGCCGCCGCCGGCTGGACGGGCGCCACCGCCCGGGGCGGCGGCGCCATCTTCCAGGTGGACGGCATATCCGGCTCGACGCTGACCTCCCGGGGCGTCACCAACCTGCTGCATTACTGGATGAGCGACGACGCCTACCGGCCCTACCTCGAGAAGGTCTGGAGACGCAGCGTGGAGCAGTCATGAACGGACAGCCGAAGAAAGTCATACTCGATCCGCTGGTCGACAACAACCCGATCACGCTGCAGGTGCTCGGCATCTGCTCGGCGCTCGCGGTCACCACCTCGCTGGCACCGACGCTGCTGATGTGCCTGGCGCTCACCAGCGTCGCCGCGTTCGCCAACGCGGGCGTCAGCCTCATCCGCAACCGGATCCCGTCGAACATCCGCATCATCGTGCAGATGACCATCATCGCCTCGCTGGTGATCATGGTGGACGAGGCCCTCAGGGCCTTCGCCTTCGACGCCAGCCGCCAGCTCTCCGTGTTCGTCGGCCTGATCATCACCAACTGCATCGTGCTGGGGCGCGCCGAGGCCTTCGCCATGAAGAACGGGGTAGGAATGAGCTTCCTGGACGGCCTCGGCAACGGGCTCGGCTACAGCATCATCCTGATCGCGGTGGCCGTGGTGCGCGAGCTGTTCGGTGCCGGCACGCTGCTCGGCGTCCAGATTCTGCCGCTGATCAGCGAGGGCGGCTGGTACGAGCGCAACGGCATGATGCTGCTGCCGCCCAGCGCGTTCTTCATCATCGGCATGCTGATCTGGGCCATCCGCACCTGGAAGCCGGAGCAGAAGGAGGAGCCGGAGTTCCAGATCCATGAAGTGCACCGCACCGAGGTGATGTGATGGAGGCCCATCTCAACCTCCTCGTCAAGGCGATCTTCGTCGAGAACCTGGCGCTCGCCTTCTTCCTCGGCATGTGCACCTTTCTCGCGGTCTCGAAGAAGATCGAGACCGCGCTGGGCCTCGGTCTGGCCGTGGTGGCGGTGCAGAGTATCACCGTGCCGGTGAACAACCTCATCTACAACGTCTTCCTGGCCGAAGGCGCGCTCGCGTGGGCCGGCCTGCCGGAGGTCGACCTCTCGTTCCTGGGCCTCGTGAGCTACATCGGCGTGATCGCCGCGCTGGTGCAGATTCTGGAGATGACCCTGGACCGTTACGTGCCAGCTCTCTACAACGCGCTCGGCATCTTCCTGCCGCTGATCACGGTGAACTGCGCCATCCTCGGCGGCACCCTGTTCATGGTGGAGCGCGATTACACCTTCTCCGAGTCCGCCGTGTACGGTTTTGGCAGCGGGGTGGGCTGGGCGCTGGCCATCGTGGCGCTGGCAGGCATCCGCGAGAAGCTGAAATACAGCGACGTGCCCGAGGGCCTGCAGGGCCTCGGCATCACCTTCATCATCACCGGGCTCATGTCGCTCGGTTTCATGGGCTTCTCGGGGATACAGCTCTGATGACGGCATCCAGCGCGACACTGCAGATCTCACTCGGCGTCACCCTGTTCACGGCCATCATCCTCGTGCTGGTGACCGTCATCCTGCTGGCCCGGCGCAAGCTGGTGGCCACGGGCGAGGTGGACGTGCTGGTCAACGGCGAGCGCCATCTGGACATGCCGGTGGGCGTGAAGCTCCTGGGCGGCCTCGCGGACTCGGGTCTGTTCATTGCCTCGGCCTGCGGCGGCAAGGGCACCTGCGGTCAGTGCAAAATGCAGGTACTCTCCGGCGGCGGCGCGGTGCTGCCCACCGAGGCCTCCATCCTGTCCCGCCGGGAGATGGACGAGAACTGCCGCCTGTCCTGCCAGGTCACGGTAAAACAGGACATGGAAGTGCAGGTGCCGGACGAGGTGTTCGGCGTGCGCAAGCTCGACTGCAAGGTCATCTCGAACCACAACGTGGCCACCTTCATCAAGGAGCTGAAGCTCGCCCTGCCCGAGGACGAGGAACTCGACTTCCGCGCCGGCGGCTACATCCAGGTCGAATGCCCGGCCCATGATGTGAAGTTCAGCGACTTCGAGGTGGAGGAGCGCTTCCGCGAGGACTGGGACCGCTACGACCTGTGGCGCTACGAGTCGCACACGAAAGAGAAGGTGGAGCGGGCCTACTCCATGGCGAACTACCCGCTGGAGAAGGGCGTCGTCATGCTGAACGTGCGCATCGCGACTCCGCCGCCCGGTGCCGACAAGGACGTGCCTCCCGGCGTGGTCTCGTCCTGGATCTTCTCCCTGAAGCCCGGCGACCCGGTCACCATCTCGGGACCCTTCGGCGATTTCTTCGCGAAGGAAACGAAGGCGGAGATGGTCTTCGTCGGCGGCGGCGCCGGCATGGCGCCGATGCGTGCCCACATCTTCGACCAGCTCGAGCGCATCGGGACGGACCGCAAGATGACCTTCTGGTACGGCGCGCGCAGCAGGCGCGAGATGTT
>CAZRSA010000128.1:6012-7764 GCA_964602525.1 uncultured Woeseiaceae bacterium
GGACGGACCGCAAGATGACCTTCTGGTACGGCGCGCGCAGCAGGCGCGAGATGTTCTACGTGGAGGACTTCGACCGCCTGGAGGCCGAGAACGACAACTTCGACTGGCACGCGGCGCTGTCCGATCCGCTGCCCGAGGACGGGTGGGACGGGCCCACCGGCTTCATCCACGAGGTGCTCTACGAGCAGTACCTGGAGGACCATCCGGCGCCGGAGGACTGCGAGTACTACCTGTGCGGCCCGCCCATGATGAACGCGGCCGTGATCAAGATGCTGGAGGACCTCGGCGTCGAGCGCGAGAACATCATGCTCGACGACTTCGGCGGCTGATCACAGTGACCGCCCGGCACCACCGGCCCGCATCCGCCTGGCTCGTTCTCGCCGCGCTGGCGCTGGCCGCCTGCGGCAGCGACGAGGGCGCGCCGGAGGCCCACATCACCGGTGCCACCATGGGCACCACCTACAGCGTGCGCGTGGTAGACCCGCCGCCCGGCACGGCCATCGACGAACTCACCCGGGGCATCGAGCGCGCGCTGGAGGACGTCAACCGACGCATGTCGACCTGGCGGGACGACTCGGAGATCTCGCTGTTCAACGCGGCCCCTGCCGGCGAGTGGTTCGCCGTCTCCGAGGACACGGCGGCCCTGGTCGCGATGGCCGGCGCGGTGAGCCGCATGAGCGACGGCGCCTTCGACGTCACTGTGGGGCCCGTGGTGGACCTCTGGGGATTCGGGCCGGAACCCGTGCGGGTGACGCCGCCCGCGCAGGGCGAGGTCGCCAACGCGCTGGCGCGCGTGGACCACACCGCGCTGGAGAGCCGGGACGATCCGCCGGCATTGCGCAAGAGCGAGGCGAGCCTGGCCGTGGACCTGTCCGCCATCGCCAAGGGCCATGCCGTGGACCGGGTGGCGGCCGTGCTTGCGCAATCCGATATCGGCAACTACCTGATCGAGGTGGGCGGCGAGCTCCGCGTGGCCGGCCACAATCGCCGGGGCGAGCCCTGGACCGTGGCCATCGAGGATCCGCTGGCCGCGGGCCGGGCGGTGCACCGGGTGCTGAACGTCTCCGATACGGCTGTTGCCACCTCCGGGGACTACCGCAATTTCTTCGAGTACGAGGGCAGACGCTACTCCCACACTATTGACCCGCGCACCGGCTGGCCTGTATCACATGATCTGGTGTCGGTGACGGTGCTGGACGAGAGCGCGGCGCTGGCGGACGCGCTGGCTACGGCGCTGCTGGTGCTCGGGCCCGGGGCCGGCGGCCAGCTGGCCGAGCGGGCCGGCGTAGCGGCCTATTTCCTCGTCCGCAGCGGCGACGGCGTGATGGCGAGGTGGACTTCCCGCTTCGCCGAGAGAGAGGTGATGTGATGTCGACGGTACTGGTGACGGTCGTGAGCTTCCTGGTGATCCTGGTGGCGATGCTGGCGATGGCCGTCGGCGTGATGGCCGGGCGCAAACCCATCAGCGGCAGCTGCGGCGGGCTGAACGGCAGCGGCGGCTGCGAGCTCTGCTCCAACCGGGGCGAGTGCCGGCGCAAGAAGAACGAAGCCGGCGCCTGACGGCGCGGCCCGAGGGGGGAGGACGCGCATGCCTTTGAGATCGGTGCTGGTGAAAGACTGGATGGCCGCCAACCTGGTCACCCTGAAGCCGGACATGGACGTGATGGACGCCGTCGCGAAGCTCGTCGAGGCGCGCATCGCCGGCGCGCCGGTGGTGGACCACCACGGCAACATGGTGGGCATGCTCTCGGA
>CAZRSA010000129.1:0-7664 GCA_964602525.1 uncultured Woeseiaceae bacterium
CGATCACGGCCGGTCTCTGCGGCATCGCGGAGCGGCACGCGGGCGGCCGCCTGATACTCTGCCTGGAGGGAGGCTACAACACCGAGGCGCTGGCTCTGAGTGCCCGATGCACCGTCGCGGCCCTGACCGGGTCGCTGCCCGATACCCTGAACACGCTGGAAGACGACCCCGGCATCGCCGCCGTCGACGCCGCCGCGGCCTTCCACCGGCAGGCGGGCGGACGCTGACGCGCCGGCTCAGACGTAGAAGTCGACCTCCTCCTGGTGCTTCAGGAGATGTCGCAGCTTGTGCGGATCGTCGCCGAAGAAGAACACGAGTCCCCAGTGAGTGCCGAAGGCGGTCCGCTTCGTGACGGTCTCCTCCATGGGCGGCGTCAGCTCGTGATAGTCGAAGTAGGGATGCTCCTCGGTCTCGCGCGGAATCTCGAGCTTGCTCACCACCCGGCGGCGCGGATAGACGCCGAAGCAGCCGGCGTAGCCCTTCGCGTCCTCGACCGGTTTCGGGAAGAACGCCTGGATCTCCTCCTCGGTGGTCTTCGGGTCGAACACCAGGATGGAGGCCTGGTAGGCGTTGAAGCCGTAGGCACGCTCGATCAGCTCGAAGGCCTTGAAGCCCGGCGGCCGATAGGCAACCTCGCCGAAGTACATGGTGCCGTCGCTGGTCACGAAGTACTCCGGGTGGATCTGGCCGAACCTGATGTCGAAGGTCTTGATGAGCTTCTCGATCTGCTCGGTGATGGCGGCACGCCAGCTCTCGAGCTCCGGCGTCGCCGGCACGAACACGGAATACCCCAGGGTCACGTACTCGGAGATGTTCAGGAAGCGGATCTTGCCGTCGTGTATCCAGGCCTCCACCGCGAATTCCCAGCCGTCCAGATGGCTCTCCATCAGCAGCGGGAACTCGGTATCCGGGATGGCGTCGACCTCCTCGGGCGTGCGGATCACCCGGTGGCCGAGACAGCCGGCCTTGTCGAAGGCCTTCAGGTGGATGGGGTCGTCCGGGTCGCCGTCCAGCTTCAGGAGCGTCTGGTTCACCCGGCGCAGGAAACGCACAACGTCGTCCCTGTCGTGGGCCTCCTCGAAGATGCCCACGCGGATGCCACCGAGCTGGGCCCGGCGTTTCATGAGCGCCTTGTCGCGGAAAAGTACGGCCTGGCCATGCAGCCGGGGATTGCCCATGAGCACCGAGTTGATGGCGCCGGCCCACTCCACTGTCTCCTCGAACAGGGGGATGGCCACGTCCACCCCTTCCTCCTTCAGCCGCTCGGCGATCTCCAGCGAGCGGTCGTTCAGGCGCTCGAAGTTCCAGGGGATGTAGGGGATGTCGTGCTCTTTGCAGTAGTCCTCGGCCCAGTCGGGCGCGACGACCACGTAGCGGCGGTCGAAGCGGTCGGCGGCCTCGACGGCGCCGAGGCTCCAGCCGAGCAGGGCCACATAGCCTTTGTCTGGGTTCTTTTCCACGAATCCTCCATGCTGCTTGAACGGCCACCTACCCTAACACATCCACGAGGCGACCACTTCCCGGCATTTAACAGCGATTTTGGCGCTTTTCGCCGCAAGATTTTGTAGCCGAGGGCAGTTTGTGACACGATAGGAACCCGTTCCGCGCCGCGCCGCGCCGGGCGCACATTAACCCCGAAACACGACCGAGGAGCCAGCATGAAAATCGTACGTCTCAAGGACCTGGAAGGCACCGAACGCGAAGTGAAGAGCCCGGCAGGGTGGACCAGCGTACGATTCCTGCTGGCGAAGGACGGCATGGGCTTCTCCATGCACGAGACCACCTTCCCGGCGGGCCTCGAGTTCGACATGTGGTACAAGCACCACCTTGAGGCGGTGTACTGCTACCAGGGGACCGGCGAGATCATCAACCGGGACACGGGCGAGAAGTTCGCCATCGAGCCGGGCACCCTGTACGCGCTGGACAAGCACGACAAGCACACCCTGCGTGCCATCACGGAGCTGAAGCTGGTCTGCACCTTCAATCCGCCGGTCACCGGGGAGGAGATTCACGACGAGGACGGCGCCTACGTGATCGCGCCGGAGGCCTGAGCCGGCGAGCGCTTGCGCGGCCGGTCCGGGCGGGCAAGACTATGCGCCGGAACACCGCCGGAGGCTTCCCATGACGAGGTTCCCTTCCCCGCCCGAGCGGCTGTGCAGGGTCCTGCCGACGTTGCCAATCGTGCTGCTCACGGTTGCGTTCATCGCCGGCGGCTGCGCCACCGACCGCGGCACAGAGCCGGCCGCGCAGAGCACGCCCGCCACCCCGCAGGAGGCGCGGCTCGCTGCCGGCCTGGAGCTGCCCGCGACCTTCCGGGGTACCCTGCCCTGCGCGGACTGCCCCGGCATCCGTTACCGGCTGAACCTGTGGCCCGACGGCGTCTTCCATCTGCAGAGAGAGTGGCTCGAGCGGGATTTCGAGGAGTCCGCCGCCGGCCGCTGGCGCAAGGATCCCGCCAGAAACGCCATCCTGTTCTACGGCGGCCTCGAGATGCCGCTGCAGTTCTCCGTGGAGGGGCCGCGCACACTGCGTCAGCTGGATATCAGCGGCCGGCCGATCGAATCCGAGCTACCCTACGAGCTTACCAGCGACGGCGCCCTGGAACGCCTGAACCTGGAACTGCCCCTGCGCGGGATGTTCACCTACATGGCGGACGCGCCCCGCTTCGAGGAGTGCCTTACGGGCCGCTCCTACCCGGTGGCCATGGAAGGCGCCTACATCGAACTGGAACGTGCCTACCTGGCCGCGGACAAGCCCGGGTCGGGCGCACCGCTCCTGGCGGCACTCGAAGGGGCGATCACGGAGCGGCCGGCCATGGAGGGCGATCGGCTGATACCCACCGTGGTGGTTCGGCGCTTCATCGGCCTGTTCCCGTTACAGACCTGCGAGAGAGCCATGAGCGAGGCCAGCCTGCCCAATACCTACTGGCGCATCGTCAAGCTGGAGGACGAGCCGGTGCCGGCGGTCGACAACCGCCGCGAGCCCCACCTGATCCTGCGGGGCGGCGAGAGCCGCTATGCGGCCACCGTCGGCTGCAACCAGCTCGTCGGCAACTACGAGGTGGCCGGCGACCGGCTGACCTTCGCCGGCGGCGCGACCACGCTGATGGCCTGCCCACCGCCGCTGGATGCGCGGGAGGACACGCTGAAGCAGGTGCTGGCCGCCACCCGCGGCTGGCGCATCAACGGCCAGGTGCTGGAACTCTTCGACGTCGAGGGCGCGGCCATCGCCACCCTCGAGGCCGTCTATCTCCCCTGAAAGCCCGGTATTGCGGCCGCGGCGGGCCTTGCTCAGCCGGGCCCGCCGGTCGGCGCTGCGGCCTTGTGCGCCGGCCAGGTCGCGAAAGCGAGATAGTAGAGGAAGACCAGATTCACCAGCGGGACGACGGTCAGCAGCCCCAACGCTCCCGGGTAGCCCGCCTTCTGGCAGATGCGCCAGAAAGGGATTACGACGATGACGACCCATACCAGCATCACCAGGTACCCGCCGCCGCCCATGTCTCCGTTCATCATCTTGCTTCTCCTCTCTGCTCCTGCCCATGATAGCGCGCACCGGAGCTTCCCGCCCGAGACGATCCGGCGATAGAATCCGTTTGCCGATGAAAGGAGACGACCGATGATCCGACTGGCCCGATTACTGCTCTGCCTCGCCCTCGCTCCCGCCGCGCTCGCGGCGGCCGGCGACGAAGGCACCGTGCGCCTGTCGGAGCCCGTCACCGTGACCGAGGACTACGAGGAGTTCGGCGCCCCGGTCGTCTCCGCGGAGTCGGCGATTCCGCTGGGCGAGCTCGTCGGCGCCGGCGAGGAGTACCTCGGCCGCGAGATCACGCTGACCACCCGTGTCGCCAGGGTGTGCCGCAAGAAAGGCTGCTTCTTCATCGCGCGGGACGGCAACGCGGTGGCCCGCATCACCTTCAAGGACTACGGCTTCTTCATCCCTACCGACTCCGCCGGCAAGGAGGTGCTGCTGAACGGCACCTTCGAGCGGCGCGAGATCACCGAGGCCCAGGCGAAGCACTACCGGAAGGACCTCGGCGAAGCGCCCGGCGGCGCCGCCGGCGGCAGCGAGTATCACATCGTCGCCACGGCCGTGCGCATCCCGAAAGGCTGAACGCGGGCGCCGATGACAGTCAGCCGGCGGGCCGGAGCGCGGCCACGTCGGCGCCGGCCGGCTGCTGGAACAGGCGCAGCCCGAACTCCGGCACGATGGCGATCAGGTGGTCGAAGATGTCCGACTGGATGCCCTCGTACTCCGCCCACGCCGTCGTGTCCGTGAAGCAGTAGATCTCCAGCGGCAGGCCGTCCGGCCCTGCCGGCAGCTGGCGCACGATAAGGGTCAGGTCCTGCCGGATACGCGGGTGGTTCTTCAGGTAGTTGAACGCATAGGCGCGGAAGGTGCCGATATTGGTCAGGCGGCGCCGGTTCACGTCCTCGGCCACCTCGCCCTCCAGCCGTGCGTTGTACTCGGCGAGCTCCCGGCGCTTGTCATCGATGTAGCCGGCGAGCAGCACGAAGCGCCGGAAGTGCTCGATCTCCTCGTCGCTCTGGAAACGGATCGAGGAGACGTCGAAGTACAGCGAGCGCTTGATCCGGCGGCCGCCGGACTCGCTCATGCCGCGCCAGTTCTGGAACGAGTCCGTGATCAGCCGGTGGGTGGGGATGGTGGTGATGGTCTTGTCGAAGTTCTGCACCTTCACGGTGTGCAGCTGCACGTCGATGACGTCCCCGTCGGCGCCGAACTGGGGCATGGTGATCCAGTCGCCTACCCGCACCATGTCCTGGGCGGTGAGCTGGACGCTCGCCACCAGCGACAGGATGGTGTCCTTGAACACCAGCAGCAGGATGGCGGTCATGGCGCCGAAGCCGCTGATGAGGAGCAGCGGCGAACGGTCGAGCACGGCGGCGACGATCAGCACGCCGCCGAGTACCCAGACCACGATCTGCACCAGCTGCACGAAGCCCTTCAGCGGGCGCTCCTTCGCCACCGGCAGCGCCGAGTAGATGGTGTTGGCGGCGCTCAGCAGCGAGGTCAGGGTCAGGGTGAGCATCAGCACCATGTAGCCCGTGGCCACGTTGCGCACGAGTCGCACCGCCGCTTCGGGCAGGCCCGGCACGAAGGGGATAGCCAGGAACACCACCAGCGCCGGCAGCACCTGGGACAGGCGGCCGAACACGTTGTGGTCCACCAGCGCGTCGTCCCAGGTCACCCGGGAGTTCTCGGCGAGGCGCCGAGCCGCGCGTACCAGCACGCGCTTGGCCACCAGGTCGACTACCAGGGCTACCGTCAGCAGCAGCACGACGCCGACTGCTGGCGGGACCAGGGGGTGGATGGACTCGAGCTGCTGGATCATGTCGGGCTGGTATCCCCGTGCGGCCGGTTGGGTAGTCGCTCAGGTGCCACAGAACGTGCGGGTTACGCGCTCCTCCGGGGCCGGCGGCTCGGCCCAGGCCGCGCGGCCGGGCTGTTCGCCGAACGGCTGCGCGAGCACCTCCCGCAGTTCGTGGAAGACCGACAGGTCGCCGCCGATGGCCGCCTGTATGGCCCGCTCCACCTGATGGTTGCGCGGAATGTAGAGCGGGTTCTCCGCCTCCATCCGGTTGCGCACCTCGCCGGGTGACTCCGGCTGGCGGCCGAGGCGCGCCTGCCAGCGGGTCTCGAACTCGCCGAACGCCGGCTCACCGCCGGCATCCACGCGCCGGGCCAGCCGGCGAAAGCTCAGCGTGTAGTCGAGCGCGTTCCTCTGCAGGTGTGCGAGCCAGTCGCCGATGAGGTCCGCATCGTCGGGCTCCGCGGTCGTGAGGCCCAGCTTCCGTGCCATGCGGCCCAGCCACTCCTCCTCGAACAGGCGCGGATAGCGGGCGAGTTCCTCCTCGTACGCCGCCTTGTCGCCGCCGGCGATCAGCAGGCAGTCGGCCAGCCGTGCGAGATTCCACTGGGCGATCGACCCCTGCTGGCCGTAGGCGTAGCGCCCGTAGTGGTCGATGGAGCTGAATAACTTGTCGTAATGGAACTCGTCCATGAAGGCACAGGGGCCGTAGTCCAGCGTCTCGCCGGAGATCGCGGTGTTGTCGGTATTCATGACGCCGTGGATGAAACCGAGCGCCATCCAGTGCGCCACCAGCCGCGCCTGGGCTTCGAGCACGGCGCGGTAGAACGCGATGAGCGGGGCGTCGGCCTCCTGCGCGTGGGGATAGTGGCGCTCGATGGCGTAGTCGGCGAGGGTCTGTACGGCCTCGGCATCCCCGCGGGCGGCGAAATACTCGAAGGTGCCCACCCGGATGTGGCTCGCCGCCACCCGCGTGAACACACCGCCGGGCAGCGCCTGCTCCCGGAACACCCGCTCGCCGGTGGCCACGGCCGCCAGCGCCCGGGTGGTGGGCACGCCCAGCGCGTGCATGGCCTCGCTGACGACGTACTCCCGGATGACCGGCCCCAGCGACGACTTGCCGTCGCCCATGCGCGAGAACGGCGTGCGGCCCGAGCCTTTCAGCTGGATGTCCCGGCGCCGACCCGCGGCATCCGCCCGTTCGCCCAGCAGCACCGCCCGGCCGTCGCCCAGCTGCGGGACGAACTGGCCGAACTGGTGGCCGGCGTAGGCCAGGGCCACGGGCTCCGCGCCCGGCGGCAGCTCGTTGCCGGCGAACAATCGCGCCAGGCGTTCCTCGTCGTCGCCGAGTTCCCCGAGCCCGAGTTCGGCCGCGAGCGGCGCGTTCCAGGCCAGCAGCGCCGGCGCCGGCACGGCGGCGGGCTGCACCCGGGCGTAGAAGCGCTCGGGCAGGCGGGCATAGGAATTCTCGAGTCGGCTGTGGACGGCGTTCCTGTTCATGCGGGGGAGATTACCTGATGAGCACGATTTTTCTAGGTCGGCGCCGCACGCGGGATTACCACAATTGCCACCGCGGGGAACCGCCGGTAGATTTCGCGGGTCTGACCTTCCGGAGGTTCCATGTCCCCTGTCCGCATGGCGCGCACCCTCGCGCTGTTTACAGCTCTGTTCTGCGCGCCCGCCTTCGCCTCGATGGACGTGCAGTGGCTGACCGAAGGCCCGGAGGGCCAGCGGGGCGTGGTGCTGTACTACTTCTACTCCGATACCTGCCCGCACTGCCAGGAGGCGAAGCCCTTCGTCGACGAACTCGGCGAAATGGACTGGATCGAGCTGCGCCGGTACGAGATATCCAAGAGCCGGGACAACGGACTGCTGTACCGCGACATCGCCGCCAGCATCGGCGAGAAGGCCCGCAGCGTGCCCGGTTTCCTGTTCTGCGCCACCCTGGAGACGGGTTATGACAAGGCGGAGACCACCGGCGCCCGCCTGCTCGAGCAGCTACGTGCCTGCCGGGCGGATCCCGACGTCTACCTCTCCCCCCCGGAGGAGGCCGCCACGCCGGCCCGCGCCGAGGTGGGCGGCGTGCAGCTGCCCCTGTTGGGCACCATCGACCCCTCCAACTGGGGCCTGCCGATACTGACCGCGGTCATTGCCGGCCTGGACGCTTTCAACCCCTGTGCCTTCTTCGTTCTGCTGTTCCTGCTGAGCCTGATGGTGCATGCGCGCAGCCGGGCACGGATGCTGCTGGTCGGGGGCACCTTCGTGCTGTTCTCCGGGCTGATTTACTTCATTTTCATGGCCGCGTGGCTGAACGTGTTCCTCTGGATCGGCGAGCTAC
>CAZRSA010000130.1:0-7618 GCA_964602525.1 uncultured Woeseiaceae bacterium
CCATGGCGGCCTCCAGCTCGTGGATGGTGAGCTTGAACCAGAGTTCCGCCACCTGGTGCTGGATGACGAACAGCATCTCGTCGTGGTGCGGCGGATCGCTCAGCGGGCGCTGGGCGGCGAGCAGCCTGTCCAGGCGAAGATAGCCCGCATAGTCCTCGCGGGGATCGAGGTCGGTGTGGAACGCGCTGTCCCAATCGTCGGTGGCCATGGCCGGACGGTCTCCTCCTGGCACGCCGGCGGCTGCGCCGGCGTCCTGACATGACTCGCTGCGCGGCAGCATACCAGCAAGCGCCCGGCCGGGGTCGAGCGGCGGCGTCGTGTATACTGACGCCCCGTTGGAAGACGGGCACACCCCGCCGGAGTCACCGCCGGCCGAGTCAGGAACAACGATCGACGTGAGCCCCAAAACGCTGCGCCGGACCTCGGACCAGAAAGACCGGCTCCTGGAGGAGATCGTCAGCGCGGTGCGCGGCTCCGGGCCGTTCCGAAACCGCTCACGCCTGCGCACCTTCATCCGCCACTACTATGCCGACGTCGACGTGGAAGACCTGCGGGCGGCGACGCGGGAAAATCTGGCCGGAGCGGCGCTCGCCCACCTGGAACTCGGCATGACCCGGCGCCGCGGGCGCCACCGTCTGCGCATCTACAACCCGGAGCCCGCGCGCGACGGCTGGGAGTCGAGCCATACCATCGTGGAGATGGTGAACGACAACATGCCCTTTCTGGTGGACTCCCTGGGCATGGCGGTCGCCCGCACCGGCGCCAACGTCCATCTCACCGTCCATCCCCTGGTGCGGGTGGAGCGGGACGCAAACGGACTCCTGACCGGCGTCCGGCCCCGATCCGCCGACGAAGGCCGGGTGGAGTCGTTCGTGCGCCTGGAGATCGACCGGGAGACGAGCGAGCGGCGCATGGCCGCCCTCAAGCGGGCCCTCGAAGAGACGCTGCGCGACGTGCGGCTCGCCGTGCGTGACTGGCGGCGGATGCGGGGCAGGATGCTCGAGGCGGCCGCCGCGCTGGAGGGGCCCGCCAGCCGCACGGACCAGACTCTCGTCGAAGAGAGCCGGCGGCTGCTCGAATGGATGGCGGACGACCATTTCACGTTCCTCGGCTACCAGGAGTACGAAGTGGTGCGCAGCAACGGCGAGGCGCAGCTCAGGCCGGTGGCCGGTACGGGCCTCGGCATCCTGTCGAAGCGCCGCTCTGCCGAACGCCGGGTCACGATGACGCCGGAGATGCGCCGCCAGGCCCGCTCCCGGGAGCTGCTGATCCTGACCAAGGCGAACGCCCGCTCCACCGTGCACCGTCCGAGCCACCTCGACTACATCGGTGTGAAGGTCTTCGACGACGACGGCGAGCCGGTGCGCGAGAAGCGCTTCCTGGGGCTGTTCACCTCGGTGGCGTACAACGAGAGTCCGCGGGCCATCCCGCTGCTCAGGCTCAAGGTGCGCCGGGTCATCGAACGCGCCGAGCTCGACCCGAGCGGCCATCGCGGCAAGGCGCTGATGCACGTGCTCGACACCTATCCACGGGACGAGCTGTTCCAGGCCTCGGTGCAGGATCTCTCGCGCACCACTGCCGGCATCCTGAACCTGCAGGAGCGCCAGCGGGTGAAGCTGTTCCTGCGCCGCGACGCGTTCCGCCGCTTCTTCTCCTGCCTCGTCTTCGTGCCGCGGGAGAAGTACAACACCCGGGTCCGCCAGCGTATCGAGACCATCCTGATGCGGGCCTTCGAAGGGGTGAGCATCGAGTCCTCGGTGGAACTCTCGGAATCCGTGCTGGCCCGACTGCATCTCATCGTGCACATCGAGCAGGGCCGCAAGCCGCGCATCTCCATCCGCCAGATCGAAACCGACATCGGCGAGGCCGTGGTGACCTGGCAGGACCGTCTCGCCGCCGCCCTGGTGGAACGCCTGGGCGAGGCCCGCGGCATCGCGCTCGACCGCCGCTATACCCACGTCTTCCCGCTGGCCTACGAGGAGGACATCACGCCGGCCGCCGCCTGCGGCGACGTGGAGACTCTCGACCGGCTCGCGGGCGGCGAGGCGGGACCCGGAGAGGACACGGAGCTCTACCGTCCGCCGGGGGTCGCCGAGCGGCTGCACTTCAAGATCTTCCGTCCCGATGAGCCCCTGGCCCTGTCCGATGCCCTGCCCATCCTGGAGAACCTGGGCGTGCGCGTGGTGAGCGAGCGCCCGTATCAGCTGGAGATGGACGACGGCAGCGCCTGGTGGATCCAGGACTTCGAGCTCGAACACCCCCGGGGCGCCGCCATCGATCCCGCGGAAGCCGAGCGCCGCTTCGAGGACGCCTTCGCCCGGGTACTGGCCGGCGACTGCGAGAACGACGGGCTGAACCGACTGGTGCTGGAGGCAGGCCTCAGCGCACGGGAGACCTCGATACTGCGCGCGGTCTCCAAGTACCTCCTCCAGCTGGGCCTGCCCTTCTCCCAGCCCTACATGGAGTCGGTGCTGGCGCGCCACGCGGAGATGGCCGCACTGCTGGTGCGCCGCTTCCGGCTGCAGTTCGACCCGGACCGCGAACCCGGCAAGGCGCGCGCCAGGCTGGAGGAGTGCCGCCGCGAGATCGCCCGGTGCGTGGCCGCGGCGGCGACGCTGGACGAGGACCGGATACTGCGCGCCTACAGCGGGGTGCTGGATGCGGCCCTGCGCACCAACTTCTTCCGGCTGGATGCAGAGGGCCGCGAGCCGCCCGCCATCGCCATCAAGTTCGACCCGCGGGCGCTGGAAGAGGCGCCGCTGCCCCGGCCCCGCTATGAGATCTTCGTCTATTCGCCCCGGGTTGAGGGCACCCACCTGCGCGCGGGCCCGGTGGCCCGCGGCGGCATCCGCTGGTCGGACCGCCGGGAGGACTTCCGCACCGAGGTGCTCGGCCTGATGAAGGCCCAGACGGTCAAGAACACCGTGATCGTGCCCACCGGTGCCAAGGGCGGCTTCCTGCCAAAGCGCCTGCCCGAGGCAGACCGGGACACCGTGCAGTCGGAGGTGATCGCCTGCTACCGCATCTTCATCGGCTCGCTGCTGGACGTCACCGACAACATCGTCGAGGGCGAGGTGGTCCCGCCGGAGCGGGTGGTGCGCCTCGACGGCGACGACCCCTACCTGGTGGTGGCCGCCGACAAGGGCACGGCCGCCTTCTCCGACATCGCCAACGAGATCTCGGCCGACTACGGCTTCTGGCTGGACGACGCGTTCGCCTCCGGCGGCTCGGCGGGCTACGACCACAAGAAGATGGGCATCACCGCGCGGGGTGCCTGGGAGGCGGTACGGCGCCACTTCCGCGAGATGGGCATCGAGACCCAGAGCCAGGAATTCACGGTAGTGGGCATCGGCGATATGAGCGGCGACGTGTTCGGCAACGGCATGCTGCTCTCCGAACACATCCGCCTGCTGGCCGCCTTTAACCATCAGCACATCTTCCTCGACCCGGACCCGGACGCCGCGGCGGGCTACGCGGAGCGCCGCCGCCTGTTCGCCCTGCCCCGCTCGAGCTGGGAGGACTACGACAAGCGGCAGATCTCCGCCGGCGGTGGCGTCTGGCCGCGCTCCGCCAAGAGCATCCCGCTGAGCCGCGAGGTCCGCACGATGCTGGGCGTCACCGAGGAGGCCATGAGCCCGCCTCAGCTCGTGCGCGCCATCCTGCGCATGGACTGCGACCTGCTCTGGAACGGCGGCATCGGCACCTACGTCAAGGCCGCCGCCGAGTCCCACACCGAGGTGGGCGACCGCAGCAATGACGCCGTGCGGGTGAACGCCGGCGAGCTCGGCTGCCGGGTGGTCGGCGAGGGCGGCAACCTCGGCCTGACCCAGCGGGCGCGGATCGAGTTCGCGCTGGCAGGCGGACGCATCAACACCGACTTCATCGACAACTCGGGCGGCGTGGACAGCTCGGACCGGGAGGTGAACATCAAGGTGCTGCTGAGCCAGGTGGCCGAGACGCGGCGCATGAGCACCGGCCGACGCAACCGGCTGCTGGCGGAGATGACCGAAGACGTGGCGGAGCTGGTCCTGCGCAACAACTACCTGCAGACCCAGGCCATCAGCATGATGCAGGCCACCGGCGTGGAGCGCCTGAGCGAACACCTCCACCTGATCCAGGCGCTGGAAAAGCAGGGCCTGCTCGACCGGGAACTCGAATACCTGCCCGACGACGAGACGCTGGAGGAACGCCGCCAGCGGGGCACCGGGCTCACCCGGCCCGAGCTGGCCGTGGTGCTCAGTTATTCCAAGATCGATCTCTACGCCCGCATGCAGGCGGCCGATATCCCCATCGACGGTTACCTGGCGAAAGAGCTCGAGCAGTACTTCCCGCCGCCCCTGCCCCGGCGCTACGGCGAGGCCATCCGCGGACACCGGCTGGGCGACCGGATCCTGGCCACCCTGATCACCAACAGCATGGTCAACCGCATGGGGCCCGCCTTCGCCTGGCGGGCTGCGGACGAGACCGGCGCCGACGCCGTGGCCGTGGCCCGCGCCTATGCGGTGGCCCGGGAGGTCTGCGGAGCCCGCGACATCTGGGAGGGCATCGAGTCCCTCGATCACCTGATACCGGCGGAGACCCAGTACCTGGTGATGTTCGAGGTGAGCCGCAAGCTGCGCCACGCCTGTTACTGGCTGCTGCGCCGCGAGGCGCCCTACGGGAGCATCGAGGCCGCGGTGCAGGCGCTGCAGCCCGGCGTCAGTCTCGTGTTCCAGAAACTGCCCTCGCTGCTGCACGAGAGCGCACGCAGGCGGTTCGTGCAGACCGGCGGCGAGTTCGAGTCCATGGGCCTTCCCGCCCGGCTGGCGCAGCGCATCGCGGCGCTGACCGCCGTCACCTCCGCGCTGGACATCGTCGACGTCGCCGGCGACCGGGATCTGCGCCGGGTCGCGCGGCTGTACTTCGAGCTGGGCCGTGGCCTCCGGCTCGACTGGGTGCGGGAGAGGATCGACGAGCTGCAGGCACGCGGCCACTGGCAGGCGCTGGCCCGCAGCCGCCTGCGGGACAACATCCGCGTCGTCCAGCGCACGCTCACCGAGCGGCTGCTGGAGGAAACCGGTCAGGGACTCGCCACCGGCGAGGCCGTGGTCGGCTGGCTCGACGGCGCCGGCGAGCGGGTGCGCGGCGCACGCCGGATGCTGGACGAGATGCAGAAGAGCACCCGGACCGATTTTGCTACGCTCTCGGTCGCTGCCGACGAGCTCATGAAACTCACCGGCCGCTGACAGACCGGCGGAGTCACCATCCACGCACCACGACCCGCCACGATCCCCAACAACCATGGCTGACAAATAATGGCAGACGAACAACTCATCGCCGTCTTCATCGACTTCGAGAACCTGGCGCTCGGCGCCAAAGAGACGCCCCAGGGCACCTTCGACATCAAGCTGGTGCTGAAACGGCTGCTCGAGAAGGGCCGGCTGGTGTACAAGCGGGCCTATTCCGACTGGAGCCGCTACCAGAGATACGTGCGCGACTTCCACGAGCAGGGCATCGAACTGATCGACATCCCACAGACGAAATTCAGCGGCAAGAACAGCGCCGACATCCGCATGGTGGTGGACGCCATCGACCTCTGTTACGCCAAGCAGCACATCGACGCCTTCGCGCTGGTCTCCGGCGACAGCGACTTCTCGCCGCTGGTCTCCAAGCTGAAGGAGAACGACAAGCGGGTCATCGGCTGCGGCATCAAGAGTTCCACCTCGGACCTGCTCATCGGCAACTGCGACGAGTTCATCTACTACGACGACCTCGCGCGCGCCGCCGGGCGCAAGCAGACACGCAGCTCGAAGAAGAAAGCGTCCCAGAAGGGCGGCGCAAACGGCAAGCGCCAGGAGGCGCTGGACATGCTGGTGGAGATCGTCGACTCCCTGGAGGCCGACTACGACCCCCTCTGGGGCTCCATGGTCAAGCAGACCATGCGCCGGGTACACCCCGGCTTCAACGAGAATTATTATGGCTTCAAGAACTTCTCCGAGCTGCTGGAATCCGCGCAGAAGGAGAAGCTGATCCGAATCGATTTCGACGACGCCCGCGGCAACTACATCGTCCACACGGTCTGAACCGCCCGGCGACGGCAACAGAGAGGTAGCAAGCGAGATGCCAGGAAAACTGATTCTCTGCCGGCACGGCCAGAGCGACTGGAACCTGAAGAACCTGTTCACGGGCTGGACCGACGTGGACCTCACCGAGAAGGGCATCGAGGAGGCCAGGGAGGCCGGGCGTACGCTGGCGGAGGCCGGCTACGAGTTCGACGTGGCCTATACCTCGGTGCTGAAGCGTGCCATCCGTACGCTGTGGCTGATCCAGGACGAGATGGACCTCATGTGGCTCCCCGTGCACCGGAGCTGGCGGCTGAACGAGCGACACTACGGTGCGCTGCAGGGTCTGAACAAGGCGGAGACCGCCGAGAAATACGGCGAGGATCAGGTGCACGTCTGGCGGCGCAGCTACGACACGCCGCCGCCCCCGCTGGAGGAGGACGACGAGCGCCACCCTCGCTTCGACCGGCGCTACGCCGGTATCGCCGACCTGCCTGCCACCGAGTCGCTGAAGACGACCCTCGAACGGGTGGTGCCCTACTGGGACGACGTGATCGCCCCGGATCTCCTCGCCGGCCGCCATGTGCTGATCGCCGCCCACGGCAACAGCCTGCGCGCGCTGGTGAAGATGCTGGACGGTATGTCCGACGAGGAGATCACCGGCTTGAACATCCCCACCGGCATCCCGCTGGCCTACGAGCTGGACGACGACCTGAAGCCCCGCAGCCGGGAGTTCCTGGGCGACCCGGAGGCGGTGGAGAAGGCCGCGGCCGCGGTGGCGAACCAGGCCAAGGGCTGAGGAGAACGGCATGCTCCACACGCTCGGCGACGCGAAGCCCGACATCCACGAAGATGCCTGGGTGGCGCCCGACGCCCGGGTCATCGGCCGGGTGCGGCTGAAGGCCGGCGCCAGCGTCTGGTTCCAGTCGGTGCTGCGGGGCGACAACGAGTGGATCGAGATCGGCGAGGGCTCCAACGTCCAGGACGGTACGGTGATGCACACGGACCCGGGCTATCCCCTGACCATCGGCGACCGGGTCACCATCGGCCACAAGGTGATGCTGCACGGCTGCACCGTCGGTGCCGACAGCCTGATCGGCATCGGCAGCATCGTGCTGAACGGCGCGCGCATCGGCTCAAACACCGTGGTGGGTGCGAACAGCCTGGTCACGGAGGGCAAGGAATTCCCGAACGGCGTGCTGGTTCTGGGCGCGCCGGCCAAGGTGGTGCGGGAGCTCTCCGACGAGGAGATCGCCATGATCGGCCACTCCGCCGAGCACTACGTGGAGAACGCCCGGCGCTACCGCAACGAGCTGGACTGACTCAGGCGTCGGCGAGGGTCGAGCGCAGCCAGACGAAGCCGAGCGCTCCGCCCGTGGTCAGCGCGAGCGGCAGGAGCAGCGCATAGACGCCGAGCCCCTCGCCGATGCCCTCGAGCACCTGGTAGGCACCCACGCCGAGCAACGGCGCCACCATCCCCCGCACCCCGGTCAGCGTGACGTGCAGGCCCATGTATTCCGTCGCCCGCGCATCCGAGGCGAAGTCGTTGTGGCCCAGGTTCCAGCCGAGGCGCCCGC
>CAZRSA010000131.1:0-7603 GCA_964602525.1 uncultured Woeseiaceae bacterium
CTAGGCATTACCGAACTGAGCCTGGCCATCCAAGAAGACCCCAACTTCGCCGAGGCCAGCGGCGAACTCTCGGTCTCGCATTACCTGGCAGGCGACATCGAATCCGCGCGTGCCGCCGCCGCGGCAGGCCTCAGGAACAGCTACCGCCTTTCGGAAGCCAGCCGGTTCGTCCTGAGAGCCAACCGCTACGTCTTCGACGGCGACTACGAACGCGCACTGCGAGTGCTCGACATGTGGACCGAGGTGCAGCCGAACAGCACCCGGGCCTACGAGCAGCAGGCCCGGCTGGCGAGGCTGCAGGGTGGCGACGAGGGGCTGGCGAAAGCGCGCGCCGCCTACGAACGCCTGCTGGAGCTGGACCCGCTGGCGGTCGGCGTCTATCGACAGATGGCCGGCCTGGAGCAGCAGCGAGGCGAGTACGAGGCGGCCGCGAATTACCTGAGGCTGTACCTGGAGAGCCGGCCGGACAGCGCTGGTGCGCACCAGCAACTGGCCACCGTCTACCAGGCTGCCGGAGAGCTGGAGAAGGCCCGGGCATCGCTCGAGGATGCCGCAGTGCTGGCGGACGACCCCCGTGCGTCGGAACTGGCGCTGGCACGGATCGAGGCGGCGCGGGGCGACTACACCGCAGCGGAACAGCGCCTAGCCGCGCAGCTGAGCGACTCACTCAATCCGGAACAGCGGGTCGAGGTACTCAGCGCCCAGACAGAGGTTGCGCTCGTGCGCGGGCAGGTCGAGCGAGCGCTCGCTCTGCACGCGGAGGTTGTGGAGCTCAGCAGGACCTTCGTGCCGCCGATGATCCGGCTGATCAACCTGGAGAACCAGCGTTCGAGCCTGCTACTGCTGCTCGGACGGTTCGACGAGGCCCTCGCCAATGCGGACGCGATTGCCGCGCAGCTGCAGCCACCCTTCGACTCGTTCATGAACTTCACCTACACGGAGATTTTCGCGCGCACCGACGACCGCGAGGCATTCCGCGAGCGCGCGGCGATGAGCCGGCAGTCCATGGGTCAGTACCCCGAGATCTTCAAGTCGTTCATCGCCACCGAGACGGCGAAGATCGCGATCTGGGACGGCGACTTCGAGACGGCCATCCGCGAAGTGGACCGCGCGCGAGAGCTGCTGGACAAGTCCATCCTGCAGGTACTGGTCGGCAATCTCGGTTCGTCGTCAGTCTACGTCGGTATCGCGGAGCTCTACCTCGAGGCCGGTGCACCGGAGAAGGCCCGCGACGTACTCGAGCGAGTGCTGAAAGTGTTCCCTACCTATGGTTTCGCGAAACTGACTCTCGCCAAGATCCATATCGGCGAAGGTGACCTGGCGCGTGCGCGGTCTCTGCTGGAATCGGCGCTAGAAGTCTGGTCGGCGGCCGATGCCGACTACGTGCACCGGCAGGAAGCGGAGGAGTTGCTGGCCACGCTGTGACACGCTCGGGAAGCGAGGCTGCTCAGGGCTGCTCAGCGATCATCGGCCCTGGCGCACGCTCTCGGTTTCGCGCCGCTTGTGGTATTTTCAGACCACAAGAACGTCTGCCATGACGAGAGTGACCATGAAATTCACCCAGCGCGAAATCGAACTCCTCTCGAAAATGCCTGTGGAGCGTGCAAAGCGCAGACGCAATCTGTTTCTTGGCTTCGCCTGCTGGCTGGCGGCGCCCGTCATCGGCCTCTACGTCGACATCGACTACCCCTACGACCTGACTGACGTTTACTTCATGCTCGGGGGAGTCTTGGCGGGCCAGTGGGTCTGGTACCTTCACTCGCGACCGGAAGACAAGCTCATCGACATGCTCCAGCGTTACGTCAACCGCGATCCGGAGGTGATCCGCCAGCGCGCGGCGAGAGGTCACTCGGATTCGTGACGTCTGTCCAGGGGATGAAACGCATCGGGCTCGGTGTCGCCGCGGCGATCGGCACGCTCTTCCTCATTAGTGCCCTCGCCTCGCTGTTCCCGCCGTTCGACGTCACGTCGCCGGCCAGGGCGATCTCTTCGGCATTGCTAAACAAAATGGCCTGTTCCTGCTGCCGAACGTGGCGGGCGCTCTGGCGGGAGCCATCGTCGGACACGCCTGTTCCGTCACCGTTGGCGGGATGAACAAGGAGGTCTCTCGTGAAGTCCGGATTCCGATTGCTGCAGCTGGCAGCACTGCTGATTGCCGCCGTCTGTTTCTCCCATGTCGCGGCTGCGCAGTCCGACGGCGAGGAAGCCACCGTTGCCGGCGACATCGAAATGGCCTGGATCATGTCGGCTGCCGCCCGGGCAGCGATCCAGGAAGTGTGGCGGAACACCCGGTCCGTCCCCGCCGACCGCACAGAGACGGGCATGAGCCCGTCGCCCGCCGATACCCGGGCCGGCCCGGTGGCTGCACTCGACGTCACGGACGGACACGTATTCGTGACCTTCGGCGGCGAGGCCCATCCGACGCTGCTCGGCAAGACCGTCGTGTTCTCTCCGAAAGTGAGACCGGAAGGAAGTATCGAATGGGTGCGTAATCACTCGTTGGAGGTACCTGCGGAGGACCGCGACGTTAGCGGTGCGCCGATCGACGACGTCGACTGATGGCCGGAAGTGCCGGAGACTGGCACTATCCCGACAATGAGCCTCATCGAGATACTGGCCCTCTTCGGCATCATGGCGTCGCTTGCCGCCATACCGAGCGCCAGTGTCGCACTCGTTGTGACCCGGTCGGCGACGTTGGGTGTGGGAAATGGTGCCGCCGTTTCCGCGGGAATCGTTCTGGGTGACCTGGTCTTTATCGGGCTGGCGGTATTCGGTCTGTCCGTACTCGCAGAGACCCTCGGCAGCCTGTTCCTGGTCATCAGGTACCTGGGCGCGATATACCTACTATGGCTTGGTTTCTCGCTGCTGAGAACGAGACACGGGACCGCCCTCCCGGCACACGCCGGTAACGGACGTGGGAGTCTCGTCGCCAGCTTTCTCGCGGGCTTTGCTCTGACCCTGGGAGACGTCAAGGCAATCCTGTTCTATCTCAGCCTTTTTCCCATGTTCGTTGACTTGTCTGAGCTTCGCGCCACAGACGTCGCGACGATCGTGTGTATAACGGTCGCGAGCGTCGGCGGCGTGAAGACGCTGTATGCGCTATCGGCGCGAAAGCTCGCGATGATGGCGAGACAACTGAAGTTCGAAAGCGCGGCCAGGAAGACGGCGGGAACCGTCATGCTCGGAGCCGGGAGCTATATCATTGCGAAAGCGTGACCGTGTGCAGCTGCCGGGCACGTGCGTGCTCTCATGCGGGGCGGATATGAATGAACGCTGAGTACGGCGCGATAGCCCGTCGCCTCGGTATCGGATCCGCATCGCTCGTCGCAATCTTGCTGCTGGCGTACGCCATCACGCTCGCTGCCGGCTTCGCTTCGCTCGAGTCCGGTGACGAGCCGATGGGCGATCCGCGTTTCACGCTGCTCGAGGTTCTGATCCTCCTGATGATACCTGCGATGGTCCTGCTGATGGTCGCGGTTCATTCCTGGGCGCCGGCCCGACGGAAGGCGCTCAGCCGCTCGGCAGTGATCTTCATGGCCATTACGGCGGCGATGCTCCTGAGCGGGCTGCTCGCGCTGGCCGGGCTGAGCGGCATCATTGCCGGCGACATAGCGCTCCGCAACATCGGCATCGCGGGCTATGCGGGCGTGTACTTCGTCGTCGTCCTGCTGCTGGGCATGCTGTTTTACCGCAGCATGCCCGCGGAGGCCGAGAGCCTGCACCCACCCGATAGTGCAGCATCACCGGCAGCCAACGCGGATCCATGAGGGTATTCATCACCACCATCGGTACCCGAGGTGACGTGCAGCCCTACATCGCCCTTGGCGAAGGCCTGAGCGGGGCCGGCCACGCCGTTACGGTCTGCACCAGCCCGCGCTACGAACCCCTCGTCACCGGGCGCGGCATTGGCTACGGATACCTCAGTGACGACCTGGTCGCACTGGTGGAGACGCCGCGTGGGCGTGAGGCCATCGCGGCCGCGGGCGGGGCGATCTCGGGGCTGCGCTCGCTGTTCGGCCTGATCCGGGAATCCCTGCAGATCCAGCGTGATCTGTTCCGGGACGGGTGGGCGGCCGCGCAGGCGGCGGAGCCGGATCTCATCGTATACCACCCCAAGATGGCCATCGCGCTGCATTACGCCGAGCGGCTGGGCATCCCCGCCGTCATGGCGCCGCTGTTTCCGACGTTCCGTCCGACCGGCGCCTACCCCAATCCCGGGTTCCTGCGGCTGCCGTTCGGCGGCTCGCTCGGTGCGGTTTACAACCGGGCGACACACCGGCTCGTGCTCGGCGCCGTCAGTGCCGCGTCCCGGCGCATGTTCGGGTCATGGCGAGAATCGGAAGGGCTGGCTGCTCGGCCCCCGGGCAGAAACGTCATGCAGCGCGACGATGGCTCACCTGTCCCTCTGCTGAACGGCTGGAGCCGACACGTGGTACCGGAACCGCCGGGGCAGTCGCACGGGCCCGTGGAGACGACAGGTTACTGGTTCCTGGAGCGCCAGGGCGACTGGAGACCAGCGGCCGCGCTGGAGGCATTTCTGTACGCCGGGCCGCCGCCGGTGTACGTCGGATTCGGCAGCATGGCAGGGCGACGTCCGGAGCGAACGACGCGCGTCGTACTGGACGCTTTGCAAGGGGCGGGACTGCGCGGCGTTCTTGCGAACGGCTGGGGCGGGCTCAAGGCAGACGAGCTGCCAGCATCGGTCCATCTCCTCGACGCGGCACCGCACGACTGGCTCTTCCCAGCCATGGCGGCCGTCGTCCACCACGGCGGTGCCGGCACCACGGCTGCGGGACTCCGGGCCGGACGGCCGACATTGGTCTGCCCGTTCTTCGGCGACCAGCCGTTCTGGGGCCGGCGCGTGCAGGAGTCCGGCGCGGGACCCGCAGCCATCCCGCAGAAGAAGCTGACGGCCGAGCGGCTGGCCTCCGCGCTGCGCGAAGCGACGGAGAGCCCGGCGATGCGTCGGCGCGCCGCAGAACTGGGTACGAAGATCCGAACCGAGGACGGCGTCATCAATGCGGTCGCCTTCCTGGAACGGGTTTCTTCGGTCAGGACGGTGTCATGATCGCGCTCCGCCGCGTCCTCGCCTTCGCGATCGACTGGCTGGTCGTAGCGCTGTGGGCCGCCGCCCTGTTCGGCGCGGTTATGGTCGCGAGCGATTTCCACCCACCGCGACCGGCCGGTGCGTGGACCGCCCAGATGGTCGGCTTCGTCACGATGACACTCCCGGTAACGCTCTATTTCGCGCTATGCGAAAGCTCGCCCATGCAAGCAACCCTCGGCAAACGAGCGCTCGGGCTGCGGGTCGAGAGCGGGTCTGGCGAGCGACTCTCCGTCGGCACAGCCGTGCTCCGCAACGCCGCCAAGTTCGCGCCCTGGGAGTTCGGCCACACCGTGGCGCAGCAGGCCGTCTATTCGGGCGAAGGCGGTTTCCCGGCCTGGGTGTGGGTGCCGGCTGCCGTAGCAGCGGCCGGGCCCGTCTGGTGGCTGGCGATGCTGTTCACCAGCGGACGCACACCCTACGACCGCTGGGTCGGCGCACGGGTATTGAAAGTGAACGTTGAGCGAAACGTTCCGCAACGGTAGGCCGATGGCTACGCGCGACGACAGGATCATCGCCGTCACAGTCCCTGGAATATCCCTCGGCCTGCTGATCGGCCCGCCGCAGCCGATGGCAGCCGGCGAGGCGGACGAGGCGACCGCTGCCGAACGCTCTTACCAACGCTGGAGCAGGGTCCGCCAGCTCCGGCCCAGACGCCCCACGGTCCCGCTGCGCGAAACGAAGATCTCGGACAACGAAGTGCGACAGATCGAGCAGGCGCCGAAGGCGGTCTTCCCTACCGAAATCGTCAACATCTCCGGCGTCACGACCGGGTGTCCGTGCGAAGACGGACCGGACCGGGCCTGGGAATAAGGTGACCGGGGATACCGGGAACCCAGTGAGACTCAAGCTGAAGGTGGTACCGGGCGCCGGCAGCGCGGGCATCGTCGGCTGGCTGGGTCCGGCGCTGAAGGTCCGCGTGACGGCGCCGGCCGAGAAGGGCAAGGCGAATGCGGCCGTGACCGCACTGCTCGCAGCGGAGCTCGGGCTGCCGCCGGCCGGCCTGCGGCCCCGCGAAATACTCGACGATCCCGGCGTGCGCATCTACGCCGAAGACTGGGGACGTCGGAGCGAAATCGGTGTCGTCGCGGTAGTGGACGATACGAACGCCGGTGCCTGCTGGATGCGCGTACTGCCCGAAGGCGTCGGCCTTGCTTGCCCCGACGGCACGACGCCTCAGCCGGGTATTGCGCTCGAACCGCCTTATCGGCACCGGGGGCTCGGTGAGTCGCTGCTGCGCGAGGCCCGTGGGCGCGCCTGGCGGGCCGCTCACCAAAAGGTATCCCTTACCGTGCATCTTCAGAATCCTGCCATCCCGCTCTATGAACGCCGCGGCTTCGAGAAAGCCGGGATCCGCCGCGGCTACCACCTCATAGTCGTGAAATGGCTACCGCAATCCGCGTAAGTAGTACTCCGGAGTTTTTCGGCGGAATCGGCCTCCTAGACTCTGCCGTGAAATTCACTGCCGCGACATGGAGTCACGCCGAAATGGCAACAAGATGCCTACCCCTCGCCTTCGTTTTGCTCGGATTCGCCGGTGCCGCCGCAGCCCAACCGGCCGACGAGCCCGCCGAACCCATTCGCCCGCCGCAGGAGATTAATCTCGCCCAGGCCGAACTCGGCAAGAAACTGTATTTCGACCCGCGCCTGTCGAAGTCCGGTTTCATCTCCTGCAATTCCTGCCACAACCTCAGCATGGGCGGCACCGACAATCTCAAGACGTCCATCGGCCACGGCTGGCAGCAGGGGCCGATCAATTCGCCCACGGTGCTGAACTCCAGCCTCAGCGTCGCCCAGTTCTGGGACGGCCGTGCGGCGGATCTGCAGGAGCAGGCTGGCGGGCCCATCGAGAACCCGAAGGAGATGGCGTTCAGTCATACGCTTACCGTCGACGTGCTGAGTTCCATCCCCGGCTACGTCGTCGAATTCAAGCAGGTGTTCGGCAACGACGAGATCACCATCGATGAGGTGACGGCGGCCATCGCTGAATTCGAGAAGACGCTGGTCACGCCGAACTCACCGTTCGACCTCTGGCTGCTGGGCGACGAGGGCGCCATCACCGAATACGAGCGCTCCGGCTACGAGCTGTTCAAGCAGAGCGGCTGCGCCGGCTGCCACTACGGTCAGGCCCTGGGCGGCACCTCGTTCCAGAAGATGGGCATCGTGGAGCCGTACATGACGGAAAACCCGGCCGTGGGACGCGCGGCGGTCACGGGCAAGGATGCGGACCGCTTCAAGTTCAAGGTCCCGACGCTGCGCAACGTGGAACTGACCTACCCGTACTTCCACGATGGTGAAGCCGAGACCCTCACCGAGGCCGTCGACATCATGGGACGGCTGCAGCTGGGCCGGAAGTACACCGAGGACGAGAACGCGCGGATCGTCGCATTCCTGCTGACGCTCACCGGCGATCAGCCGTCGTTCCAGCTGCCCATCCTGCCGCCGTCGACGGACGAGACGCCGAAGCCGACGCCGTTCGAGGACTGACGGATGTAGGAG
>CAZRSA010000132.1:0-7566 GCA_964602525.1 uncultured Woeseiaceae bacterium
CGGTCAGGACCAGGTCCGGGAACACGGAGTCCACCACCATCTGCTTGTACTCCTCGGAGGCGATGCTCTCCGCCGCGGTGATGAAGCGGGTACCCATGTAGCTCAAGTCGGCGCCCAGAACCTCGGCCGCACGAACCGCACGGCCGTCGCCGATGGCCCCGGCCAGTATCAGGATGCCGTCGAAGAACTCCCGCACGGCCGGTACGAACGCGAAGCCCGCCATGTGGCCGGTATGGCCGCCGGCGCCGGCCGAGACCAGGGCCAGGCCGTCGACGCCCGCTGCCGCCGCCTTGCGCGCGTATTCGACGCTGTTGACGTCGGCGATCACCAGGCCGCCCCAGCCGTGCACGGTCTTCACCACTTGCTGCGGGCTGCCCAGTGCGGTGATTACGATGGGCGGGCGGTATTTCTCCAGGATCGCCAGTTCCTGTTCCAGCCGCTCGTAGGTGCGGTGTACCACCAGGTTCATGGCCCAGGCATCGGTGGCGCCGGCCACCTTGTCGCGGCGGAAGCCGGCCAGCTGCTCGCTGATGGTCGAGACCCACTCCTCGAACACGTCGATGGTGCGGGCGTTCGGCGCCGGGAACGAGCCGAGCACGCCCGAGCGGGCGGCGGCCACCACCATGTCCGGGCCGGATACGAGGAACATGGGCGCGACGACGACCGGCAGGCGCAGGCCCGCACGGATCCCGTCGAAGCGCTGTCGTGCGCTGGCGTGTGTCATCGCACCACCCCGTGATTCCGTCGGGTTCCGCTGAGGTTGCTCGCCACCGGTTGGCAATCAGTGACTTTCACGAATAGACTAACATAGATCCGCCTGCGGCGTAGCTCGGCGGACATTGCCGGATGGCCTCGGGGGGGAGGGCAATGGAGACACTCTTTCAGCTTACGGTCCCGGTGTTGCTGGTCAACCTGGGAGTCACACTGGGGGCCGTGGTGGTCCTCTGGCTGATCAGCATCCCGCTGCGCGACGTCAGTATCATCGACATGGCGTTCGCCCTCATCCTGCTTGCGGTGACCGGCACCACCTATGCGATGACCGACGGGGCGGAGCCCCGCAAGAACCTGATCCTGGTGCTGGTGGCGTTATGGGCCCTGCGCATCACGGCCCATCTGGTGGCGCGTAACTGGGGCCACGGCGAGGACCCCCGCTACACGAAGCTGCGCAGCTGGGTGTCCGATGACCGCGCCTTCGTCTGGCTGAGCCTCAGGCAGGTGTTCCTGCTGCAGGGCATCGTGCTCTGGCTGGTCTCGCTGCCGGTACAGGTGGGCCAGATCTACCGGGAGCCGGCCGACCTCGGCATTGCCGCTTTCGCCGGGGCCGCATTGTGGCTGGTGGGCTTCGTGTTCGAGACGGTGGCCGACTGGCAGCTGACCCGCTTCCGTGCCGACCCGGCCAACCGGGGCAGGGTGCTGGATACCGGCCTGTGGCGTTATTCCCGGCACCCGAACTACTTCGGTGAACTCTGCGTCTGGTGGGGGCTGTTCCTGATCGCCTGCGACAATCCGTGGGGATTGCTGACCATAATCGGCCCGATCGGCTACACTTACCTGATAGTAAACGTCACCGGCCAGCGGACGCTGGACAAGAAGATGGCGCGGGAGAAACCGGGGTACAGGGACTACATGGACAAGACCAGCGGGATGATCCCCCTGCCGCCGCGACGTGCGAGAGACGGCAGGGGCGATGGCAGCTGAGAGCAGGGCCGAACGGGAGCTGATCCTCAACAGCCAGGTGGCGCAGGCGCTGGCGGTGATCGGCGACCGCTGGGCGATGCTCGTGATTCGGGACGTCTTCCTGGGCTTCCGGCGCTTCGAGGATCTGCGCCATCGCAGCGGTGCCGCACGCGGCACGCTGGCCTCGCGGCTGAAGCGGCTGGTGGAGAACGGCATCCTTTACCGCAATCCCTATCAGCTGTCGCCGCCGCGCTACGAATACCGGCTGACGGACAAGGGCCTGGATCTCTACCCGGTGCTGCTCTCCATCTGGAAGTGGGATACCGAGTGGGGCGACGACCGCGAGCTGCCGCCCCAGTTGATCCACAAGGTCTGTAGCAAGCCGATGAAACCGGTGTTCGTCTGCGGCGCCTGCGGTGAACCGATACGTCTGTACGACGTGCGCTTCGTGCCGGGCGAGGATGACCGTCGCGCCAAGCCCGTCCCGCCCCGCTTCCAGCGCCGCTCCAAGAGCAAGGGCAGGTCCGAGACGGCAGCAGACGAGCGCTGTTTCCATACCCTGGACATCATCGGCGACCGCTGGACGGGCCTGGTCGCCGCGGCGGCCTATTTCGGCCTGCGGCGCTACGACGACATCGCCCGCGGTATCGGCATTGCCACCAACATCCTTTCGGACCGGCTGAAGCTGCTGGTGGACAACGGCGTCATGGTGCGCCGCGCCTACCAGCAGCGTCCGGTTCGTTACGAGTACCGCCTCACCGAGAAGGGGATGGACCTCTATCTCGTGGCCGTAATGATGCACGAGTGGGCGAACCGCTGGATCGTCGACCGGGACCGTCAGCCGCTGGTGCTGATACACAACCCCTGCGGCCAGCGGCTTGAATCCCGGATGGTCTGCAGCGAGTGCGGCGGGACGCTGCGTCCGGAAGACGTGGCCTACGACCGGAACGCCTGGCAAGCGCAGGGCCGGGCGGCCGGCGAACGCTCCTGATCAGCTGCCGACCCGTTCCAGGATAAGGCCGGTGCCGACGCCGGCCGCCCCGGACAGGGCCACCAGTCCCACCCCCAGGTCCTGACGCTCCAGCTCGTCGAGCACGGTGCCCACCAGACTTGCACCGGTGGCGCCCATGGCGTGACCGAGTGCGATGGCGCCGCCGTTCGGATTGATCCGCTCCGCATCCCAGGGCATGTCCCGTGCAAATTTCACGCATACCGCCGCGAATGCCTCGTTGAACTCCACCAGATCCACGTCGCCGTGCTCCATGCCGGCCTTCGCCAGCAGTACATCCACCACGTCGATGCCGCCGGTGAGCGCCAGCAGTTCGCTCGACGAGACGTTGGCCATGGCCCGGATGCGCGCCCGCGGCTCGAGTCCGGCCGCCTCGCCGGCCGCCCGGCTGCCGAGTGCCACCAGTGAGGCGCCGTCCACCACGGCGGGCGAGTTGCCGGCATGATGCAGGTAGTCGAGTTCGCCGAGTTCCGGGAATGCCGCCCTGAAGGCCGCGGCATAGCCCTTTTCGCCGAACTCGGTGAACAGCGGTTCGAAGGTGGCGAGTTTTTCCGTCGTGACGCCGGGCCGCACGCATTCGTCCTGTTCCACCGTCGCACCCGACGCCGGATCCTCCACGGCCACCAGCGACTTCGCGAAGCGGCCTTCGCCCTGCGCCCGGGCCGCGCGCTGCTGGCTGCCGACGGCGTAGGCGTCGCATTCCTCCCGGCCGATGCCTTCCAGGCTGCCGACCAGGTCCGCGGCGAGGCCCATGGGCACGAAGCGGGTCGTCTGTGCCACGGCGGGATCCGAGTAGAAGGAAGCCTTGTCCGAGAGCATGGGCACCCGCGACATGCACTCGACGCCGCCGGCCAGCACGAGTTCGTCCATGCCGGTCGCGATCTTCATCGCGGCGAAGTTGCAGGCGTCGAGCCCCGAGGAGCAGTAGCGGTTGACCGTGATGCCCGGCACCGAGGCGGGCAGACCCGCATACAGCGCCGCCACCTTGGCGATGTTGCCGCCCTGTTCGCCCACCTGGGTCACACAGCCGAGGATGAGATCGTCGATGCGCCCGGCATCGAACCCGGTGCGCCCGAGCAGCACCCCGATCAGCGTCTTCTGCAGGTCCAGCGGGGTCAGGCCGTTCAGGGCGCCGCCTTCGCGGCCCTTGCCCCGCGGCGTGCGCACGGCATCATAGATGAACACGTCGGTCATGGTGGCGGCTCCGGTTGCTGCGGCCCGGATGCCATTCGATTGCGAATGCCCCACCCGAGCTATATAGTCGCCCCAGTCTATTTATGAAAGCCAATGGTTTCAACGAGGTCGGCCGATGAAGAAAGCGATCGATTTCTACTTCGACTTTTCCTCCTCCTACAGCTACATCGGCCAGCACCGGCTGCGCGCGCTGGCCCGGGAATTCGACGTCAGGGTAGACAGCAAACCGATCGCGCTGGGCGCCATCTTCAAGGCCCGCGGCCATGCGCCGCCCCAGCCTGATTCGCTGAAGGGCAGGTACGTGTGGCACGACGTCGAACGCTCGGCGGCCGAGTGGGGCCTGCCCTATCGCTGGCCCGACCCGTTCCCCTTCAACAGCATCCTCGCGGCCCGGGCCTACTGGTTCCTCAGGGACATCGACGAGGAGGACGCGGAGGCCTGGATCGACGCCGTGTTCGACGCCAGCTACGGCCAGGGCCGCGACGCTTCCGACCCGGCCGTACTCGCCGAGGCGGCAGCGAGTCTCGACCTGGACGCGGAAGAGGTGATGCAGGGGACGTCGAAGGACGAGGTGAAGCAGAAGCTCAAGGACGTCACCGACGAGGCGATGGGTCGGGGCGTATTCGGCGCGCCGACCTTCTTTCTGGACGGCGAGATGTACTGGGGCGCCGACCGCATCGACCAGATGTGGCGAACGCTCGCGCGCGAGCGGCAGGGGGAATGATGTGCGAGACAGTCTACGTGCTGGGCGGTTACCAGACGGATTTCGCTGCGAACTGGGCCCGCAACGGTGAAGAGCTGTTCGGTGCCTTCGCGCACACCGTGCACGCCGGGGTCGATACCGTGGGCATCGACCCCGAGGAGATCGAGGTGGCTCACGTCGGCAATTTCGCCGCCGAGCTCTTCTGCAAGCAGGGCCATCTCGGCGGTTTCTTCGCCGCGCTGCATCCGGCTTTCTCCGGCAAGCCTGCCTCCCGGCACGAGGCCGCCTGCGCCTCGGGCAGCATCGCGCTCTTGTCGGCCGCTGCGGACATCGAGGCCGGCCGCTACGACCTGGCCGCCGTGATCGGTATCGAGCAGATGCGCAACGTGCCCGGCCAGATCGCCGCGGACCTCATCGGCGGCCCGGCCATGTGGAGCGGTCACGAGTGCACGGACGTGGAATTTCCCTGGCCGCACCTCTTCAGCGAACTGGCGGACGAGTACGACCGCCGCTACGGCCTGCGGCACGAGCACCTGGCGGCGATCGCGAAGACCAACTTTGACAATGCCCGGCGCAACCCGAACGCCCAGACCCGCCGCTGGCAGTTCACCGACGCCAGTTTCGCCGAGGACGACGAAGCCAACCCGGTCATCGAGGGCCGCCTGCGCAAACAGGACTGCGGCCAGATCACCGATGGTTCGGCCATCGTCTTCCTGGCCGGCGCGGAGAAGGCGGCCGAATACGCGAAGCGCCACGGCATCAGCCTGGAAGACCTGCCCTGGATCCGGGGCTGGGGACACCGTACCGCCCCCATCACCTACGCGCAGAAGATCGCCGAGAGCGAGGGCTCGCCCTACGTCTTCCCTCACGTCCGCGGCGCCATCACCGATGCCTTTGCGCGTGCGGGCCTGAAGAGCGTCGACCAGCTGGACGGCATCGAAACCCACGACTGCTTCACCAGCACCGAGTACATGGCCATCGATCACTTCGGCATCACGAAGCCGGGCCAGAGCTGGAAAGCGGTGGAGGAAGGCGACATCGCCCTCGGGGGCCGCATCCCGGTCAACGCGAGCGGAGGCCTGATCGGCCTCGGCCACCCCGTGGGTGCCACCGGGGTGCGCATGATGCTGGACAGCTACAAGCAGGTCACGGGAGGCGCCGGCGACTACCAGATCGAGGGCGCGAAGACGGTGGCCACGCTGAATATCGGCGGCAGCGCCACCACGACCGTCAGCTTCGTCGTCGGCCGCTGAATCCGGCACCGGCGGCCGCCGCGTGCGGACCGGACGGAGGAAAACCGCAATTCGGTTCCGGGACGGTATCCGGTACACTACGCGGCTTCGTCGGAGCGGCTCCCCCCGGTGGCGGGCCGTAAGCGCCACGGGCGTCATCGTGCCCGGGCCGGCGCCCACGATCCTTCAGCCGAGAGAAACCGGGAGGCGTTCCCCTGATCAAGAGACTCATCATCGTGGTCGCGGTCACTGGAGCGCTGTTCGGTGCCCTGTTCGCGTGGCAAGCCATGCAGTCCGGGGACGGCGGCCCGCGCGGCCAGTCCGCTGCGGTCATCACCACGGCGGAGGTCACGCGGGAGTCCTGGACGCCCGCAATCGCGGCCGTGGGCAGCGCGGTACCCACCAGCGGCATCATGGTGGCCGCCGAGGTTCCGGGGAAGGTCAGCGAGATTTTCTTTATCACCGGCGACCGGCTGGAGCAGGGTGCGCGCATTGTCCAGCTCGACGACGAGGTGGACCGGGCGGAACTGGAGACGCTGCTGGCCGACCGCAAACTGGCAGCGATCACGCTGGAGCGCACGCGCAAGCTGGTGGCTGATAAGCTTGCCTCGGCGTCGGAGCTGGACGAGGCCGAGGCCCGGCTCGAGAGTCTGGATGCCCAGGTGGCCGCCAAGCGGGCGATCATCCGCAAGAAGGACGTGCGTGCGCCTTTCGCGGGCGAGCTCGGCATACGGCGCGTGAGCCCGGGCCGCTACGTGGCCGCGGGCGAGGAAATCGTCAGCCTCGTCTCGCTGGCGCCCATATTCATCGAGTTCACGCTGCCCGAGCGCTATCTCGGCCGCCTCAGCCGCGATCAGCAGGTGGAGGCCGAGGTGCCGGCGTATCCGGAGCGCACCTTTACCGGGCGCATCCATGCCATCACGCCGGGCATCGACGAGGGCACCCGCAGCGTGCGGGTGCGCGGCATCTTCGCCAACGACGACCGGGCGCTCAGGCCCGGCATGTTCGCCGAAGTCCGCATCCTGGAGGAGCGGCAGCGCCAGGTGGTCACGCTGCCCTACCAGGCGGTGACCTACGATCCCTACGGCAGCTCGGTGTTCGTAGTGGAGGAGGGCGAGGGCGGCCTTGTCGCCACCCGGCGTCAGGTGGACACGGGCGAGGTGCGTGACGGCCGGGTGGAGATAGTCAGTGGCCTCGAGCCGGGCGACCGGGTGGTGGCTGCGGGCCAGAACAAGCTCCGCACGGGCCAGCCGGTTACGGTGGACAATTCCGTCGAACTGGAGGCGCGCCGGCCGGACGGGGCATGAAGTTCACCGATCTGTTCATCCGCCGGCCGGTGCTGGCCAGCGTCATCAGTCTGCTGATCCTGGTGCTGGGCCTGCGCTCCATCACGGCACTGGAGGTGCGCCAGTACCCGGAGACGAAGAACACGGTCGTGACCGTCAGCACCAGTTACCCGGGCGCCAGCAGCGAGCTCATCAAGGGCTTCATCACCACGCCGCTGCAGCAGGCCATCGCCGAGGCCGAGGGCATCGACTATCTCTTCTCCCGCAGCCTGCAGGGGCGTTCGGTCATCGAGGCCCACATGGTGCTGAACTACGACCCCAACGCCGCCGTGGCGGAGATCCAGGCCAAGGTGGCCAGTCAGCGTAACGTCCTGCCGTCGGAGGCCGAGGACCCGGTGATCGAGGCGACGGTCGGCGGGCGCACCTCGCTCATGTACCTGGTCTTCTACGGCGGCGAGATGAGCG
>CAZRSA010000133.1:0-7520 GCA_964602525.1 uncultured Woeseiaceae bacterium
CGATGGTAGAGCGTGAGCGCAAGCGTCTGAAGACGGTAGAGCGTTACGCGCGCAAGCGGGCCGAACTGAAGGCAGTAATCGCCAGCCCGCAGAGTTCCGACGAAGAGCGGCGCGCCGCCCAGGCCAGGCTGCAGGCGCTGCCGCGGGATGCGAGCCCGGTGCGGCTCAGGAATCGCTGTGCGATCTCCGGCCGGCCCCATGGCTACTACCGCAAGTTCGGCCTGGCGCGCAACAAGCTGCGCGAGGCCGCCATGAAGGGCGAGATTCCGGGTCTCACCAAGGCGAGCTGGTAACGGAGGTTGATGATATGAGCATGACCGATCCCATCGCCGACATGCTGACCCGCATCCGCAACGGTCAGAAGGCGCGCAAGGTGAGCGTCACCATGCCCGCCTCGAACATCAAGGCGGCCGTGGCCGAGGTGCTGAAGGACGAGGGTTACGTCGCGGACTACCGCATCGAGGGCGAGGGCGCGAAGCGCGAACTCACCGTCGATCTCAAGTACTTCGAGGGCGCGCCGGTGATCGAGCGCATCCAGCGGGTGAGCCGCCCCGGCCTGCGTATCTACCGTGGCAACGACGACATCCCGCGGGTGCTCGGCGGCCTCGGCGTGGCTGTCGTGTCCACCTCCGCCGGGCTCATGAGTGACCGGGAGGCCCGGGCGAAGGGTATCGGCGGAGAGGTGCTCTGCGTCGTCTCATAAGGATGCGTCGTCTCCCAAGGGATAGAACGAGTCAGGAAAATGTCTAGAGTCGCAAAACAACCCGTAGCGCTGCCCAAGGGCGTGGAGGTCACCGTGAACGGTGTGGCCGTCACCGTCAAGGGCCCGAAAGGCGCGCTGGAGATGGAGCTCAACCACGAGGTGGAGCTCGGCCAGGAAGAGGGCACTCTTACGCTGAAGCCGCGGTCGGGTTCGCGTTTTGCCGTCGCCATGGCCGGTACCACCCGTGCGCTGCTGGCCAACATGGTCCGGGGCGTCACCGATGGCTTCGAGCGCAAGCTCGAGCTCCGCGGCGTCGGCTATCGGGCCCAGGCGCAGGGCAATATGCTGAATCTGACGCTCGGTTTCTCTCACCCGGTGGCCTACCAGGTGCCCGAAGGCGTGCAGGTGGAGACGCCCAGCCAGACCGAAGTGGTCGTGCGCGGCTCCGACAAGCAGAAGGTGGGCCAGGTTGCCGCCGAGATCCGTCGCTTCCGTCCGCCGGAGCCCTACAAGGGCAAGGGCGTGCGCTACGCGGATGAGCGCGTGGTGATGAAGGAAGCGAAGAAGAAGTAACCGGTTCCGAGGATTTCAGGATATGAGACTGGACAAGAAACAGAGCCGGCTGCGCCGGGCCCGCCGGACGCGGGCCAAGATCAGCGAGCTGGCCGTGCACCGCCTCAGCGTCCATCGGACGCCGCGGCACATCTACGCCCAGATCATCTCGCCGGACGGGGCGAGCGTGCTGGCGAGCGCCTCAACGGTGCAGAAGGAGCTCCGTGACAAGGTGAAGAACACCGGCAACGCGGAGGCGGCCGCCGAAGTGGGCCGCACCATCGCCGAGAAGGCGAAGGCCGCCGGTGTCGAGTCGGTGGCGTTCGACCGCTCCGGGTTCCGCTTCCACGGCCGCGTGAAGGCCCTGGCGGAAGCGGCGCGCGAGGCCGGACTGCAGTTCTAGGATTTTTGAATACCCGCCGGGCGAGAGGCGGGACATCGGGTAGTGACACATGGCAAGAATGGAACAAGGTAGCGACGATCTTCTCGAGAAGCTGGTGACCGTGAACCGGGTTGCCAAGGTCGTGAAGGGCGGTCGCCAGTTCGGTTTCACGGCGCTGACCGTGGTCGGCGACGGTGCCGGCAAGGTCGGTTTCGGCTACGGCAAGGCACGCGAGGTGCCAATCGCTATCCAGAAGGCGATGCAGGCCGCAAGGAAGAATCTGAAGTCGCTGCACCTGAAGGACGACACGCTGCAGTACGAGGTGAAGGGCCGGCACGGCGCCACCAAGGTGTTGATGCAGCCGGCCTCGGAAGGTACCGGCATCATCGCCGGCGGCGCCATGCGCGCGGTGTTCGAGTGCGCCGGCGTGCGCAACGTGCTGGCCAAGAGCTACGGCTCGCGCAACCCCATCAACGTGGTGCGTGCGACGATCAACGCGCTGCAGTCGGTACATTCTCCGAACCGTATCGCGGCGAAGCGCGGCAAGAAAGTGGAAGACATACAGGGCTAGCACCATGGCCAAGGCACAGGGCAACGGACAGAAACTGAAGGTGACGCTGGTGAAGAGCCGCCATGGCCGGCTCGCCAGCCATAAGGCCTGCGTGGCGGGGCTGGGTCTGCGCAGGATCAACCAGACGGTCACCGTCGAGGATACGCCGGAGAACCGGGGCATGATCAACAAGGTGTCCTATCTCCTGAACGTAGAGGAAGAGTAGAGATGCGTCTGAACACGCTTAAGCCTGCAGAGGGCAGCAAGAAGGCCGGCAAGCGACTTGGCCGCGGCCATTCCGCGGGCCAGGGCAAGACCAGCGGCCGCGGCCAGAAGGGCCAGCACGCCCGCTCAGGCGGCTATCACAAGGTGGGCTTCGAGGGCGGCCAGATGCCGCTCCAGCGCCGCCTGCCGAAGGTGGGTTTCAACTCGGTCAGCCGTGATTCGAGTGCGGAGGTGCGTCTGCACGAGCTGGCGAAGGTGGATGCGGACACCATCGACCTCGATGCCCTGCGTAAGGCGCACGTCATCGGCGGCAGGGTGGTGAAGGCGAAGGTGATCGCTTCCGGTGAACTGACGAAGGCCGTGAAGCTCAAAGGAATCAAGGTGACCCCAGGCGCCCGGAAAGCCATCGAGGCGGCCGGCGGGTCCATCGAAGACTGACGAACGGACTGAAGGAACATCCGAGGCAGACTGACAGCCGGCGCGATGCGTCGGCGCTGAACGGAAAGCAAAGTGGCGAAAGCACCCAGTAACAATCCGGCAATGGCACTGGCCCAGAGCGGGAAGCTCAGCGAGCTGCGACAGCGGCTGCTCTTCCTGATCGGGGCGCTGGTGGTCTATCGCGTCGGTACCTTCATTCCGGTGCCCGGCGTGGATCCCATTGCGCTGTCGAGCTTCTTCGACCAGCAGTCAGGGAACATCCTGGGGCTGTTCAACCTCTTCTCGGGCGGCGCGCTGCAGCGCTTCGGCGTCTTCGCGCTCGGCATCATGCCCTACATCTCCGCCGCCATCATCATGCAGATGGCCGCGGTGGTGGTGCCGAGCCTCGCCCAGCTAAAGAAGGAAGGCGAGTCGGGGCGGCGCAAGATCACCCAGTACACCCGCTACGGCACCGTCGCACTGGCCCTGTTCCAGTCGGTGACGGCCGCCTACGCCATCCAGAACCAGCCCAACCTGGTGATCAACCCGGGTCCCGGCTTCCTGTTCACCGCGGCCATCACGCTGGTGACGGGTACGGTGTTCCTGATGTGGCTGGGCGAGCAGATCACGGAGCGGGGCATCGGCAACGGTATCTCCATCATCATTCTGGCCGGTATCGTGGCGGGCATGCCCGGCGCCATCGCCGGCACGGCCGAGCTGGTGCGCAACGGCGAGATGGCACCGGCCTTCGCCATCCTGATTCTGCTGGCCATCGTCGCCGTCACCGCCTTCGTGGTGTACATGGAGCGGGCCCAGCGGCGCATTACCGTGAACTACGCGCGGCGCCAGCAGGGGCGGCGTATGTATGCCGCCCAGAGCACGCACCTGCCGTTCAAGATCAACATGTCGGGCGTGATCCCGCCGATCTTCGCCTCCAGCATCCTGTTGTTCCCGGCCACGCTGGCCCAGTTTGCGGGCACCAGCGCGGATCCCACCTGGATCCAGCGCACGCTGCAGAACATCGGCACCAGCATGGGCCCGGGGCAGCCGGTCTATATGCTGCTCTACGGCGTCCTGATCGCCTTCTTCTGCTTCTTCTACACCGCACTGGTGTTCAACTCGAAGGAGACGGCGGACAACCTGAAGCGCTCCGGTGCCTTCATCCCCGGCATCCGCCCCGGCGCGCAGACGGCCGAGTACATCGACCGGGTGCTGACGCGGCTGACTTTCTGGGGTGCCATCTACATCACGGCCGTATGCCTGATGCCGGAGTTCGTGCGGCTGTTCTACCCGAGCATCCCGTTTTACTTCGGCGGCACGTCGCTGCTCATCCTGGTGGTGGTCGCGATGGACTTCATGTCACAGCTGCAGGCGCACATGATGTCTCACCAGTACGAAGGGATGATGAAGAAGGCCAATCTGAGGAATTACGGTCGCGCGGGCCAGATCCGCTGACGGCCCGGTGACGGAGAAAGACCATGAAGGTTCGTGCATCAGTCAAGAAGATCTGCCGCAACTGCAAGATCATCCGGCGCAACGGCGTCGTGCGTGTCATCTGTACGGATGCGCGACACAAGCAGCGGCAGGGTTAACCGAGAAGGAAGCCCCGCACAGGGCGGCCAGCAAAAGAGAACAGAGGATTTATCAGTGGCGCGTATAGCAGGCATAAACATCCCGGTGCACAAGCACGTGGCGATAGCGCTAACCAGCATCTACGGCATCGGCCATACCACGGCGCGCAAGATCTGCGACGCGGCCGGTATCGCGCCGGACGTTCAGGTGAAGGATCTGGCCGAGCCGGAAGTGGCCCGGCTGCGCAACGAGGTCGCCCGTTTCATGGTCGAGGGCGATCTGCGCCGTGAGCAGTCCATGAACATCAAGCGGCTGATGGACCTCGGTTGCTACCGGGGTATCCGCCATCGCCGCGGCCTGCCGGTGCGCGGCCAGCGCAGCCGCACCAATGCGCGGACCCGCAAGGGCCCTCGCCGTCCGGTCCGCAAGTAGGCGCCGGGCATCAGATTCGAGTAAGGACATAAGATGGCTCAAGCGAAGAAAACGACCACGCGGAAGAAGGTCCGCAAGCAGGTGCAGGATGCGATCGCGCACGTGCATGCCTCCTTCAACAACACGATCATCACGATCACCGACCGCCAGGGCAATGCGCTTTCCTGGGCGACGGCCGGTGGCTGCGGCTTCCGCGGATCGAGGAAATCGACGCCCTTCGCCGCCCAGGTGGCGGCCGAGAAGGCCGGCAAGGCGGCGCAGGACTACGGCGTGAAGAATCTGGACGTACGCGTGCGCGGGCCGGGCCCGGGACGCGAGTCCGCGGTGCGCGCGCTGAATGCCGTCGGTTTCCGTATTCAGACTATCGAAGACGTGACGCCGATACCCCACAACGGGTGTCGTCCTCCGAAGCGTCGTCGGGTATAGGTAAAGAGGATCATGGCAAGATATCTCGGACCAAAATGTAAGCTCTCGCGCCGCGAAGGCACGGATCTGTTCCTGAAGAGCGGCGTGAAGCCGCTGGATGCCAAGTGCAAGCTGGACACGCCGCCGGGCGGAAGCGCCACCGGACGGCGCGGACGCCTGTCCGACTACGGTCTGCAGCTGCGCGAGAAGCAGAAACTGCGCCGCATGTACGGTGTGCTGGAACGCCAGTTCCGCAACTACTACAAGCGTGCGGCACAGCTGAAGGGCTCCACGGGCGAGAACCTGCTGCGCCTGCTGGAGGGACGGCTGGACAACACCGTCTACCGGATGGGCTTCGCCTCGACGCGTGCGGAGGCGCGTCAGCTGGTCAGCCACAAGGGCGTGATGGTCAATGGCAAGGTGGTGAACATCCCCTCCTACCAGGTCGGCGCCGGCGACGAGATATCCATCCGCGAGAAGGCGCAGAAGCAGCTCCGCATCCAGAATGCACTCGAGATCGCCGGCCAGGTGGGCTTTCCGGAATGGGTCGAAGTCGACACCAAGAAGATGACCGGACTGCTGAAGACGTTGCCGGAGCGGGACGACATCCTGCCGGACATCAACGAAAACCTGGTGGTCGAGCTCTACTCCAAGTAATCAGGAGGACCCTGTCCCATGTCGGAAGTAACCGAATTTCTGAAGCCTCGTGTCGTGAAGGTGACTCCGGAGACGGAGCAGCACGCACGGGTCGTCATCGAGCCGTTCGAGCGCGGCTTCGGCCACACGCTGGGCAATGCGCTGCGGCGCATCCTGCTCTCGTCCATGCCGGGCGCGGCCATCGTCGAGGCCGAGATCGAGGGCGTGCTGCATGAGTACACCAGCATCGAGGGCGTGCAGGAAGACGTCGTCGACATTCTGCTGAACCTCAAGCAGGTGGCGGTGCGCATGCACAGCCGTGACAGCGCCGAGCTGTCCATCTCAAAGAAGGGCCCGGGGCCCGTGACCGCCGGCGACATCCAGCTGGATCACGACGTCGAGATCCTGAACCCGGATCTGGTGATCGCGAACCTGACGAAAGCCGGCGAGCTGCGCATGGTCCTGAAGGTGATCCGCGGCCGAGGCTATCGCCCGGCCACCCAGCGGGCCAGCTTCGAGGAGCAGGCCGGTCCAATCGGCCGCCTGCAGCTGGACGCCTCGTTCAGCCCGATCCGCCGGGTGACCTACAACGTGGAGGCTGCCCGTGTGGAGCAACGCACCGACCTCGACAAGCTCATCATCGACATCGAGACCAACGGCACCATCGATCCCGAGGAAGCCATCCGCCGCGCGGGCAGCATCCTGAAGGACCAGCTGAGCGTGTTCGTCGACCTGCAGGGCCAGGAGGAGGGTGCCGGCGCATCCGCAGAGGCCCAGATCGACCCCATCCTGCTGCGTCCGGTGGACGAGCTGGAGCTCACGGTGCGTTCGGCCAACTGCCTGAAGGCAGAAAGCATCAACTACATCGGCGACCTGGTGCAGCGCACCGAGGTGGAGCTGCTGCGCACGCCGAACCTGGGCAAGAAGTCGCTCACGGAGATCAAGGACGTGCTGGAGAGCCACGGCCTGTCGCTCGGCATGCAGCTCGAGAATTGGCCGCCGCCGAGCCTGCGTTCCGACCGCGAGGCGCTGTCTGCCTGACCGTCGGACCGGCCGCAGCCGAACCGAACGCCTGAACCCATAACCGGAAATCAGCAATGCGACATCAGAAGTCGGGGCGAAAGCTCAACCGTAACAGTCCGCACCGCCGGGCCATGTTCCGCAACATGGCGGCGTCGCTCGTGCGCCACGAGACCATAAAGACCACGCTGCCGAAGGCGAAGGAACTCCGCCGGGTGGTCGAGCCGCTGATTACCATGGCCAAGACGGACGGCGTCTCCCAGCGCCGCCGCGCCTTCGACCGGCTGCGGGACAAGGAAGCGGTGGGTAAGTTGTTCAACGAGCTCGGCCCGCGCTACAAGGAGCGCCCCGGCGGCTATCTGCGCATCCTTAAGACCGGTTACCGGCCGGGCGACGCGGCGCCCATGGCCATCGTCCAGCTGCTCGACCAGCCGGAAGAGGCCGAGGCGCCCGAACCCCAGGACTGACCTGTAGGAGGGCCTTCAGGCCCGATCCCGCTTTCTAATGGCGGTGGCCCGCCATCGGGTGGGCATGGGTCGCGGGGACGCTCAGTCGGACGTCCTGTCCTCCCTCGCTTCGGCCGGGCCTCCTTCCCGCCGTCATGGCTCCAGTCGGCCCGGACGACC
>CAZRSA010000134.1:0-1324 GCA_964602525.1 uncultured Woeseiaceae bacterium
CCGGCATCGCGGTGCAGGTACTCGGCTCCGGCGGACCCATCGCGGACGACGACCGCGCCTCCACCGGCTACCTGGTCTGGGTCGACGGCAAGTCCCGGGTGCTGATCGATGCCGGCTCGGGCGCGTTCCTGCATTTCGGCGCCGCGGGCGCCGACTTCGGCGAGCTGGATTTCATCGGGCTCAGCCACTTCCATACCGACCACTCCGCCGACTTCCCGGCGCTGCTGAAGTCCGGGTACTTCTCAGGCCGTTCCGCTCCGCTGGCGGTGGCCGGGCCGTCGGGCAGCGAGCGCTTCCCGGACCTGGAGGGGTACCTGCAGGCGTTGCTGAACCCGGAGCGGGGCGCCTACCGCTACCTGTCCGGCTATCTCGACGGCAGCGGCGGGCTGGCCGCCCTGGAGCCGGTGGAGGTGAGCGACGGCGAGGGCGTGAGCGCCGTCTACGCCGGCGACGACGGGCTTCGCATCGACGCCATGCACGTGCCCCACGGCATCGTGCCGACGCTGGCGTTCCGCGTGCGCCTCGGCGAGACCTCGATCGTATTCGCCGGCGACCAGAACGGCTCCAGCGAGCGCTTCGTCGACTTCGCGCGGGATGCGGACCTGCTGGTGATGCACATGGCCATCCCGGAGGGCATCGGCGGGCCGGCAAGCCGGTTGCACGCCACGCCCGGCGAGATCGGCCGGTTGGCGGCGGCGGCCGGGGCCCGGCGGCTGGTGCTCAGCCATTTCATGGCCAGGAGTCTGCGGGACCTGGACGGCAATATCCGGCGTGTCCGGGAGCACTACGACGGCACGGTGACCGCTGCCGGTGATCTCGATTGTTTCGATGCCGGCGGACGATGACTGCCATCGGCCGGATATGACCGGCCGGCAGCGAATCGGGTATGGTAGGGGCGATATCCTGTCGAACACCTCTGGAGGCGATCAGCCATGCGGCCGGCAACGGAGCGGGAGATTTTCGAACCATTGGAGCGTCGCGATCGTTTCGACCTCGACACGGTCCGGGGAATACTCGAGCGCGCGGCGGTAGAGCAGTATCGCCTGGACACGGTACGGCAGGACACCTATACCCGGGAGGAACTGGAGGAGATGGCGGCGGAGGCCGGCATCTCGCGCGAGGCGCTCGCCAGGACACTCCGGAGCGAGGACGGGCGGTCTCGCGGCCGGCGCGGCAGGCTGCGGACCGGCCGCTCGCGAAAATTGCTGGGCGTCGCGGTCGCGATCGCCGGCGCCATCGGCCTGGTCGGCGCCATGATTGCTTTTCCGCCGCTCGCGAACTTCCTGTTCTGGACGATCATCGCCTTTCTCGTATTGATACTGCT
>CAZRSA010000134.1:1424-7486 GCA_964602525.1 uncultured Woeseiaceae bacterium
TCGGCCGGCTATTCCGCCCGCAGCGCATCCACCGGAGGCAGCGCCGCGGCGCGGGTTGCCGGCAGGATGCCTGCGAGCAGCCCGATCAGCACCGCCACCGCCTCGGCCAGCACCACATAGGTGAGCGGCGTGTGGACGGGCAGGGCGGGAAAGACCAGGTGCAGGAGCTGCGCGCCGCCGATACCGATGACGAGTCCCGCGAGACCGCCGATGCCCGCGAGTACCGCGGCCTCGCCGAGGAACAGGGCCAGCACCTGCCCGTGGGTGGCGCCCAGCGCCCGCAGCAGGCCGATCTCGTTGGTCCGCTCGCGCACCGCGATGATCATGATGGTGAGGATGCCGATGCCGCCGACGACCAGTGAGATCACGCCGAGCCCGGCCACGGCGAGTGTCAGCATGCCCAGTATGGAGCCCAGCACGTCCATCATCTGCTGCTGGGTGGTGATGGTGACGTCGTCGGCGCCGTGCCGCGCCACGAGCAGCCGCTCCACGCCGGCCACGATCTCCTCCACCGGCGCGCCCTCGGTATAGAGCAGGTCGATCTCGACCAGGGAATCCAGGTTGAACAGTTCCATGGCGCGGGCGGCGGGGATGTAGACGGTGTCGTCCAGATCGAAACCGAGCATCTGGCCCTTGGACTCCATCACGCCGACGACCCGGAAGCGGTTACCGCCGATGCGGATGAACTCGCCCAGCGGATTCGTATCGCCGAACAGTTCGTCGCGCATGACGCTGCCGAGCACCGCTGTCGGGCGCGGCGCCCGCGGGTCGTCCGGCGGCAGGAACGAGCCCATCGCCACCCGGAAGGAGAAGGCCTCGGGAAAATCGGGTCCGGTACCGTAGATGGTCGTGCGGCGCTGGCGCTGGTTGCCTTCGACCTCGGCGTTGCCCATCGCGAAACCCACGGCCGCTTCGATCCAGGGTAGCCGGGAGAGGGCCAGCGCGTCCTCGACGGACAGGGGCCGCACCGTATTCACGGCGCCCAGCGACCCGCCCATCGTCTGCACCTTGCCCGGCTGGATCTGGATGAGGTTGGTGCCGAACTGGGTGAACTGGGTGATCACGAAGCGATGTACGCCCTCTCCGATGGAGGTCAGCAGCACCACGGCGCCGATGCCGATGGCGATGCCGAGCGTGGTAAGGAACGTGCGCATGCGGTTCGCCAGTACCGCGCCCGAGGTCAGCCGGATGAGGTCGCGGGCGAACATCTCCGTGCCTCAGCGCTTCGCCAGCGCGACGACCGGATCGAGCGCTGCGGCCCGACGCGCCGGGAGGATGCCGAACACGATACCGGTGACGAGCGCGATGCCGACGGCTGCGAACATCGACCAGAGCGGCGGCTTCATGGTGAGCGCGGGATAGAGTTCCGAGGCGACCCACGCCCCGCCCAGGCCGACGCCCAGGCCGAGACCTGCGCCGAACAGCGACAGCAGTGCGGCTTCCGTCAGGAACAGCCGGACTATCGCGGCCGGCGCCGCCCCGAGTGCCTTCAGCAGGCCCACCTCACTGGTGCGCTGCGAGACCGCGACCAGCATCACGTTCATGATCAGCACGCCGGCCACCGCGAGGCTGATTGCGGCGATACCCGCGATGGTCATGGTGAGCACCGTGAAGATCTCGTCGAAGGTCTCGAGGACCGCGTCCTGGGTGATCACCGTGACGTCCTCCTCGCCGTGGTGCCGCATGGTGATGGTCTCGAGCACGAAGTCGCGCACTCGCGGCACCGCGTCCCGCGAGGATGCCTCCACGAGGACGCGGAACATGCTCTGTGTGTCGAACAGCGCCATCGCCGAGGCGACCGGCACCGTCACCATCTCTTCCACGTCCACGCCGATCGAGCGCCCCTCCGACTCCATCACGCCGATCACGCGGAAGCGGCTGTCGCCGATGCGCAGCCATTTTCCGATGGCGGATTCCCGGCCGAAGAGTTCGGACTCGATCCTGCTGCCGATCACGCAGAGCGGCGCGGCGAGGCTCCAGTCCCTCTCCGGCAGGAACTGGCCCTTCGCCATGCGCCAGCGGCGGATGGGAAGCATCTCGCTCGTCGTGCCGAAGATCGGCACCTCGCGCTCCAGGCCCGCGTGCTGCACCCCGGCGGCGCCGATGACGATGGGAGCCACGCGGCTGACGCTGTGGTGGCGCTTCAGGGCTGCGGCGTCGTCGACGGTGAGATCGCGTGTGGTGCCGCCGTAGCTGGCCCCGATCGTCCCGCCGGTGGTCTCGGAGCGGCCGGGCAGCACGATGACGAGGTTGGTGCCGAGCGAGGAGAACTCGTCGGTGACGTAATGCCGGGCGGCCTCGCCGAGACCGGTCAGGAGCACTACGGCTGCGACGCCGATGGCCATCGCCAGCAGCATCAGCGCCGTGCGGCCCGGCGCCCGCTCGATCGAATGCAGGGAGAACCGCGTGACGTCCAGCGCTCTCATTCCGGGGCTCCGCGCGCATCCTCCACGATGCGTCCGTCCATCATCCGCAGCCGCCGGTGTGCGCGGCTGCCGATGCCCGGGTCGTGTGTGACCACGATGAGCGTGATGCCGCCGGTGTTCAGCGCCTCGAGTATACCCACCACCTCGCGGCCGGACTGGCTGTCCAGGTTCCCCGTCGGTTCGTCGGCCAGGATCACCTCGGGCCGGGTGACCGTCGCGCGGGCGATGGCGACGCGCTGACGCTGACCGCCGGAGAGCTGGTCCGGACGATGGTCCATACGGTCCGCGAGACCGGTCTCCGTGAGGATCTCCTCGACCCGGGTGCGGCGCTCGGCGACGGGCATGCCGGCCAGCATGAGCGGCAGCTCGACGTTCTCGTACGCCGTGAGGCGGGGCACGAGGTGGAAGAACTGGAAGACGAAACCGATCTTGTGACCGCGGACTTCGGCCTGCTCCACGTCGTCCAGCTCCGTCGTGTCGCGGCCGTCGAGCCGATACACGCCGCTGCTCGGCCGGTCGAGGAGCCCGATGATGTTCAGCAGCGTGGACTTGCCGGAGCCCGAAGGGCCCATGAGCGAGACGTACTCGCCGTGGTCGATGTCGAGATCGACGTCACGCAGCGCATGAACCTCCTCGTCGCCCACCTCGAAGATGCGCTGAACGCTGTCCATCGCGATGAGCGACATGGGGCCGGCCGTCAGTCGCCCTCGGCGACGGCGGGTAGGCCGGGCGCAACGCCCGCGCGGTCCACCGAGAGGACCACCCGCTCGCCCTCGGCCAGCCCGGCGGTGATCTCGGTCACCTGCCAGTTGCGCAGTCCGGTCTCGATCGACTTCTCGGCCAGCGTGCCGTCCTCGCCCAGGACGAGCACGCGGCCGTCGTCCAGCACCGCCTGGCTGGACAGGTACAGGGTGTCGCTGTGCACCTCCAGGATGACCTCGACGTCCGCGCTGTATCCCGGCAGCAGATTCGCGGACGGCTCGTCGAACTCGGCCTCGATGTCCACGGTGCGGGCCTGCTTCTCCACATCGAGCACGTAGGGCGCCACCCGGCGGACCGTGGCCGGAAACTGACGGTCGGGGAAGGCATCCAGCGTAATCGTGGCCCGCATCCCCGCGCGGATATCCGGCGCGTCGATCTCGTCGATGGGCGCCGTCACGTAGATGCAGGAGTTGTCGATCAGGTCGACGGCCGGCAGCGTCGGGATGCCGACCGGAGAGGGCGTTACCACCTCGCCGATCTCGCCGTTGATCTCGGCGACCGTGCCGGCGAAGGGGGCGCGCAGTATGGTCTGCTCCAGCATGGCACGCGCGAGTTCCACCCTGGCGTCGTTCACCTCGATGGTGCGGCGCGTGGCCTGGCAGGCTGCGGCCTTCGCGCGGGCATTGCTCTCGGCCAGGTCCGCGTTCTCCTCCGAGGTCAGCCCCTGTTCGTGCAGACGGTCGATGCGCGCCGCCTCGCGCCGGGCGACGTCGGCCGCGGTGCAGGCCTCGTCGGCACGGGCTACCGCGGCGAGCCGCTCCTTCTCCGCCAGATTGAGTTGCGCCCGGGCATCGTCATTCCAGAGTTCCAGCAGAATCTGGCCGGCCTCGACCCGGTCGCCCTCGGCGACCGGCAGCGCGGCGATGCGCCCGCCGGTAATGGGCGCCATGCGGGCACGGTTGCAGGCATCCACCGTGCCGGCGCGGGTATTGGAGACGGTGGCCCGCACCTCGCCCCGCGCCACCTGCGTCATTGCGACCGTCACCGGCTGCTCGCGCGTGGCGTTCCAGGCGAAGGCGCCGATCACGGCAGCACCGCCGATCAGCAGCATGATCGTTCTCCGTCTCATGCCTGCATCCTATGATCATTGCGGTGCCGCCTGAATAGGCGCTTGCCGAACGTGGCGAGGCCGGCCAGCCGCGCGTCGGGCGCGGCCGGCCGACCCCATGCCGGCTGCTCGGGACAACCGCTACCGCCGGGCCGGCGAGCCGGCGGTCAGCGGGGCTCACCGTGCGGCGAGATTGACGTCCGAGTGCACCTCGGTCCACTCGGTGAGCAGCGACTCGATGGCATCCAGCTGTTCGGCCTCGGTCATCTCGCTCACCTTCGAGGCGTGCTCGAAGGTGCCCTGGATGAGCGGCATGCCGTCGATCTCGGTGGTGAGCACGACGGTGGCGCCGTCGGTCAGGCGGCGGGCCCAGGCCTCGCGCACCCGTGCCCAGTAGTCTTCGGTCTCTTCCCAGTAGGCCTCGGCCGGCGAGAAGTCGTAGCCCTCGATGCTGCGGTAGTCGTTGAAGCCGAATTCGCGCACGAGGGTGCCGGCGGTCTCGCGGCCGTCGCGGCGGGTCTTGGTGTTGTCCTGCTCGTGGGTCCAGCCGTGGGGCGTGATTGTGTGCCGGTTCTCCGCGTTGAGCGCGTTGTAGTCGTCGCGCTTCGTGTACTCACGGCGGGGCAGGGGACGCCAGGAGCGGTCGCTGGTCCAGGTGGAGACCCCGTAGCGGTGGTTCCATTGGCCGGTGCCGCAGTAGCGGGGCGCGTCCGAGACCTCGTAGACGCACTGGGTCCAGGTGCCCGCGGTCTTGTCGGCTTCGAGCGCGCGCACCTGCCAGGTCTGGTCGGCGACGAACTCGAAGCGATGGCTGGCCTCCCGGGTCCAGTCCTGGCGCCAGTGCTTGATCACGGCCCCGCCCGGCATCACCAGCAGGTGCTGCAGGACGATGTGATCGGGGCTGTCCTCGACCACGTAGACCACCTCGAAGCCGCCGCTGTTCTTGTCGTCGCGGCGCTCGTAGCCGGGGGCCAGCGGCACCGTCTCGGCGAAGTGGAAGTCCACGACGTACTCGCCCTGCATCGCCAGGATGGCGAGGCGGTCGCGCTCTTCCTTCGACTCCGCCTCGCGGATGGCCGCGAAGTTGGGGTTGGCGACCTCCACGTAGTCGGGGTCTGCCGCCGCGTCGGCGGTGGCGGCCTGTTGATCCGTGGTGGCACAGGCCGAGAGTGCGAGCGCCAGCGGGATGAAGAGAAGGTGTCTGGTTTTCATGGGAACCTCCGGTTCGTTTCGGCAGTCGGTGGGGAGTTCAGAACGTCCAGTCGAACGCCACGCTGAAGTGGCGGCCCGGGCGGCGGAAGCGCTGCGGGTCCGTGACGTCGGCCGGCACCCCCTGGACGTCGGGGTAGCTGAAGTACTCGTGGTCGGTCAGGTTGTAGATGCCGGCCCGCAGGCGGATGTCCCGGCCGGCCCGCCAGTAGCCGAAGGCGTCGTAGACCACGTAGCCGGCCGGCTGCAGCAGGTCGCCGTCGGTCTCGTCGAGATCGTCCTGGGCCGCGGCGCCCCGGGCGACGAGACTCGCGCCCCAGCGCCCGGCGGGCTCGGCGTAGTCGAGCCCGAGCACGCCGGTCAGCGGGGAGACGGAATTCACCGGCGCGCCCGTGCTGCGGTTTTCGCCCTCCGCCCAGGCGGCAGACACGTTCAGCTGGAGTCCCTCCGGCAGGAACGCCGGCGCGAAGCTGCCCTGGAACTCGGCGCCCTCGATCTCCACCTCGTCGACGTTGACGGACTGGAAGATCAGGAGCGAGTTGACCGGGTCGAAGCCCACCACCTGGAACGACTCGATGAAGTCGTCATAGCGGGTGGAGAAGGCGGCGGCTTCCCAG
>CAZRSA010000135.1:0-7356 GCA_964602525.1 uncultured Woeseiaceae bacterium
TCATCATCTCCTCGTCCGAGGAGACGTTCGGGTTCAGGAACTTCAGGATCAGCCGTTCTTCCACGACCTTGTCCTGCATCAGCAGCACCGTGCCGAAGGCGCCCTTGCCGATCTTCTCGACGAAGATGTAGCGGTCGTCGATGACGTCGCCGGGTTCCAGCGTGGAGATGTCGAGCGGCTGCTTGCCGCCAACGTCCTCGATGATGCTCTCGATGTCCTCGCTCTCGATCAGCAGTGTCTTCGCGGGCTCGGCGGCCAGCCTTTCCGCCTTCAGGTTCTGGCTGCGCACGTCCGAGGAGAAACGGGCGTCCAGCTCCTTGATGGCCTTGTCCGCCGTGTTCACGATCACCGAGTCGTCCAGGTGCTTCATCTTCTCCAGGTAATTGCGAATGGGCTCGGCCTTGGACTCGTCCGCCAGGTGGGCAATCGCCTTGATGGCCTCGACCCGGATCTCGCGCTCCTGGCGGTTCAGCATGGGCAGCAGCTTCTCGATGACCGTGGCGTTGCCGATCTTCGACAGCGCCCGTACCACGGAGGCATCCGACTTCGGATGCTGGCCGAGCATCTTCGTCAGTGCCGGCAGCGCCCTCGTGCTGCCGATGCCGGCCAGCGCGTCCACCGCGCGCTCGCGCACCCACCAGTCCGAGTCCTTCGTGGCCTCGATCAGGTGCTTCACCGCACTGTCGTCCTTGGTGGCGTTCAGGATCTCGATGGCCGCCCGGCGGATTTCCTGGTCCTCGTCCCGGATGAGTGCCAGCGCCGCGTTCATCACCTTCGGCCCGCCGATCTTGGCCAGCGCGTCGGTGGCCCGGGCGCGCACCCACCAGTCGTCGTCCTGCAGCGCCTGCAGCAGGTCCTTTACCGAGTCCGTCGTGCCGATCTCGTTCAGGACCTCCACCGCGGCGCGGCGGGGATACTCCGACTCGTCCTTCAGCGCCGGGATGAGATGACGCACCGTCGCCGGGTCGTTGATCCGGATCAGGAGGTCGACGGCCTTGGTCTGCACGTCGTAGTCGGGGTCCTGCAGCAGCGTTGATATCAGCTCCACGTTCCTGGCGCCGTCCATGCGCGCCAGCGCCGCCAGAGCCGACTGCCGGATCATCTTGTTGTTGCTCTTCAGCTGCTTCTCGAGGGCGGCAGCAACGTCGGGCCGGTTGAATTTGCCGAGGATGTTGATCAGGTGCATGCGGACGAAGGGATCCTTGCCCTCCAGCCGCGCGATCAGCTCCGGCACCATGTCCTCGTCGACCACGTCATCGATCAGTTTGAAAACGGCCGCCTTGTCGTTGTGCTCGAGCTCGTAGGACTTGGTCAGCAGGTCGCGCAGGTTCAGCTTGCGCTTGTGCACGTTCAGGATCTCGATCACCGCGGACTTGGAGACCTCGTCGTCGTCCAGCAGGGCGACCAGGTCGTTGGGGTTCAGGTTGCGGGTGCTCGACAGGGCCCAGGCCGTGCCGGAGACGACCCGCTGGTTGCCGTCCGAGAGGCCCTCGACGAAGTGCTTCAGGCTCTTCGGGCTGGCCAGCTCGGCCAGCACCTCGACGAACAGGATGGTCTGCTGCTTGGTGCTGTTGGCCAGCGCGTCGATGACCCGGGGCACGGCCGAGGCGCCCATGGTCTTCAGCTTGCTGGCCGCCTTCTGGGCAGCCGGCGAATTCGTATCGCTCGCGCCGACGATCTCGGCGATGAGGCGATCCGTCTTGAATCCGCTGAGTAGAGCCATCCTGTCTCGCAGTTACCCCCGGGAACGTCCCCGCACCGCGCCCCTGCACCGCGCCCCTGCACCGCGCCCCTGCACCGCGGCTCCGCGCCGCGACAACACCGCTCGCCGGCGGCGGGCGAACGGTCCGCGGACTCGAGGTTGCGGGTTGTCGGCGCTCGGGGCCGTCCCTGTGACGGCCCGATTATGCCACAAGCCCGCCGGAGATAGCGGTCATTTCCGGTCGCGAACGTGACGCCCGTCACGAGGGCGGGCCGGTTCCGGCCCGCTGCCGGGCATGCTGACGGGCCGCTCACGGGCGGCGATCTCCGTTACAATGTCGCGCCCGTGATTCATCCGCAACATCGAGGCGAAGCCGCCGTGACTGCCGACAGAGACTCCGAAATCGCCGCCGCCGCCGAAGCCGTCAGACTGCCCGTCGCCGACGTCCCGCTCTCCCGGGTGGGCAGCGTCGAGCAGGCCCGCCGGGAGGCCGCCACGGCGCATCTCGCCGTGACGCTGCGCCTGCCCGTGGAGGGTATCCGCAGCGCCCTGTCCGAGGCGCTGGAGGCCGCGGTGGCGGCGCTTCCGGGCGTCGAGCGGGTTGAGGTCGAGGTGGCCGCGAAGATCCCCGCCCAGTCGGTGCAGCACAACCTGAAGCCGATGCCCGGCGTGGCCAATATCGTCGCGGTCGCCTCGGGCAAGGGCGGCGTCGGCAAGTCCACCACGGCGGTGAATCTGGCGCTGGCCCTGGCGGCCGAGGGCGCGCGGGTGGGCATCCTCGACGCCGACATCTACGGGCCGAGCATCCCGCTCATGCTGGGGCTGGAGGGGGAGAGCCCGGCGACCGAGGACGGCAAGCACCTGGAGCCGCTGGACGCGCACGGCCTGCAGGCGATGTCCATCGGCTTCCTGGTGAATGCGGCCCAGCCGATGGCGTGGCGCGGCCCCATGGTGACCCAGGCCCTGAACCAGCTCCTGTCCCAGACCCGCTGGCGGGACCTGGACTACCTGATCGTGGACATGCCGCCGGGCACGGGCGACATCCAGCTCACCCTGTCCCAGCGGGTGCCGGTGGCCGGCGCCGTCGTGGTGACCACGCCCCAGGACATCGCGCTGGCGGACGCACGTAAGGGGCTCGAGATGTTCCGCAAGGTTTCGGTGAACGTGCTCGGCATCGTCGAGAACATGAGCACCCACATCTGCAGCCGGTGCGGCCACGAGGAACGTATCTTCGGCGCCGATGGCGGCCGGCGGCTCTCCGCCGCGACGGACACCGAGCTGCTGGGCGAGCTGCCCCTCGATCTCTCCATCCGGGAGGACGTCGACCGCGGCACGCCCTCCGTGGCCGCCCGCCCGGACGGCCCGATCGCGGCGGCCTACCGGGAAGCGGCGCTGCGCGCGGCCGCGGTGCTGGCGGCGGCGGGCCGGGACTACAGCCGGGCCTTCCCCAACATCGTCGTGGAGGATTCCTGAGCGATGAGCATCAAGTCCGACCGCTGGATACGCCGGATGGCCGAGGAGCACGGCATGATCGAGCCCTACGAGCCGGGTCAGGTGCGTGCGACCGCAGACCAGCCGATGGTCTCCTACGGCACATCTAGCTACGGCTACGACGTCCGCTGCTCGCGGGAGTTCAAGATCTTCACCAACATCAACTCGGCAATCGTCGACCCGAAGGCCTTCGACGAGAACAGCTTCGTGGACGTGACCTCGGACGTCTGCATCATCCCGCCCAACTCCTTCGCGCTGGCAAGCACCGTGGAGTACTTCCGCATCCCCCGCACGGTGCTGACCATCTGCCTGGGCAAGTCCACCTATGCGCGCTGCGGCATCATCGTCAACGTGACGCCGCTGGAGCCTGAATGGGAGGGACACGTGACCCTGGAGTTCAGCAACACCACGCCGCTGCCGGCCAAAATCTATGCCGGTGAGGGCGTCGCCCAGATGCTTTTCTTCGAGTCGAACGAGCCCTGCGAGGTCTCGTACAAGGACCGCAAGGGCAAGTATCAGGGGCAGCGGGGAGTGACGCTCCCCCGCGCCTGAGCGCCACTGCCGCGTTGCCGGGCCTCGTCCGGCGTGCCTGGGCGGTAGCTCTTCAGCCGCGCGGTGACCTGCCTCTGCTCGTCCTTGAACTGCTCGATCATCACGGGCATCCAGTCGAGCTTCGGCGCGTAATGGATCAGCACGCTGCGGCTCGAACCCACCCGCTGACGACGGAAGGCTACGGTGTGGTAGGCGCCCGCGGGTGCATCCACCTCCCGGGTGCCCTCCGGCCGGTACTCGATTTCGCGGTACTCGTTGCGCTCGATGGTCGTGTAGGGGCCCAGTTCGGCCGCGGCGGTGGCGAGATCGTGGCGCACCACCATCTGCTCGGTGGCCCGGTCCAGCGTGCCGGGGCGAAGCTCCAGGGTCTCCTCCCGGTCCTTGTAGGTGGCCACCGCCACGCCTTCCTCCGGCCGGAAGCGTACGCTGCTCGAGTCGTCGCCCGCGTCGTCGTGGTAGTGAAGGGGTTGGAAGCCGTCTTCGTCGTAGCGGAAGCGGCTGCACTCGACCTCCTCGCCGGCGACCAGATTGGCGAGGCCCCTGGGATCGGTGGTAGTGCGGAAGACGTAGACTCCCGGTTCGTCGGCATGGGCCAGCTGCATGATCACGTCGCCGCCCAGGCCGAGCACCGTGGCCTTCGCCTCGTAGACGGCGACGAACGGGCGCAGTCCCGGCGGTGCGGGGTCGGGCTCGGCAGGCTCCGCCCGGGTGGGGGCGCCGGCGAGCATGGCGGCGAGCGCCAGGACGATGGCCGGGGCGAGGGCGGCCGACAGCGGTCCGGGCAACAGTCTGGCGATGACGGTCATGGCAGTGATTCAATCCGTGGGTCGATGATGACGGGTTCGTGCAGGGCGCGGCCGTCCAGCTCTGGGGCTCCGTCGCGCAGACCGAGCCGACCGCTGGCGAGCCAGCCGGCGGCCCGGGGATAGATGATGTGCTCGGCCGCCTGAACCCGCGCTGAAAGCGAGGCCTCGTCGTCGCCAGGCAGGACGGGCACCCGCGCCTGTATGACCGGCGGGCCGCCGTCGAGTTCGTCGGTGACGAAATGGACGGTGCAGCCGTGCACCGTGTCCCCGGCGGCGAGTACCCGCCGGTGGGTATCAAGGCCCCGGTATGCCGGCAGCAGGGAGGGATGCACGTTCAGCATGCGGCCGGCGAACTCCCGCACGAAGGCGCCGCCCAGGATGCGCATGAAACCGGCCAGCAGCACCAGGTCGGGCGCGTGGCCGCGTATCTCGGCCGCCAGGGCCGCGTCGTACGCGGCGCGGTCGGGGTGGCCGGCGGAAGGTACGGCCACGGCGGGGATGCCGGCCCGGCGGGCACGTTCCAGGCCGGGCGCCGCCGGGCGGTTGGCGACGACGGCGGCGACCGTGAGCGCCAGGTCGCCGGCGGCGACGGCGTCGATGAACGCCTGCAGGTTCGTGCCCTCGCCGGAGATCAGCACCACCGCGCGGCCGGCGCTGCCGTCGCCTGCGTTCAAGAGACGATCGCGCCGCCGTCGCCGGCGGCGATCTCGCCGATGTGCCAGGCCCGCTCGCCGTGCTCCGCCATGAGGCCCAGTGCGTCCTGCGCCCGCTGCCGGGGCAGGATCACCGCCATGCCGATGCCGCAGTTGAACGTGCGCAGCATCTCCGCCGGCGCGACGTTACCCGCCGCGGACAGCCAGTCGAACACCGGCGGCGCGGTCCAGCCACTCCGGTCGATACGCGCCTCGGTGCCGGCCGGCAGCACCCGCGGCAGGTTCTCCGGCAGGCCGCCGCCGGTGACGTGTACGAGGCCGTGCACGGGCAGCGCCCGCAGCAGCGCCAAAAGGGGTTGCACGTAGATGCGGGTGGGGGCGAGCAGCGCGTCACCCAGGGGCTGCCCGTCCACCGTCTCGTCCAGATCGGCGGCACTCGCCTCCAGGATGCGGCGGATGAGCGAGTAGCCGTTGGAATGGGGGCCAGAGGAGGCGATGCCGAGCACGGCGTCGCCGGGCGCGATACGGCTGCCGTCGAGCAGATCCTCCCGATTGACGACGCCCACGCTGAAGCCGGCCAGATCGTAGTCGCCGCGGGCATACATGCCGGGCATCTCGGCAGTCTCGCCGCCGATCAGCGCACAGCCTGCCCGGCGGCAGCCCTCCGCAATGCCCTGCACCACGGCGGCGGCCCGCTCCACGTCGAGCGCGCCGCAGGCATAGTAGTCCAGGAAGAACAGCGGCTCGGCGCCCTGGACGACGACGTCGTTCACGCACATGGCCACCAGGTCGATGCCGATCGTCTCGTGGCGGTCCAGCAGGCCGGCCAGTTTCAGCTTCGTGCCCACGCCGTCGGTGCCCGCCACCAGGACAGGACGCGGATAGCGCTCGAGGTCCAGCGCGAACAGGCCGCCGAAGCCGCCGAGTCCGGCCAGCACTTCCGGGCGGCGCGTGCTGTCCACCGCCGCACCGATGCGCTGCACCAGCTCGTTGCCCGCGTCGATGTCGACGCCGGCGTCCTTGTAGGTCAGTTGCTTGTCGCTCATCGGCCGATGTGTCCCGGGCGGTGGCCTTTGGCTGGGGGGAGGACGATATAATAGAGGGTGAAACCCTGCTCGGAAACCGCGTCTCATGCATCCAACCGCACGAAGCCCCGCCGGCATACGGCGCGGAGCGGGTCGGCCGTTCCGCCTCGCCGCGCTGCTCGTCCTCGCCGTCGCGCCGCTCGTCCTGTCTCTGCCCCTGCCCGTCCTGGCGGCGCAGACGGAAGATCTCTACACCATCCGTGTGCCGGTGGACCGGAGCGAGCCGGACTGGCGCGAGCAGGCCTACCGTCGTGGCCTGTCGCAGGTGCTGGTGCGCGTCACCGGTCAGCGCAGCGCCGCCGGGGATGCGGCGTTGGAGGCTGTGTTCGAGGATCCTGCCCGGCTGGTGCAGGGCTACCGGAGCGGGGCCGACGAGACCCTGTGGGTGTCCTTCGACGGGCGCGCGATCGCGGCGAGGCTGCGGGAAGCGGGGCGCGCCGTCTGGGGCAGCGAGCGGCCGGTCACGCTGCTGTGGCTGGCGGTGGACCGGGGCGGCGGCGAGCGCGAACTGATCGCCGCCGAGGGAGACGCGCCCTCGGCGGACGCCGTGGACGGCGACCGCTTCCTGCGTCAGCGCATCCAGGACCTGGCCCGAGCCCGTGGCTTGCCCGTGGTCTGGCCGCTGCTCGACGCCGAGGACCGGGGGCGCGTGGCTTTCAGCGACGTCTGGGGCGGCTTCGAGCAGCCGGTGCTGGAGGCGTCGTCCCGCTACGACGCGAACAGCATACTGCTCGGCCGGGTGGATGCGGACGGGCGCCAGCTGCCGCGCTGGACCTGGTATTTCGGCGGCGAGCAGCGCCGCTGGCGGGCCACGGTGGAGGATGCCCTGCATCGGGTGGCCGACCTCATGGCGGGCCAGCTCGCTGCCGTGGGCGACGAGCGCGCCACCACCGTGCGCCTGACTGTCACCGGCGTCGAGGACCTGACGGCCTATGCCGACGTCAGCCGCTATCTGGCCTCCGTGAGCATCGTCCGCGACCTGAACCTCGAGCAGCTGGGCGACGATGCGCTCACCTACCGGATGGAACTCCTGGGCGCGAGCGAGCGCCTCGGGCGGGTGCTGCGCA
>CAZRSA010000136.1:0-7204 GCA_964602525.1 uncultured Woeseiaceae bacterium
ACGACGTGACCATCCTGTCGCGCAAGGGCTGCCCGTTCTGCGCCGAGGCGAAGGCGCGCCTGCGGGACGCGGGCATCGATTTCGAGGAGCTGCTGCTGAACCGGGACTACACGGACCGCACGCTGCGTGCCGTTGCCAGGGCGACCACCTTCCCGCAGGTGTTCGTCGACGGCGAACTGATCGGCGGTGCCGAGGAGCTCGAGAAGTGGCTGAGCGGCCGCAAGGCGGCCTGATCGGTCCGGTGAGGCGGATCAGGCAGTCCTGATCCTGCCGGTCACGCCGAAAAAAAGCCGGGCCCCGCGCGGGGACCCGGCTTTTTTTTGACCTGCCGTCAGGAGGCGAGGCGGGCCAGGGAGGTTTCCGTCTGCAGCGGGATCGGCAGCTCGTGCCGGCGGCCGAGTTTGGCGATACGGAAGCCGTGCCGCTCGAGGCGACGGCCATTGTCCACGGAGCCGTAGTGGTAGGCGATGATGCGGTCGAGCGTCTCGCCGTTGTACTCGTTCAGCAGATCCACGAACCCGCTGTGCGCGGGATTCGCCCGCACGGCGCAGTCGTGGAAGATGGTCTCGCCCTCGGCCGCGTACTCGCGCAGGACCTCGGGTATGGGGCGCGTGTCGGCCGTGAACAGGAACGAGCCCGCCAGCGCCACCCCGTAGCAGAAGCGGGGCTGCATGTGGCGCACCTCGAAGACCCGGAACCAGAGCGAATCCAGCCAGAAGCCGCTGCTGACCGGGATGAGCTGGAAGGCGTCCCAGAAGTTCACGCCGCCTTCGGCACGGACGAAGGGATTGGCGACCACACGCTCCTGAACCAGCGGCACCACGGCTGCCGGCACGAACAGCCGCACCGGCGTCATCCTCCCGCCGGCCACTGCGGGTGCGGCCGCGTGGAACAGTTCCTCCAGGCCGCCCACGTGGTCCATGTGGGTGTGGGTCAGGTAGACGCTGCGGGGGAGGGCGCCGTAACGTCCCCGGTAGGCATCCAGCGCGCCGGGACCGCAGTCGATCATCAGAAGCGGTTCCTCGCCCCGTTCGACGACGGCGACGGGACTTCCCTGGCTGGTGCCGCCGCCGATGCCGAGGAAGCGCAGTCCGAAGCCGAGGCTGTCTCCCTTGCGTGCCCCGAGCCGTGTCGGCTCGTGGGGGCGCTCCGAGCGGTTATCCGTCATCGTGATCTCTCCCTGCTGACAGCGTTTACGGGGCTCCATACTAGGAAGAGCGGATGACGATCTTATGACCGCCCGCGCCGTCGCTCAGAAGTTCCAGTGGAAGCCGAGCATGGCCACCGGGTAGAGGTCGTAGTCCTCCAGCTCGGCTTCGAGTTCCTGCCGTTCGGCCTCCAGGTTTTCCTGGAACAGGGGGTCACTGGCGATGGGTCCGCTTGCCGACAGTCCCACGTCGGGCTCGCCCTGGAACAACACCCCCAGGTCCAGGCTCAGGCCGACCGTGTCGAAGACGCGGAAATCCATGCCCACACCGGCATAGGGCGCGCCACTGTCGAACGTGACCGCGCCGGACAGCGTGCCGACCTGGTCTACGGGATAGACCACCCCGCCGATCTCGATGCTGCTGCCTTCGCGGCTGGCAAGGTTCACCTCGTTGTTGTTGGAGAAGTAACCCGCGGTCAGCCGGAACGGTGTCATGGGCGCACGCAGATTCAGCGTCGCGTACCAGGTATCCAGGTCGAACTCGCCGTCGTAGTTGATGCCGGCTTCCGAGCCGTCGTCGTCGAAGCTGAACCGGTTGAGCCCGCCACGGACGTCGAGGTACGGGATCGGACGCCAGGTGGCCTCGATGCCCAGTCCGAGGCTGCCGGCCCTGACGCCGAACCACAGGTCGTCGTCGGCCTGCGCCGGGGCTGCCGCCAACAGGGCGAGGAGCGCGAGTGCAGCGGGAATGCTCAGGGTCTTCATGGTCCACTCCGTGCCCGCGTACCGGCGGGCCATTGAACAGAATAGCGGGAAGGCTATACCGGCTTCCCGGCCACTGGTGTGAGCCTGGTCACATCCGCGGGTGCCGGCGCACGGCCCGGGCAGTAGAATGCGGGCCAGTTGCCGCAGAGCGGGTCATCGCGGGTAGAAGAGCATGAGCAGTATCGACGTCAGCGCCGGGGGAGCCGCGGATCAGCCTCGGGCGGGTCCCGTGACCGCCGCCGAGCGAATCACGGCCATCGACACGTTGCGTGGCGTAGCCGTGCTGGGCATCCTGGTGATGAACATCTACGCTTTCGCGATGCCCTTCGCGGCCTACACGAATCCGCTGATCATGGGCGGCGACGAGTGGTACAACCTGGCCACCTGGTTCTTCACCCACCTCCTGTTCGACCAGAAGTTCATGACGATCTTCTCGATGCTGTTCGGGGCGGGTGTGGTGCTGATGGCGAGCCGGGCCGAGGCGCGGGGTGCCGGTTTCGCCGGCATCTTCTACCGGCGTCAGGTGTGGCTGCTCGCCATCGGTGCGGCCCACGGCTATCTGCTCTGGTTCGGCGACATCCTGTTCCACTACGCCCTCGTGGGCATGCTGCTGTATCCATTCCGCCACCGGGCGCCGCGCACGCTGATCGTGGTGGCCGTTCTGCTGCTGCCGGTGGCGCTGCTGATGAACTACGCCGGCGCCGAGTACATGGAGGAGGAGCAGGTGGCCACCCGGCCTCTCGCGGAAAGACTTGCGGCAGGCGAAGCGCTGAGCGAGGAGGAATCGGCGCGTCTCGAGGCCCTGGACGCCATGCGCTCGTTCCTGGCGCCCACCGAAGAGGACGTGCGCGAAGATGTCGAAGCCTACCGGGGCAGCTACACGGAGATCGTCGAGCACCGCGTGCCCGTGGTCGCGAGCATGCAGCTGCAGGGAGCGATCGCCTTCGCGGTTTGGCGCGTCGGCGGGCTCATGCTGATCGGCATGGCGCTGATGAAACTCGGCGTCTTCTCGGCCCGGCGCAGCCCGGATTTCTACCGCCGCATGATGCTGATCGGCTATGGCCTGGGCCTGCCGCTGGCGGCGTTCAGCGGCTGGAACCTGTGGCAACACGATTTCGACGGGCTGTACGCTTTCCGCGTCGGCATGATCCCGAACTATTTCGCCAGCATCCTGGTGGCCTTCGGCCATATCGGCCTGGTGATGCGGCTGGTGCAGTCCGGAGCACTGGCCGCGCTCATGGGCCGGTTGTCCGCCGTGGGCCGGATGGCGCTGACCAACTACCTGATGCATTCCCTGATACTCACGACGGTCTTCTACGGTTATGGTCTCGGCCTCTACGGTACCGTGCCCCGGTTCTGGCAGATGGCCTTCGTCGCCGCCGTCATCGGCCTGCAGCTCTGGCTGAGCCCGATATGGCTGAGGAACTTCCGCTTCGGTCCCGTGGAATGGCTGTGGCGATCACTGACATACTGGCGGTGGCAGCCGCTCAGGGGCTGACCGGCAGACCAGCGAGGCAGGCATGGAGAACGACAAGTCGCACCTCCGGGGCATCGACGTCCTGCGGGACCCGGACATCAACAAGTCCACCGCTTTCACGGCGGAGGAGCGCGAGCGGCTCGGGCTCCGCGGGCTGCTGCCGCCGGCGATCTCCACCCAGGAGATGCAGATCACCAGGGTCCTGGAGAATCTGCGGCGCCAGTCGAGCGACATCGACCGCTACATCTTCCTGCGCGCGCTGCAGGGCCGGAACCGGCGGCTGTTCTACCGCACCGTGATCGACCATATCGAGGAGATCATGCCGATCATCTACACCCCGACCGTGGGCGAGGCCTGCCTGGAGTTCGCGCACATCTACCGGCACACCCGGGCGCTTTTCATCACGCCGGAAGACAAGGGCGAGATCCCGAAGCTGCTGCAGAACTGGGAGAAGAAAGACATCCGCGTGATCGTGGTGACCGACGGCGAGCGCGTGCTCGGCCTGGGCGACCTCGGCGGCAATGGCGCCGGCATCCCCATCGGCAAGCTCTCCCTGTACGTGGCCTGCGCGGGCATCCGGCCCGAGCAGTGCCTGCCCGTCATGCTGGACGTCGGCACGGAGAACGACACGCTGCTGGACGACCCGCTCTACCTGGGCCTGCGCCGGCGCCGGCTGCGGGGGCCGGAGTACATGGAGCTGCTGGAGGAGTTCGTCGGCGCGGTGCAGGAGGCCTATCCGGACGCCCTGATCCAGTTCGAGGACTTTGCCACGGAGAACGCGCGCTCGCTGCTGGCGCGTTACCGGAACGAGGTGCTGTGCTTCAACGACGACATCCAGGGCACCGCTGCGGTGGCGCTGGCCGGCGTCATCGCCTCCACCCGGATCACGGACACCCCCTTTCGCGAACTGAAGGTGATGTTCCTCGGCAAGGGCTCGGCCGCGGCCGGCATCGCCGACCTCATGGTCTCGTCCCTGGTGGAGGAGGGTGTGCCGGAGGCCGAGGCCCGCAGCCGCATCCGCTTCGTCGACCGCAAGGGCCTGATCACGCGGCACCGCGCGGACATACCCGACACGCTGGCCGACTATGCCGCCGACTGCGAGCCCATGGACTTCTTCCGCGCCGTCGAGGAACACCGGCCCCAGGTGCTGATCGGCGCCACCGGCGCGCCCCGGACCTTCACCCGCGAGATCGTGGAGCTGATGACGCGGATCAACCCGCGGCCGGTGATCTTCGCGCTCTCCAACCCCACATCACGGGCGGAGTGTACCGCCGAGGAGGCCTACGCCTGGAGCAACGGCCGCGCCATCTTCGCGAGCGGCAGTCCCTTCCAGCCGGTGACCTGGGGCGGTCGTTTCTTCCGCCCCGGGCAGGGCAACAATGCGTACATCTTCCCCGGCATCGGCCTCGGTGCGGTCTTCGCCGGGGCAACGAAGGTGCCGGATACCATGTTCCTGACGGCCGCCCGGACGCTTGCCGATCTCATCAGCGAGCAGGATCTCGAGACGGGCACACTGTATCCGCCGCTCACCCGCATCCGCCGGATCTCGGCGGCGATCGCCACGGCCGTGGTGGAGCGTGCCCTCGACGAGGGCATCGCCCGCCTCGACCCGGTGCCGGAGGATCTCCGGTCGGCGATCGAGGCGGCGATGTATGATCCGAGGTACTGATTACTTGCCCGGCCGGGGGCTCGCCTGATAACCGACATTGAACCGGTCTCTGGAGACCAGAGAGAAAGACGCCAGCGCGTCACGAACATCGTCACCGAGGCGATAGCGCCGGATGAGCTCTTCGGCCGCCCTGGTGGCTTCATGGTCGCCTCGGCTGCCTGACAGGTAGAGCGCCCCGATGGCGGCATAGGGATTGTTCAGTGTCTGTTCATAGAACCGTGCCAGAGCGTGACCGGTGAAGGGTGAACCGTTGTCCGCGATGCGGGCGCGGTACTTGTCGACGGCCACAAAGGCCTCGAGGTATTCCCGATTCTCACCGAGCGTTTCCGGACCGAGTCCGGTAGCCAGGTGATTCTCGCGGGCACGTATCAGATCCTCGACAAGTCGGTCGAAGTACAGGAACTCCGCCTTCTGGTTGCCGCTGTCCGCCAGAGCCTGTAATTCGGCACGAGGCATGGTTGCAGCCTCCACGATCTCCTCCGCGAGCGGATAGCCGTTGGAGGCAAGCCAGTCCCGTTCCGCCCCGGAGTCGAAAGTGACCGCGCCGCCGTACCGTTGATTGAATGCCTCGAGTTCGGATCGCGCGTGCGAATCGTAGGTCTCGAGCAGCTCAGAAAAGCTCTCGGCCGACACGACCAGCGATTGAGTTCCGATCGGCAGGGCCGGCATTGCCCGGTGTTCATCAGAGCGGCCCGTGCTCGCGGCAACCGGCGGGGCGGCCGCCTCGGCGCGATGTCGGGACTCAGTCGAAGTCTTCGTTTCCATCGGCGCCGTGGCTGCCACCGACGGCTCGTCGCGAACGAAGCCCTCGGGCCGTAGCCACGTCAGTGTGCCAGCGGCAATAAGCAGGCTGACCAGGACTACTGTTGCTAGCTTACGCTTCACTCTGGATTACCTCGGTCGTCCGTCACGTCTCGCACTTGTTGCTTTCCATTGCCTGGTGCCACAGAGCGCACGCGAAGTCCTCGGATGCCTCCTCATAGGCCGCGTGGCCGTGGTTGACTACGGCCGCATGATAGGCGGATACCGCTCCGTAGCAGATCTCGCGGACATCGCCCAGCGTGCCGGCGTCGCAGGCGCCGGTCATCGCCAGACGAAAGAAGCCGTCGCACGTAAGTTTGCCCACTTGGCGGCCATAGCACTCGTCATGCGCATTGCAGGCGCCGAGAAAGCTCACACCTGGAAAGGGCTCGTCCAGTTCGCCGGTGAAATACCGTAGCCCGAGATCGGCCAGCACAGTGATGGCAGCGTCCTTCCACCCGCCGACGCCACAACCGTTGGGTTGCCAGTAGGGATCGAGACCGGGAACCGACGGCGGGCCGGAGGAAGAACATCCTTTCGGTTTCGATTCCTCCAGCCTCTCGCACAGCTGTTCGGTGGGTACCGCCAGCGTATAGGTCGGCGCCTCGTCGAGGCTCGAGGGGCGGTTCAGCAGGAGATACAGATCCATCCGGTATTCCCGGGACAGGGAATCGAGCAGCGCAGCGCAGCCATCGCCGGTGCAGAGTATGCTGCCGTCGTCGATCATCTCGCCTTCGAGTTCCATCGGATCGCCCTCCCACGGCGGCAGGACGGGGTCGGCAACCGCTTTCCCGCCAGCCGCGCACAGCACAAAGGCCGTACAAAACAGTATTAGTCTCTTCATGGCCCCACCTCCCTGTGAAGCAATGGTTTTTCCACGTGTCAGGATTCTGCGTCACGGCGGCGGGCGGAGCCTGCGGCATTTCCCGGCGATGGGTTGAGTTTCCGGCCGCGGGGGCCACAGGCATACTCGCCGAATGGGCGAGCACGGATCGGAAGAGGCGGCCGGGGTCTGGCAGGTCTACCTGCTGCTCTGTGCCGACGGCACGCTGTATACGGGAATCACCACCGACCTTCCCCGCCGGCTCGCCGAGCACAACGCCGGCCGGGGCGCCCGCTACACCCGCAGCCGCCTGCCCGCCGAGCTCGTCTACGCGGAGCCGGCCGCCAACCGGTCGGCGGCCCAGCGCCGGGAATACGCCATCCGGCGGTTGCCGGCCGCAGCCAAGCGACGGCTGCTGGACGCGGCAGGCCGATGAACCGGTTGCGCGGCGGCTCCGTCCCCTGTAGGTTCAACGATCGTTGAAATCCGCGATCGGGGGAGCGGGCCGTGTTTGCATGGCTG
>CAZRSA010000137.1:0-5692 GCA_964602525.1 uncultured Woeseiaceae bacterium
GGCTGGTGAAGATGCTCCAGGCGCCGGCCTTCCAGACCGGCGTCCCCCGCGGGATCAGTACCAGGCTGATGGCGAGTCCTTCCGGAACGTTGTGCACGGCGATGGCGGAGGCGATGAATATGCCGAGCGCGTCGCTGCCGCCGAAGGAGACACCGACGCCGATGCCCTCGGCGAAGGAATGGGCGGTCATGATGCCCAGGATGAGCAGCGCCTTGCGGGCATCGGCGCCCCGGAGCTCGGCGACGTCGACCTCGCCGCGGCCGGCCAGGCCGCGGTCCGCCAGCACCACGAGCACGAGTCCCAGCAGGATCCCGCCGATCGTGCGGACGGGCGACGCGCTGAAGCCCTCGGCCACGAGGCTGTGACTCGCGGCCAGCATCAGGCCTGCGGCGGCGGCCGTGGACACGCCGAGCCACCAGCGGTTGATGCCGCTGACGAACAGGAAGGGCAACGCGCCGAGGCCGGTCGCCGCGGCCGTGATGAACGCCGCCAGCGCCACCGTCCAGACGTTCACCTCGATCATGATCTCAGCCTCGGTTCAGGGCGGGTGGCATCGGGCAGGCGTGGCGGCGGCAGGCCTCGTGGCGGGCGCCGGCGCTCAGACGTTATCGGTGGCGCCGACGACGCCCTGGGCTCCGGCGCAATGCGCACTGCAGAAGTAGCGGTCCTCGTTCTCGACGCCATGGCCGATCACGCGGGTACCGCAGTTCTCGCACACCGGCGCCAGGGCGCTGATGGCGCACTCGAAGGAATCGAAGGTGTGATCCTCCCCGTTCATGCGCACCGTGAATGCCTTGGCGTAATCGTTGCCGCAGGTTGCGCAGACCGTCATATCTCGTCCTCCGTTGTTCAGGCCGCGCGCCCGCTCTCGACGGGATAGCCCGCTTCTTTCCACTCGCTCATGCCGGCCTCGTAGTCGTAGATATTATCGAAGCCGCGCTCGGCCAGTTCCCTGGCGACGGTGGGCGAGGCATCGCAATCCGGGGAAGCGCAGTAGACAATGATCTCCTTATCTTTCTCGAAGCGGCGCTCGAATTCCTCTTGCTCGCCCTTAGGGATGTTAATGGAGTCCGGGATGTGCTGCTCCCGGAACGCGTCCCCGCCGAGGACGTTGATCAGGGCGTAGCCCGACCGGGGATCCTCGTTGTCCGGTTGCTCGCTCTTCAGGCGCTCGCGCAGTTCTTCCCTCGAAAGCGTTTCGAAATCCGTCTCGGCCATGGTTCGCTCCTGTACTGTGAGGTTTCTGCCTCGATCAGCTCTGCAATGTTCGTGCCACTCGGCCACCGCAATTGCCCTCGCGAAGCACTGTCGGTGCGGACGCTCCGGCGCCGTGGCGACGCGGGCGGCGCAGTCGGCGAAGCCGCGTCTGAAAACCTTGCAGTCCGCCAGGCAATGGTTGCAGCGCAGGGCCGTCGTGCGGCCGTGGGACCTGTCCTTTCCGGGCAAATGGTCGTGGCATACGACTTGCACAATAAGTCCGAGAGGATCGGGATGCCGCCCCGGCTGCGCCGGTCGGCACGAACCAACAGGCCATTTCGGGAGGAATGGACAATGAGCGAGAGACCAGCACTGGCGGGCAAGAGAATAGCCTTCCTGGCCACGGATGGCGTGGAGCAGGTGGAGCTGACCAGGCCCTGGACCGAAGTGAAGGAGGCCGGCGGCGACGCCGAGCTGGTGTCGCCGAAGAGCGGCAGGATCCAGGGCTTCCGCCACCTCGACAAGGGCGACACTTTCGACGTGGACCGGCAGGTAGGGGAGGCCCGGGCGGAGGACTATGACGCGTTGGTGCTGCCCGGCGGTGTCGCCAACCCTGACTCGCTGCGCCTGGACAAGGACGCCGTGCAGTTCACCAGGGAGTTTTTCCGGCTCGGCAAGCCCATCGCGGCCATCTGCCACGGCCCTTGGGTGCTGGTGGAGGCGGCAGTCGTGGACGGCCGCAAGCTGACGTCCTGGCCCAGCCTGCAGACCGATATCCGCAATGCCGGCGGCCGCTGGGTGGACGAGGAAGTCGTGACGGACGACGGACTCATCACCAGCCGCAATCCCGACGACCTGGACGCCTTCTGCCATGCCCTGCTCGAGCAGCTGGCGCCGGCAAAGCGCCAGGAAGCAGGCTGATGAGAGGGTGCCGATAGGGTGCCGGAGAGGGTGCCGGACCGAACTTATGCAACTTTCCCAACTTGTTGTCGTTGGCGCAGCACTGATTCTCGGCGCATGCGCCCGGACGCCACAGCTGGAGCCTGCTCCGGGCGCCGAGATCGTCCAGTTGAACGGGACCGTGGCGACGGCCTCGTCCGAAGGCGTCAGGGTAACGGCCGCGGCCTCGGGCTGGCCGGGTGCGGTGAATATCGAGGATGTCGTAACGCCGATGCGGGTTACGATCGAGAACCGCAGCGACAGGGCGATCCGCATCCGCTATCCGGAATTCGCGCTCATATCCGATCCGGGGCGGCGCTACGCCGCGCTTCCGCCCTACGGCGTGAAGGGCACGGTCAGCGAGCCGCTCATGGCGCGGCGCTATCGTCCGATAGACCCCATCGGCTTCGACCATCGCTACTTCCGCGTGGCCCCGCACTACCGGACCGTGTATCCGTCGCTGTCCGTGTACACGGCGGATCCGTTCTTCTTTGATCCTTACTATTACTCCCATTACTACCCGTACTGGCAGAGAGTGCGGATCGAGTTGCCCACTCGCGAGATGCTGCGCCGTGTGCTGCCGGAAGGGGTGCTCGCCGAGGGCGGCCGGCTGGAAGGCTTCCTTTACTTCGAGAGGGTAGAGGAGCGGCGAGGTACCATGCCCGTGCGCTTCCACGCCGACCTCGTTGATGCGGCGACCGGGCAGATGTTCGCCACGATCCACATCCCCTTCGTAGCCAATCCCGCCGACTGAGCGACCGAAGGCGCCCGGGAGGAACTCAATCCTCGAGTTCCTCCTCGGCCTCTTCTGCGACTTCCTCGATCTCCTCTCCGGCGGCCTCTACATCCTGGCCGATGCCGCGCGTGGTGTTACAGCCGGCGATTCCGCCTGCAAATAGCATCGTGAGTATCAGGGTGGTCAGGGCTCGCATGCCTCCTCCTCGGTGATCAGGTGCCCGTATCGGAGCATGCAGGTTTCGTACCATGAACCGTCGCTAGCCGGGGGTCGGAAAGCGAGCGGCGACCTGCTACAGTCGCGGTCGAAACGGTTCCGGATGTAACTAATTGCAGTTGCCGGTGCCGGACCAAACTTTTGCAACTTTCGCAACTTTCTCGCGGGCAAACGGACTCAATCGCAGCGACACGGTGCAAAAGTCAGGAAAGTTGCAAAAGTTCGGTCCGGCACCCAAGCACACCCAAGCACAAGCACCCAAGCGGGGAGGCGAGATGGCATTCAAGAAGGTAGCGGTTCTGGGTATCGGCAAGGTGGGCAAGCTGGCGGCGCTGCTGCTGGAGGAGTCCGGATTCGATGTGACCGGCATCGATAGCCGTAAGCTCGACCTCGGCACCTCGTTCCCCGTCCTCCAGGCCGACATGGGCGACACGGCCGACCTCGCCGAGGTACTCGAGCCCTACGAGGCGGTGCTCTCCTGCCTCCCGTACGCGCTCAATACGGAGGTCGCTCGCGCCGCGCACGCTCTCGGCATCCACTATTTCGACCTCACCGAGGACGTACCCACCACGGCGGCCATCCGCGAATTCAGCGAGACCTCGAAGGGCATCATGGCGCCGCAGTGCGGCCTCGCACCTGGTTTCGTCGGCATCGTCGCCTCCCACCTCGCCCGCCAGTTCGACCGGGTTCGCTCCATCAAGATGCGCGTCGGCGCACTGCCGCAGAACCCGACGGGCCTGCTCGGCTACAACTTCAACTGGTCGCCCGAAGGTGTGGTCAACGAGTACCTGAACGACTGCGAGGTCATCGAGGAAGGCGTCCACAAGTGGGTCTCGCCCATGGAGTGGGTGGAGACCATCTTCGTCAACGGCCGCAAGCTTGAGGCCTTCACCACCTCGGGCGGCCTCGGCACCATGTGCGAGACGTTCAAGGACCACGTCGAGAACCTCGACTACAAGACCATGCGCTATCCGGGCCACGTGGATCTAATGAACTTCTTCTTTCATGAATTGCTGATGCGCGAGCGCCGGGAGCTGGCCGGCGAGATCCTCACCAACGCCAAGCCGCCGGTGGACGAGGACGTGGTGCACGTCCATATTTCGGCCGAGGGATGGAAGGACGACGAGCTCTCCCGCCGCGAATTCGTGCGCTCCTACTACCCCCAGAAAGTCCGTGACGAGCGCTTTACCGCGATCGCCTGGACGACCTCGGCGTCCGTCACCGCCGTCATCGAGATGGTACGCGACGGCAAACTGCCGCAGCAGGGTTTCCTGAAGCAGGAGGACATCCCGGTGACGCCGTACCTGCAGACGCGTACGGGCGGGATGTTCGGGGAGAAGGTATAGGCGTACCGAGAACACCCCGCGGAACGCTACACTGCCTGTGTGGGAGCTTCTCGGACAAGAATCTGGTCGGCGGCCGGGCTGTGCACGGCCGTTCTCGCGGCCATCTTCTTTCTACCCGGGAACGACGACGGCCGAAGCGACGGCGCGGCCGACAAGTCGGCTGTGCTTCGTTCGGCCGCGGAGCCTCGACGATCGTCTGAATCGGGCGGAGAGCCGGCGTTGCCTGCCGGCAACGGCCCACAGCTCCGGGCAGTCGCCACCGACCGTCACTTCGCCTGCGACCCTTATCCGCACGACCTGCCGTCCGAGGAGGGCCTGGCCGCTCGCCTCGATCGCCTCCAGCAGGAGTCCGAGCGCCGCGCCAGGGCGTTGGAAGGATCAGAAGATGTGGAACTGCGTCTCGCAGCCGCGTTGATCACGGACAAACGCAGTCCCGAGCATCTGCAACGTCTTCTCTCGGCCCTCGCGCTCGATCCCGACAATCCGCTCACCCTGGAGCGCCTGCTCGATGCCTGCATCAACCGGCCCGAGTCGCGTGTCTGCGAAGAGCGGGACATTGTCGAGCGCGCGGCGGAGGCCGATGGCGATAACGGTGCGACGTGGGGTGCCATCGCGGGGTACCGGGCCAGCCGCGGCGACACCGATGGTGCCCTGCAGGCTCTGCGTCGAGGCGCCAGTACCGGCACGCATCGCGAGTTCTTCGCCGACGTGGTCCGGGTCATCGAACTGGGGCTGGCAGCCACCGCCGGGGATCTGTCCTATGTCGAAAGGGTCAGTGAGGGCATTGAACGTGCGGCTGGTTTCACGTCGCCCTGGCTCACCGCCTCTTCCGAGTGTCGTGAGCGGGCGGACCCGCTCTGGCTCGACGCCTGCCTGGACTTCGCGCGGCACCTCGAGGAACATAGCCAGACTGTTCTGAACCGGGGAATCGGCATCGGCTTGCAGGCGACGATCGCCGAACAGACGGGCGATGAAGCGGCGGTGGCGGCGGTGCGTAAGCGAGAACTCGATCATCGTAACTGGCTCGATCAGCATCTGAACCCGGACGGTCAGACCGTGCTGACGGGAGACGAGGGCGTCCTGCGCCAGTATCTGGATGAGTTCGACGCCCACGGCGAATTAGCAGCGCTAGAATTTCTTCACGACGAGGTCGAGCGGCTGAAGCGCTTGCCCGGCTACGATCCGTGCCCGGCGTTTATCTCGCCGCCCGGCCAATAACTTCCAAAAGTTGCAAAAGTTCGGTCCGGCACCTACCACC
>CAZRSA010000137.1:5792-7203 GCA_964602525.1 uncultured Woeseiaceae bacterium
CACCTACCACCTACCAGGTGTCGACGAAGCGCCTTGTGCCGCTCTCTCCGCGGTGCGGCAGGCGCGTCAGCATCAGGGCGAGCTCCCGGCGGGTGTCGGCCGGGTCGATGACCGCGTCGATCTCCAGGTGGGCGGCGGCCTCGGTGGCCTTGCCGGCCTCGTACATCCGTTTGACCAGCTTCTCGAACAGTGCCTCGCGTTCTGCACGGTCCTCCACGGCCTCCAGTTCCTTCCGGTAGCCCAGCCTGACGGCGCCCTCGAGGCCCATGCCGCCGAACTCGCCGGTGGGCCAGGAAGCGGTCCAGACCGGGGCGGCCAGGCTGCCGCCGGCCATCGCCATGGCGCCCAGCCCGTAGCCCTTGCGCAGTACCACGGCCAGGATGGGCACGGTGATATTGGCGCCCACCACGAACAGCCGTGACATGCGGCGCACGGCTGCCTCGGCCTCGCTGTCCGGGCCGACCATGAAGCCGGGCGTGTCGATGAGCGACAGCACCGGCAGGCCCCAGGCGTCGCAGAGCTGCAGGAAGCGGGCCGCCTTCTCCGCGGCTTGCGCGGTGATGGCGCCGCCGAGCCGTCGGCAGTCGTTTGCGATCAGCCCCACCGGCCGTCCCTCGATGCGCAGGAAGCCGGTGATGATCGGTGCGCCGTAGCGCCGGCGCAGCTCGATGAAGCTGCCCGTGTCGCCGAGGATCCCGATGACGTCGCGCACCGGGTACACCCAGCGCCGGTCGGCGGGGATGACATCACGCATCGCCGCCTGGTCGGCGCACTCCCAGTCAGCCGTGCGGCCCTGGTAGAGCGCGAGCAGACGCCGGGCGACGTCCGTGGCGTGGGCTTCGTCGCCGGCGACGACATCGACGACGCCGTTAGCCTCCTGCACCTCCACCGGTCCGATGTCGGTGGGCGCGTGCCTGCCCAGGCCGCCGCCCTCGATCATGGCAGGCCCGGCCATGCCGATCCACGAGTTTCGCGTAGCGATGGTGACGTCGGCCGAGCCGAACAGCGCCGCGTTGCCGGCAAAGCAGTAGCCGTTGCCGATGGCGATACGCGGCACCCGCCCGGACAGCCGCCCCCAGGTGCGGAACGACGAGAGATTCAGCCCGGCGATCTGGGTCGTGACGTCGGTGTCGCCGGGCCGCCCGCCGCCGCCCTCGGTGTACATCACCACCGGCAGGTGCCACTGCTCGGCCAGCTCGAAGATCCGGTCCAGCTTGCGGTGGTGGAAGTAGCCCTGGGTGCCGGCCAGCACGCTGTAGTCGTAGACCGCCACCGCGGCTCTGGCGTTCTCGCGGCCGAAGAGTTCCGCGTTGATGGTTGCGGTGCCGGTGATGACCGCGTCCGCCGGCGTGTTCTCCTCCAGGTCGGCGATGTCCCGGCGGCTGCGCTGGGCGGCGACGGCGAGCTGGCC
>CAZRSA010000138.1:0-5815 GCA_964602525.1 uncultured Woeseiaceae bacterium
TCTGCGGCGTGTACATGATCATGGTGTTCGACCCGCAGATCATGTTCAACGACGGCTTCTACGACCTGATGGAGGTGCGCATCCCGGACGGCACTCTGCTGAAGCCGAAGAAGCCCGCGGCGCTGTCGTGTCGTACCCACGCACTGGGCCGCATCTTCGACGTGCTCGGCGGGCTGCTCGGCCAGGGCAACCCGGACTTCCTCTGTGCCGCCGGATTCTCCGACAGCCCGCACTTCATGTATTCGGGTTACGACAAGAACGGCGAGTGGTATCAGCTCTACCAGATCGGCTTCGGCGGCGTGCCGGGCAAACCTTCGGGCGACGGCCCGGACGGCCATTCACTGTGGCCGAGCTTCACCAACGTCCCGAACGAGTTCCTCGAGAGCTATTTCCCGCTGCGCATCGACGTCTACGAGACCATCCCGGACAGCGGCGGCCCCGGCTTCCACCGCGGCGGCAATGCCCTGCGTGTGGGCTACCGCTTCCTGGAGGACGGGGAGATCTCCATCCACGACGACCGCTGGCTGACTTATCCCTGGGGCGTGAACGGCGGCCTGCCGGGCCAGCGCAGCCAGAAGATACTGGTGCGCCCCGACGGCAGCGAGGAGCTGCTGCAATCGAAGTGCGACCGCATCGAGGTGCGCGAGGGCGATTTGCTGTACTTCGATACCTGGGGCGGTGGCGGCTGGGGCGATCCCCTGCAGCGGCCGCCGGAGCAGGTCGCGGCCGACGTCGACGCCGGACTGGTCACGGTCGACGGCGCGAAGCGTTACGGGGTGGCGCTGAACCCGGACCTGAGCGTCGACGAGAAGAAGACGAAGTCGCTGCGGGCCCGCATGGCGAAGAAGCGCGGCGCCACCCAGCTGTTCGACAAGGGCGGCACCATCGAGGAGCTGAAGAAGCGCTGCAAGCGCGAGACCGGGCTGAACCCGCCGCGCCAGCCGGAGTTCAAGACCTGGGTGAAGGCCGACAACCGGGTGCGGGTGAAGAAAAAGAAGGCCCGCCGCAAGTCGAAGGCGGCCTGACGGGCCTGCTGCCGGGGGGCGGTGTGGTCAGGCGACGGCGAACAGCGGCTTGACCACGCCGAGGAAGGCGGCGAGGAGCAGCAGCGCATAGAGGCCGTAGACATAACGCAGAGCGTGGTCGATCGCGCCGCGGATGCGGCGCTCCAGACCGGGCGAGCTGCCGGACTCCGCCAGCTCGCCCATCGCCGGGATCAGGGGCATGAAGGCGCGGTCGATGCCGATGGCGGCGAGGCACACGAGCCCGTACAGGCCGATCTTCAGGGCGAGCCAGCCGGGGACGGGGGCCGTGCCGGCGAGCAGCCACGCGGCCGCGCCCGCGCACGCCAGCGCAATGGCAACGAGCCACACGCGCTGCACCGCCGCGAGGGCGACCTGCCGGGGCTTGCCCTCGGAGACGGCCAGTGCAAGGGTGAGGGCGAGCCAGAGGCCGGTGAGCGCCCACAGGAGGCCGAGCGCCCAGCCGGGCAGCGGCAGCGTGCCGCCGAGATGCCCCAGCGTCGCCCCGACGGCGAACATGAGGCTGAAGGCGATGCGGGGCAGGAGGTCGATGCGCAGCGCCAGGTCGAGCAGGGTGAGCCGCTCGGCCGGCGTCAGCGTCGGCTCCCGCACCCGGCGGGCGGCCAGCAGCACGCCGAGGTCGGTACCGAGCCAGAAGACGAGTAGCAGTATATGGAGATAGTCCAGCAGGCCGTAGATCGTAATACCGCTCAATGGGATGCTCCGTCCGGGGCCGGCGGCGGTGCGTCGACCGGGTGCCTGATCTTAGCGGGAGGGAGCACAGCGTGAAAGCCGTCGAGAAAGCCTATCTGGCGGTCCGTGAGGGGATCGTCTCCGGCAAATACGGACCGGGCACGCGGATTACCGAGCAGGAGGTGGCCGAACTCTCCGGCGTCAGCCGGACGCCGGTGCGCGAAGCGCTGCGCCAGCTGAACGTCGAGGGACTGCTGGAATTCGTGCCGAATCAGGGTGCGGTGGTCACCAGTTGGTCCGAGCGGGAGCTGAACGAGATCTTCGATCTGCGCGCCGTGCTGGAGTCCTTCGCCGCCGCCCAGGCCGCGCGGCACGCCGACGCCGAGACCGTGGCCCGGTTGCGTTCGCTCGCCGAGCAGCAGGTGGTGGCGTCGCAGCAGCGCAAGCCGGGCTATCCGGCCCGCATCAGCGAGCTGAACGATCGTTTCCATCACGAGATTGCGGAGGCGGGCGGCAACCGTCTGCTGAGGAACATACTCACCACGCTCACCCAGTCGGCGCTGGTAACGCTGACCTTCCGCAACTACGACACCGAATCGCTGGTGCGCAGCGCCCAGCATCACCTCGAGCTGGTGGCCGCCATCGAGGCCCGCGACCCGGACTGGGCCGCCTCCGTCATGCGCAGCCACATCCTGGCCGCGCGGCGGGTGTTCGGGCTCGAGGCGCGGGAGAAGGCGGCGAGCTAGGTGCAGCTGCCTCCGTCGGCAGGACCGTCCTCCCAGCGGCCGGCCGGCATCGCCCGCGTCACGGGGATCCCCCGTCCGTGCCGCCGCGATGTGCCCCGTGGTATTCCCGGTTCGGCATCATGTCGACTGCGGTGGCCATGCGGTTGCTCATGTTGAAGAAAGCGGCCACCGCCGCGATGTCCCAGATGTCGCGCTCGCCGAAGCCGTAGCTGCGCAGCTCCTCCCGGTCCTCGTCCACGATCTCCCCGGGCTGCACCGTCAGCTTCCAGGCGAAATCGAGCATGGCCCGGATGCGCGGCTCCAGGGGTGCCACCCGGTAATTCATAACCAGCATCTCGCCCAGTTCAGGGTCGCCGGACAGCTCCCGTACCGCCGCGCCGTGGGCGACCAGGCAGTAATAGCAGTGATTGGCGGATGAGACCACGACGGCGACCATCTCCCGCTCGAGCGGCGTGAGGCCGGATTCGCCCAGCATCAGGCCGTTGTAGAAGCCGGCGAAGGCACGCAGGCTGTCCTGGTCGAAACTGTGCGCCTTCAGCACGTTTGGCACCATGCCCAGCTTCTCCTCGCAGACGCGGAAATACTTGGCCATGTCGGCGTCCAGGTCGGCGGGGTCGGGCAGGTCGATGGCCAGTGCGATGACGTGATCGGGCTGTGGCATGTGCGGGTTCCTCCCTCAGTCGTTGGTGTCGGCGCGGCGCTCCGCGCGGGTTTCCTGCAGCCGTGCCCACTCCCGTTTGCCTTCCTGCACCAGGCGGTAGATCTCCCGGGCCCGTCCGTCGATGCGCTCGAGCAGGATCTCGTGGGTACCCGCCAGCGCGTCGCGCCAGCGCCGGCGCTGGTCTTCGTCCAAGCGGTGTATGGTCACCGACTGCGCCGGCAGCTGTTCCTCCACGAAATCGGCGAGCACGCGCCGGATCTCGTCGCGGCTGTATTGCAGCGGGTCCAGGGAATCCATGATCAGCCGTTGTTTGCGCGCGGACAGCGCCTGATACCAGCTGCGGTTGGCGACGATGAGCCCGGTATCGAAGGCGTGGTAGGTGAGGGTGAAGTGCTTAGCCTCTCGGGAGATGCCGGCAATCGCGTACATGCCCGTGCCGGTCTGGCCCGCCTCGATCAGCCCCGTCTGCAGCGAGGGGATCACCTCGGAGAAGGTCACGGGGGTGCTGTCGGCGCCGATGGCCTCGGTGAACACCTGGGAGCCGATCGCGTTGGAGGCCCGCATCGGCCGGTCGCCGGCGTCTTCCGGTGTGACGATGGGCGTCAGCCCGTAGATATGGGTCCAGCCGACCTCCGCCCACTGCAGCAGCTCCATGTCCTTCGCGGCAAACAGTTCCCGGAAGGCGGGGGTCAGGTGATTGTCGATGACGAAGTCGATCTGCTCGACGGAATCGAACAGGTAGGGGGCCAGCAGGACGTTCAGCTCCGGCACCACCACCGCCAGGCCCTGCAGCGAGAAGCCGCCGATCTGAACCCGGCCCCGGCGCAGGCTGGAGAGCATGGTCTCCTCGCTGCCCAGCTGGCCGGTGACGAACATGTCCAGCTCGAGGCCGGTGTCGTTACGGGTACGAAAGCGCTCCTCGAAGCGCAGCCAGCCCTCGTGCCAGGGCGTGCCCGGCGGACTCAGGGCGGTGATGCGCAGCCGGGTGGTATCCGGGTCGGTGCCGCCGCAGCCGGCCGTGACGGTGAGCAACACGATCAGTAGCGTGGCCGACAGCGCAGTCAGCCTTGCAGCCGGAAGCGCAGCGGGAACGGCGGCGCGCGCTCGTCTCACGCGGCCTCCATGCCCCGGCCCACCGCCGGCCGCCGCCCGATGCCCTCCGCCCAGCGGCGGATGTGCGGATAATCCTCCAGCCGGCGGGGCAGGCGGGTGGCCGAGTTGGCGGCGGTGGGGTAGGCGAGCACGTCCGCGATGCTGTAGTCGTCGCCGGCGAGGAAGCGGTCCTCCGCCAGCCGCTGCTCGACGATGCCGAGCATGCGCGCGATCTGACCGTGGATGAACTCGCGTACGCGGGCGTCTTCCGTGCCCACCAGTTCCTCCATCAGGAACTGGTTCGCGAACACGTGGCCGAGGTCCGTGGCGGCGAAGGCCGCCCACTGCAGTACGGCGTAGCGTCGGTGGCCCGCGGCGGGCAGCAGCCGGCCGCTGCGTTCCGCCGCGTAGATCGCAACCGGCAGCGTGCCGTAGACGACCCGGCCGGTATCGTCCCCGTCCAGTTCGATGAACGGGATCCTGCCCACGGGATTCAGCGCGAGCACCGCTGCATCCAGGTGCTCGCCGGCGGCGAGATCCAGGGTGCGGGTATGGTAGTCGAGGCCCGCCTCCTCGAGTGCGATGGCGGCCTTCTGGCCGTTGGCCGTGGCGGCCGTGTAGAGCGTGATCATGGGGTCGGGACGGCTCCTCCGCGTCTGCAGCACGGCCTGCAATGGTACGCCACGGCCGCCGCCCGTGCAGCTGCCGGCGCTGATTCGCACTGCATAAGCCGAGTCTGAGATACTCGCTCCGCGGCACCGGGCCGCGCACCGGACGAGACCGAAGTGAACACCAGCTTGCCAGCACCGGGCAGCGGGGCCGGGGAGACCTGACGTGAAGGCCCTGCTCGAATGGCTGCACCGCGCTGAGCGGACGGTCGTGATCATCGCCTTCGCCGGCATGGTGGCGGTGGTTTTCGCGGACGTGCTGGCCCGCGAGGTGACCGGCATCGGGCTGCCCTGGGCGCGTCAGGTGGGAGTCTACTTCAACATCGTGGTGGTGATGTTCGGCATCGGCCTGGCCTCCGCCAGCGGGTCGCATCTGCGGCCCCGGTTCGCGGACAACTGGCTGCCGTCGCGCTGGGAGCCGGGACTGGCCTTCGTCCAGCATGCCCTCTTCGCGCTGTTCTGCCTTACCTTCGCGGCGGTCGCGGGCGACATGGTCGCCACCAGCGTCCTTCTCGACGAACGCTCGGAAATACTCCGCCTGCCGGTCTGGCCCATCCAGGCGGTAATCCCGCTGGTGTTCCTCATCGCCGCGCTGCGCCACGGCATCTACGCCCTGCGGCCGGAACTGCGACCCGCGCCGCCGTCGGCGGGTACGGGCGAGGCCTGACATGGCTGCGCTGTGGCTGCTGGTCCTCGTGCTGGTGCTGCTGGCGCTGCGCCAGAATCTGCTCGTCATCCTGGGAACCGCCGTCGCCTATCTCTACCTGTTCTATACGGGGGACGAGCTCAGTTATATAGTGCTCGATGCCTGGGGAGCGCTGAACAAGGAAGTGCTGCTGTCGATCCCGCTGTTCATCCTGGCGGGCAACATCATGGCGCGGGGCGGGATGGCACTCAGACTGGTGCGGCTGGTCAAGGCGCTCACCGGGCCGG
>CAZRSA010000138.1:5915-7135 GCA_964602525.1 uncultured Woeseiaceae bacterium
CGGGGCGGGATGGCACTCAGACTGGTGCGGCTGGTCAAGGCGCTCACCGGGCCGGTGCCCGGCGGGCTGGCCATCGCCACCGTGCTCTCCTGCGCCATCTTCGCGGCCATCTCGGGTTCGGGCACCGTCACGCTGCTGGCGGTGGGCGCCGTCATGTATCCGGCGCTGCTGCAGGCAGGCTATGACAAGCGGTTCTCCCTGGGCGCGCTGACCTCCGCGGGCACTCTCGGCATCATCGTGCCGCCGTCGATCCCGCTGATCCTGTACGGCGTGATGACCCAGACCTCCATCGCCGACCTGTTTATCGCGGGGCTGGGGCCCGCACTGCTGCTCACCGGCCTGATGGCCGCCTACGCGGTGGCCGTGAACTGGCACCGCGACCGCCAGCCGCTGGTGTTCGCCGAGGTGCGGGAGGCGGCCTGGCATGGCGTGCTGGCGCTGCTGATGCCCGTGATCATCCTCGGCGGCATCTACACGGGCCATTTCACTGCGACGGAATCGGCGGCGGTGGCCGTGGTCTACGCGCTGCTCGTCGAGGTGCTCGTGCATCGGCAACTGGGCCTGAAGGACGTGGCCGAGGTCATGGCCGATACGGGGCGGCTGCTCGGCGGCCTGTTCCCGGTGCTGATGCTGGCCCTGGCGCTGAACGTGTTCTTCACCTACCAGAAGGTGCCCGAGCAGCTGGTGGAATGGCTGAGCGGACAGATCGACAGCCGCATCGCTTTTCTGCTCATCGTCAACGTTTTCCTGCTGATCGTCGGCTGCATCATGGACATCGGCTCGGCCATCCTCATTCTCGCGCCGATGCTGATGCCGCTGGCAGTCGCCCAGGGCATCGATCCGGTGCACTTCGGCATCATCATGGTGGTGAATCTCGAGATCGGCTACCTGACGCCGCCGCTGGGCCTGAATCTCATCGTCGCCCTCGGCGCCTTTCGGGAGAACTTCTGGCTGATCTGCCGGGCGGTGGTGCCGTTCCTTTTCTTGATGCTCGCCGGCCTGTCGGTGGTATCCTTCTGGCCCGAGCTGTCCCTGTTCCTCATCGACCGCTGACGGGCGGGGCGGCCGCGAAGAACAAGCAAACAAGGCCGGGCACCGGCCGCCGCATCCCGTTTTCCAGAGAGGAGAGAAGCAATGGCAATCAGTCCCGGAGATCGTATGCCGGAGGGCTCGTTCGGCATCATGACGCAGGAAGGCCCCGGACAGATCACCACCGACGA
>CAZRSA010000139.1:0-7133 GCA_964602525.1 uncultured Woeseiaceae bacterium
GGCGCCCTGATCCCGCCTCATCGGAACTACGTCCAGCAGCTGCGCTGCTACGAGCGCCAGACGAAGGCAGCGGAACTGAAGAAACTCCACGGCCTCCGCCATGCGTACGCGCAGCGCCGCTATCGGGAACTCACCGGTTGGGCGGCGCCGGTGGCGGTCGGACCCGCCCGGAAGGGGCTGAGCCCGGAACAGCGCGCCATCGACGACGACGCCCGAACCACCGTCTCTGCCGAGCTGGGCCACACCCGCCTCAACATCACCAACACCTACCTGGGCCGATGACCAAGCCGGCTAGAATCTCCGCACTCCTGCCCCGCCTGGTCCGCTTCCGGGATGCGCCTGCCTACTTGGGCATGGACCGAAACCGCTTCAACACCGAAGTCCGCCCCGGCCTCACCGAGATACCCATCGGCCGCCAGGGCATCGCCTTCGACCGCCTTGAACTGGATACCTGGGTGGAGGACTATAAGTCCCGCAACGGGCGTCGTCCGAAGGCCTCGATACCGGAGGACGACACATGTCGAAACGCAACCGCATGCCGGGGCTCCGCCAGAAGGGCGGCACCTGGCACATCGAAAAGCGCTGCCGATACGCCCCTGGAGGGTGGCTCCGCGAAAGCACGGGCACTACTTCACGCGCTGAGGCAGAGCAGGTTCTGATCCGCCGACTGGCGGAACTGGAGGAGAAAGCCAACCGACACGAGGCCGCGGTCTATACCTTCGAGGAATGTGCACTGCACTATCTCGAGGAGATTGCCCACAAGCCTTCTGCCGATACCTTCGCCATGCACCTGGACCAGCTGTTCCCCTACATCGGCGATCTCCCGGTCGCTCAGGTCCACGACGGGACGCTCCGTCCCTTCGTCGACCGGCAGCGCGAGCGGGGTCTGTCGCCGAAGTCCATCAACAACGCCCTGGGGGTGGTCTCGACCGTGTTGAACCGTGCCGCCCGCGTGTGGCGCGGCCCGGACGGCGAGCCCTGGCTGCAGCAGGCGCCGGCGCTGATCAGCCGGCTGTCCGTGAAGGGCCAGCAGGCGAGGCCCTATCCGCTTTCCTGGGCCGAGCAGGATCGTCTGATGAAGATCCTGCCAAGGCATATCGCCGATGCGGCGCTGTTCGCCATCAACACGGGCTGCCGGGAGCAGGAGGTCTGCGGACTGCGCTGGGACTGGGAGGTCGACTGGCCGGACACGGAGCGATCGGTCTTCGTGCTGCCGGGATCGGCGACCAAGACCAGCACGGAGCGGGTGGTGGTCCTGAACAGTACCGCCAGACGGGTGATCGACGGCCGGCGGGGACTGCACAAGGAATACGTGTTCACGTTCCGGGGCAAGCCCTTCGGCAAGATCAACAACACCGCCTGGAAGCGGTGCTGGCGCCAGGCGGGCCTGCCGACGGAGAAAGGCATCCTGAAAGGCGTCCACAACCTGCGTCATACGTTCGGCCGGCGGCTGCGGAGCGCCGGGGTCCCCCTGGAGACCCGCAAGGCGCTGCTAGGCCACGCGAACGGCGACATCACGACGCACTACTCGGCAGCGGAGCTCGCAGAGCTGATCGATGCCGCCGAGTCCATCGTGCGTCGTGGCAGGCGCGAGACGCCCAATCTGATGCTGATCGGCCGAAGGATCGGCGAGACTGTCGGAAAAGTGTCGGAAAAGAAAAAAGGGCTAACCGGAAAAGTCGGCTAACCCTTTGATTTAGTTGGCGCGCCCGGAGAGATTCGAACTCCCGACCGCCTGGTTCGTAGCCAGGTACTCTATCCAGCTGAGCTACGGGCGCGTGTAGACGTGTTGTTCGTGCTGCAGGTCGCGCCTGAAGGCGCTCCTACGTGAAGTAAGCTGGCGGAGAGAGAGGGATTCGAACCCTCGAAGGGCTATTAACCCTTACTCCCTTAGCAGGGGAGCGCTTTCGACCACTCAGCCATCTCTCCGTTCCCTGCCACCGGCCGTGGCCGGCGCGAAACCGCCATTATAGCGGGCTTCCGCGCGGGCTCGAAAGTGTACTGAGTCAGGAAGGTCGGGTAAAGGGCGCCCGGGACAGGCTACTCGCCGCCGCCGTTGGTGTAGGCGGCACCGTTGACCGCGCCGGAACCGTTGCCCTGCTCGAGCTGGATGCGCTCGAAGATTTCTTCGCGGTGGACGGCGACGTCGCGGGGCGCGTTGATCCCGATACGGACCTGATTACCCTTGACTCCGAGGACGGTCACGGTGACCTCGTCCCCGATCATTACCGTTTCACCGACGCGGCGAGTGAGTATCAGCATCCTAACCGTCTCCTGCCTGGCAGTGCGGGCTCCTTGCCGGTCCAAGTGACTTGCAACCTTGAATCATTCGAGCCATGCCCCACTGGCTGTCCAACCAGTGTATACAATTGCACTATCTATTAATAATTTCCCAGAAAAGGCACGAGCCGACGACGCTTCGTGACTGACAGCCTAACACCTTGACCGCGGTAGTAATTCCTACCTTTTACCCCGATCGGTGCGGCCTGCCGCCCTTCGACAGATCATGCACCCTCCCTGGGGCGCAATGGTATACCAATCAGGCGACAGGCAGCAATCCGCTGTCGGTTGCAGAATCAGACTGTGTCAGGAGACGCGGTCGGCCACCCAGTCCCGGACACCGGCCAGCGCGGCATCCAGCGCCGCCGGGTCGTTGCCGCCCGCCTGGGCGAAGTCGGGCCTGCCGCCGCCCTTGCCGCCCACCTTCTCGGCCACGATCCGGACGAGGTCGCCGGCCTTCACGATGTCGGTGGCGTTCTTTGTGACGCCCGCCGCGAGGCGCACCTTGTCGCCTGCCGCGGAACCCACCACGACGACGCCGCGGCCGAGCTTGTCCTTCAGCTGATCCACCGTATCGCGCAGCGTGGCCGGATCGGCACCGTCGATTCGCACGGCCAGCACCTTGAGGTCGCCCACCGTCTCCGCACCTGACGTGAGATCCGCGGAGCCGCCGCCGGTGGCGAGCTTGCGCCTGAGATCGGCCACCTCCTTCTCGAGGGCGCGGTTGCGCTGGACCACCTGCCCGACCCTGTTCGCCGCATCCTCGCGGCTGCCGCGTACCAGATCGGCGATGCGCGCGAGCGCCTCCTCCTCGGCCTTCACCCAGGCAAGCGCCGTCTCGCCGGTCACGGCCTCGATGCGGCGCACGCCGGCGGCGACGCCGCTCTCGCCGGTGATCTTGAACAACCCGATGTCGCCGGTGCGGCAGACGTGGGTGCCGCCGCAGAGCTCCATGGAGAAGTCGCCGAGCCTCAGCACCCGTACCTCGTCCTCGTATTTCTCGCCGAACAGCGCCACTGCACCCGCCGCGATGGCGTCGTCGTAGGTCATCTCCCGGGTCTCGGCGGCGACGTTGCGCCGGATCTCCCGGTTCACCAGGTCCTCGATGCGCTGCAGCTCCTCCGGCGTCACGGGGTCGTAGTGAGAGAAGTCGAAGCGCAGCCGGTCCGGCGCCACCAGGGAGCCTTTCTGGGTCACGTGGTCGCCGAGCACCTCGCGCAGCGCGGCGTGCAGCAGATGGGTGGCGGTATGGTTCAGCCGCGTGCGGTCGCGCCGCTCGGCGTCCACCACGGCCTCGACGGTGTCGCCGACCTTCAGCGTGCCCGAATCCAGCTCCCCGAAATGCACGTGGGCGCTGCCGCTCTTGCGGGTGTCGGTCACCCGGAAGGCGGTGCCGCCGGAGGTCAGCACACCGGTATCGCCCACCTGGCCGCCGCTCTCGGCGTAGAACGGCGTGCTGGCCAGCACCACGCCGCCGCGCTGCCCTGCGGTCAGCTCGGTCACGGTCTCGCCGTCCTTCACGAGCGCAATCACCTCCGAGGCGCCCATGTCCTGCTCGTAACCCGAGAAGCTGCTGGCCGCCTCGACGACGACGCCCTCACCCTCCGCCGCACCGAACTTGCTGGCCGCCCGCGCGCGCTCGCGCTGGCCTTCCATGGCGGCCTCGAAGCCCTGCTGGTCGATGGTCAGGCCGCGCTCCCTGGCGATGTCCGCAGTGAGGTCCACCGGGAAGCCGTAGGTATCGTAGAGCCGGAAGACGACGTCGCCGGGGATGACCTCACCGGTGAGGCCGTCGATGCTCTCCTCCAGGATCGCCATGCCCTGATCCAGGGTCTCGGCGAAGCGTTCCTCCTCCTTCCTCAGCACCTTCTCCACGTGGGCCTGGCGACGCACGAGCTCCGGGTAGGCCTCGCCCATCTGGGCCGCCAGCGGCTGCACCAGCCTGTGGAAGAACGGCTCGCTCACACCCAGCTTGTAGCCGTGGCGCAGCGCCCGGCGGATGATGCGCCGGAGCACGTAGCCGCGGCCCTCGTTGCTCGGGTCCACCCGGTCGGTGATCAGGAAGGCACAGGAACGGATGTGGTCGGCGATGACGTTCAGCGAGCTGGAGCCGTCGTTCGCCACGCCCATGATCTTCGCGATGGCCTCGATGAGATTCGCGAACAGGTCGATCTCGTAGACGCTGTGCACGCCCTGCATCACGGCGGCGATGCGCTCCAGGCCCATGCCGGTGTCGACGGAGGGCGCCGGCAGCTCGCTCATGCTGCCGTCGGCGGCCCGGTCGTACTGCATGAAGACGAGGTTCCAGACTTCCACGTAGCGGTCGCCGTCCTCGTCAGGCGAGCCCGGCGGCCCGCCCTCCACGCCGGGACCGTGGTCGTAGAAGATCTCGCTGCAGGGGCCGCAGGGGCCGGTGTCGCCCATGGCCCAGAAGTTGTCCTTCTCGCCCAGACGCGAGAAACGTTCCGGGTCGACGCCCACCTCATTCAGCCAGATGTCGGCGGCCTCGTCGTCGTCCTCGTACACGGTGACCCAGAGCTTCTCGGGCGGGATACCGAGTTTCTCCGTGACCAGTCGCCAGGCGAAGTCGATGGCCTCGCGCTTGAAGTAGTCGCCGAAGCTGAAATTGCCGAGCATCTCGAAAAAGGTGAGATGCCGGGCGGTGTAGCCCACGTTCTCCAGGTCGTTGTGCTTGCCGCCGGCGCGCACGCAGCGCTGGGAACTGACGGCGCGCACGTAGTCACGCTGCTCCCGGCCGAGGAAGACATCCTTGAACTGGACCATCCCGGCGTTGGTGAACAGGAGCGTCGGGTCGTTGGCGGGCACGAGCGGCGAGCTCGGCACCACCTCGTGGCCCTCGTCGGCGAAGAACTCCAGGAACGCCGTTCGGAGTTCACTGCTGGTCATGGATTTCATGGCGTGAGAATCTACCAGATGTTCGGCGGCAGAGTACTGGAGATCGGGCCGCGAGGCCCCGGATTCAAGCGGTGGCGCCGCCCCGGATGGCCGCCTGGATCTGGTCGGAGTCGAAGCCCCGGTACTCGAGAAAACGCATCTGCTTCGCCCGGCTGGGGAAGTCCGGCGGCACGCTGGCGCCGAACTTCTTCGCCCGCACCTCGGCGGCGAGGCCGTACCAGTCGATGTCCGCCTCGTCGATGCCGTCCTCGATGAGGGCCTCGTTCACGCCCCGGCGCTCGAGTTCCTGGTAGATGCGGACCGGCCCCTGGCCCTTGCGGGCGCGCGCGGCGACGAAGGACTCGACGAAACGGCTGTCGCTCAGGAGACCCTCCTCCTCGAGCGCATCCAGCGTCTCGTCGGCGAGGTCGCCGGTGGCGCCGGCCGCCGCCAGCTTGTGCCTCAGCTCCCAGCGGCTGTGCTCGCGCCGGGCCAGGAAGTCCATGGCACGACGCCGGCATTCCGCCGGCGTCATATCACTTTCTTCTTCGAGGTCGCTCACCGTCGGTCAGGCTTCCTTTATCTCGGGTTCGGGTTCCTCCGGCGCCTTCTTGGCGGGCAGCAGCAACTCGCGGATCCTGTCCTCGATCTCCGCGGCCGTGTCCGGGTGCTCCTTCAGGTACTCCCGCACGTTCTCCTTGCCCTGGCCGATGCGGTCCTCGCCGTAGCTGTACCAGGAGCCGGCCTTCTCGATGATGCCGTTGGCGACGCCGAGCTCGATGATCTCGCCCTCCCGGGAGATGCCCTCGCCGTAGAGGATCTCGAACTCCGCCTGCTTGAACGGCGGCGAGACCTTGTTCTTCACCACCTTCACGCGGGTCTGGTTGCCGATGACCTCGTCGCCCTTCTTGATGGCGCCGATGCGGCGGATGTCCAGGCGCACCGAGGAGTAGAACTTCAGCGCGTTGCCGCCGGTGGTGGTCTCGGGGCTGCCGAACATCACGCCGATCTTCATGCGGATCTGGTTGATGAAGATCACCATGGCGTTGGAGCGCTTGATGTTGCCCGTGAGCTTCCTGAGTGCCTGGGACATGAGCCGCGCCTGCAGGCCCACGTGGGAGTCGCCCATCTCGCCCTCGATCTCGGCCTTGGGCGTGAGTGCCGCCACCGAGTCCACCACGATGACGTCCACCGCGCCGGAGCGCACCAGCATGTCGGTGATCTCCAGCGCCTGCTCGCCGGTGTCCGGCTGGGAGACCAGGAGATCGTCCACGTTGACGCCCAGCTTCTCGGCATACACCGGATCCAGCGCGTGCTCGGCGTCCACGAAGGCGGCGGTGCCGCCGGCCTTCTGCGCCTCGGCCACCACCTGCAGCGTCAGCGTCGTCTTGCCCGAGGATTCCGGGCCGTATACCTCGACGACGCGGCCGTAGGGCAGCCCGCCGATGCCGAGTGCGACGTCCAGGCCGATGGAGCCGGTGGACACCGAGTCGATATCCCGCGCCGGCCCGCCGTCGCCCAGCCGCATCACGGAGCCCTTGCCGAATTGCTTCTCGATCTGGCCCAGCGCGGCGGCCAGCGCCTTTTTCCTGTTCTCGTCCATGGTGTACCCGAAGCTGTTGCGATTCAGAAATGTGAATCTGAAATTGAGTCGCAGATTATTCCACAACGGCGACCATACATCAGCCACCGGAATCCCGGCCAGTGGACCAGATTCTCGCGGCGGCGGCTCATCGCTCCCAGATACGCAGCGGCCGGTAGACCGAGCCGCCATTGTCATTACTACTGCCGTTCTCCGAGCGCACCAGGGCCACCTGCCGGCAGGGCCAGATCACCGGATCGTCCAGCGTCCTGCGCACGCTGCGCTGCGCCTTGCGGCCCAGGGTCACGTGGGGGTCCCAGGGGCGCGTCTCCGGCGTCCAGCCCAGCGCCGCCATGCCCGCGCTCATCTCCCGCTG
>CAZRSA010000140.1:0-7095 GCA_964602525.1 uncultured Woeseiaceae bacterium
ATGATTCGCCGACGGAGCTGCACGTGTTCCAGAAGATGCTCGAGAAGAACGGCTTTGCGACGCTGCTGGCGACCGACGGCGAGGAGGGCCTGGAGAAGGCCCGCGCCGAGCGTCCCGATATCGTCCTGATGGACGTGGTGATGCCGGGCATGAACGGATTCCAGGCGACCCGACGCATGACCCGCAGTCCGGAGACCGCCGACATACCGGTCATCATGGTCACTACCAAGGACCAGGAGACCGACAAGATCTGGGGCATCCGCCAGGGCGCGGCGGACTACCTCGTCAAGCCGGTCTCGGAGAAGGAGCTGGTCGCGAAGATCAACGCGGTGCTGGCCGGCTGATATGGCCGAAGCGCAGACACTGGAAGCGCTCCGCGACCAGCCCTTCGAGCTGCTGAAAGAGCTCGAGCGGCGCAGCCGCGCGGCGCTGGCCGGCCAGTCGGCGGCGGCCGGCAGCGCCGAGGAATGGGTGGGGGTCGGCTTCCGCATCGGCAGCGAGAACTTCGTGGCCTTCCGTGACGAGGTTCGCGAGGTGCTGATGGTGCCGGAGGCGGTGACCCGGGTTCCGGGAGCCAAACGCTGGGTGCTGGGGCTGGCGAACGTGCGCGGACACCTGCTGCCCCTCATCGATCTCAAGATGTTCCTCGGCGGCGGCCGCACGGGCATCGGCCGCACCGCGCGGCTGATCAGCGTTCATCACCGGGAGATGCCGGCCGGTCTGCTGGTGGACGAGGTGGTGGGTTTCCGGCGCTTCATGACGAGCGAATTCTCGGATGACTGGTCGCCGACCATCCTGCGCTGCGAGCAATACCTCACGGGGTCGTTCCGGCGAGGGCCGGAGTCCTGGCCCGTATTCGGCCTTCACCGGCTGGTGGAGAGCCCACAGTTCCTGCAGGCCGCCGCGGACTGACAGGCCAGGCGATTAGCAAGACGGATTGAGCTGGTATGGCACAGACAACAACTGGATCACGGACGTTCTTATTCCTGGCCGTGGCGCTGCCGGTGACCCTGGTGGCCGCCGCCGTGGTCGCCTGGCTCGCGCTGGGCACGGCGGGGGCGGGCGGGGGCTGGCAGCCCGCCGCGCTGTTCGCCCTGCTCGGCCTCGCCGTGATACTGGGGATCGGTCTGCTGGTCTCCTCGATACGGGCCGCCAGGCTGGCGAGTTCCGCCATTCTGCAGGCCGACCAGAACGAGCGTAACCAGCAGGCCATCCTGCGCCTCCTGGACGAACTCGGCAGCCTGGCCGACGGCGACCTCACCGTCGAGGCTACGGTGACCGAGGACATCACCGGCGCCATCGCGGACTCCATCAACTATGCCATCGAGGCGTTGCGCGACCTGGTGACCACCATCAACGAGACGGCGATCATGGTGGATTCCGCCGCCAAGCAGACCGAGAGCACGGCCACCGACATGAGCCGCGCCGCACAGAAGCAGTCCCAGGAGGTCAGCGCGGCCTCCGAGTCGATCGCGGCCATGGCCTCCTCCATCGAGGAGGTGTCAGGCAATGCGGAGCGCTCCGCCGACGTTGCGAGGCACTCTGTGGACGTGGCCCACAAGGGAGGCGAGGCCGTGCGGCGCACCATCGACGGCATGAACACCATCCGCGAGACCATCCAGGAGACCTCGAAGCGCATCAAGCGGCTGGGCGAGAGTTCCCAGGAGATCGGTAACATCGTGGAGCTGATCAACGACATCGCAGAGCAGACCAACATCCTGGCGCTGAACGCTTCCATCCAGGCCTCCATGGCCGGCGAGGCGGGACGCGGTTTTGCGGTGGTGGCGGACGAGGTGCAGCGGCTCGCCGAGCGCTCCACCAATGCCACCAAGCAGATCGAGGTGCTGGTGCGCACGATTCAGAGCGACACCAACGAGGCCGTGGTGTCCATGGAGCGCAGCACCACCGACGTGGTGGGCGGCGCGCTGCTGGCCGAGAACGCCGGCGCGGCGCTGGACGAGATCGAGCAGGTGTCGAACCAGATCGCCTCGCTGGTGCAGAACATCTCGAGCTCGGCGCGGGAGCAGGCCACCGCGGCGACCGACATCACTCGGCGCACGAGGGTGCTGCGCGACATCAGCGCCCAGACTGGCCGCGCCACGAGCGCCACGACGTCGTCGATCTCCAAGCTCTCCGGGCTGGCCAGCCAGCTGCGCCAGACGGTGGCCGGGTTCCGACTGCCCGGCGGCGGGCGGGGAGAGGAGGCGCCGGCGGCCGGTGAAGAAGCGGTCGGCTCCGGCACTTTCCCCCGGGTCGATGCGGAGGCCGGCAGCGGCGAAGAGCCCGACGAACTGCAGCCGCAGGCGGCCGAGCGGGCCGCGGGTCAGGGATGAGGGCCGGAGTGACGAGACGGAGCGAAGTCGGCGGTGAATGAGGCGGCAGTACAGACGGCCCAGGCGCTGAACGTCGTCAGCGATGAGCTGACCGAGACGCTGAAGCAGTCGCGGGTGGCGCTGGAGGAGGCGGTCGAGGGGCACGGCAGCCGGGACGCGCTGCTCCGCGCCGGGCGGCGTCTGCACGAGGTGGCCGGCGTACTGAAGATGGTCGAGGTCTACGGCGGCGCGCTGCTCGCCGAGGAGATGGAGGCGGTCTGCGGCTACCTCGCGGATCTGCGCCCCGGGGCGAAGGGTCAGCAGGACGGCCTGGACGCGATCACCCGTGCCATGGTGCAGCTGCCGAGTTACCTGGACCGTCTGCTCGGCGGCGGCCGGGACATCGCGCTGGTGCTGCTGCCCCTGCTGAACGACCTGCGCGCGGTCCGCGGCAAGCCGCTCATGTCGGAGAGCACGCTGCTGCTGCTGAACCTCACGCCCGATCAGCGTGTCAGCGTCGCCGACAGGCCGGAGCCGCCGAGAGAAGACATCGTGGAGCTTGCCCGCAAGGCCAGACCCGCCTTCCAGCTGGCGCTGCTCGGCTGGATACAGGGCCAGCAGCCGGGCATGCACCTGCAGAAGCTGCGCCACATCGCGCTGGCGCTGGAACAGGCCGCAGACCGGGACCAGATCTACCAGCTCTGGTGGGTGGTCGTCGGCGTCCTCGAGGCGCTGGCCGACGGCGGGCTCGAGACCAGCGTCTCTCTGAAGCGCCTGCTCGGCCAGGCCGACCGGCAGCTGAAGCGCCTCATCGACGAGGGCTCGGAGGCCCTCGAACAGGACCCGCCCACCGACCTGTTGAACAACCTTCTGTACTACATCGCGCGTTCGGGTACCGCCGGCGAGCGGGTCAGTGCGATCCGCCGCGCCTTCAACCTCTCCGAGCTGCTGCCCGGCGACGAGCAGGTGGTCCATGCCCGCGAGAGCCTGGCGGCACCCAGCATCCGCCTGATGGAGACGGTGGGCACGGCCATCAGGGAAGACCTGGGCAAGGTCAAGGACGTGCTGGATATCTACGTGCGCACCGGCATGGACGATGTGGCGGACCTCGCGCCCCAGGTGGACATGCTGAAGAAGATCAGCGACACGCTGGGCGTCCTCGGTCTGGGCGATCTCCGGGGCGACATCCAGACCGAGATCGAGCGGCTGCGCAACATCGTCGGGGAATCGGTCGCCGCCGACGAGGGGATACTGCTGGAGATCGCGTCCACGCTGCTGCAAGTGGAAGACGGCCTGGATGCGAAGCTCAAGCGCCTGATCCGACCGACCAGTGCCGAGGGCGGCGAGCCGGATGCCGCGGAGGACACGGGAGACGCGGACTTCCGCCAGGTTACCGAGGCAGTGCTGCGCGAGTGCATCGTCAACATGGCGCGGGTGAAGGAGGCCATCACCCAGGTCACCAGCGACAGCGGCGACCCGATGGCCATCGACAACGTGCCCAACCTGATCCGGGGGGTGAAGGCCGGCCTGGTCATGCTGGACAAGAACCGCGCCGCCGAGGTGGTCGAGCGCCTCGGCCGGTTCGTGACCGAGGCGATGAAAGCCGGCCGTCAGGGCCTGGATGCGGAGCACCTGGACCGCCTGGCCGATGCGGTGGTGAGCATCGAGTACTACATGGAGACGGTGCAGGCCGGCAGGCGTGACCCCTGGTACATGCTGGACAACGCCGAGGCCTGCCTCGACGCGCTGTCCGGCGTGCTGGACGAGATGAAGGGTCGGGCCGAGCAGATCGAGGAGACCCTGGTCGCGAGCCAGAGGCTGCGCACGATTTCCGAACCGGATCAGCCCGGCCCGGCGGAAACGCCGGGGGATGCCACCGAGATCATCCAGATCCCGGTGGTCGCCCAGGATGCCGAGCACCTGGATCCGGAACTGCTGGAACTGTTCATCGAGGAGTCCAAGGAGGAGATCGCCTCCATCCGCAAGCAGCTGCCACGCTGGGCCGAGAACGCCGACGACATGGAGGCGCTGATCACGGTGCGCCGTTCGTTTCACACGCTGAAGGGCAGCGGACGCATGGTGGGCGCGGAGCGCATCGGCGATTTCTGCTGGCACATCGAAGACCTGCTGAACCGGATCATCAATCGCACGCTTACGCGCACCCCGCCCATGGTCGAGTTCATCCAGCGCGCGGCGGCGGCCCTGCCGGAGCTGGTGGAGCAGCTGGAGACGGGCATCGAGCCGACCGTGGATACCCGCCAGCTGGTGGTCCAGGCGAGCGCCTTCGCCGAGGGGGACCCGAACGCGGCCAATCTGACGCTCGCGCCTGCAGCGGAGGAAGCCCCGGCGGCGGTGGAAATGGACCCCGTGCTGCTGGACATTTTCGCCAAGGAGACGGCGGCCCATCTCGGGGTCATCAAGAGCTATATCGACGCCTGCGGCGAGGAGGAGCCGCCCTACCCAATTCCGGACAACCTGCACCGGGCCTGTCACACGCTGCATGGCAGCGTGAACATGGCCGACGTCGACCGGGGCGTGACCGTGACCGCGAGCCTGAACCAGTACGTACGCCGGCTCTACGATGCCGGCCGGGGCATGGATACCGACGGACTCGCGGCCGTGGAAGCGGCCGTGAAGGCCATCGAGAGCATCGTGGCCGGCATCAATCAGCCCGGCGCCGGGGACGAGGACTACCAGCCGCTGGTCGAGCGGCTGCGCGAGCTGACCGCCCAGGTGGAGACCCGTCCGGCGCCGGCGGAGGAGACGGGCGAATTCACGGGCGTCCTGCCGACGCTACGGCCGGAGGCCGCGGAGGAGGAGTCCTCCGCCGGGCCTGAACCGGCGGCCGGGACGCCGCCCGCCGGGCAGGAGGCAGCCGGGGAGCGGCCCGAGCCCGCCGGCCCGCAGCCGGCCGGCGAAGAAGCGGCGGCGGCCGAGCCGGCTGCGGCCGAGCCTGCCGCGCCTCGCCCGGCCGCCGAAGCGTTGCCCGACGAGGCCGACTACGACGCCGAGATCGCCGCCATCTTCACAGAAGAGGCCGGCGAGATCCTGGAGGCCAGTGACGAGGCGCTGGCCGCGTGGACGGCCGGCGGCCGGCCGGCGGAGAGCCTGGTCGAGCTGAAACGTCACCTGCACACGCTGAAGGGCGGGGCGCGGATGGCCGGCATCACGGCCATGGGCAATCTGAGCCACGGCCTCGAGACCCTGCTGATCGCCATCGACGACGGCCGGGTGCATCCGTCCGCGGCGGTCGACGATCTACTGCAGCAGAGCATCGACGAGTTGCACCGCATGCGCGACATGGTGCTCGGCGGGCAGCGCGCGGCGCCGGCGCTCGGACTGGAGTCGCGCATCGAGTCGCTGGCCGCCGGCGAAGCAGCGCCCGCCCCTAGCGTGCCGGCACCGGAAGCAGCGGCGCCCGAGCGGCCGGAAGCGCTCGAGCCCGAGTCGCCGGAGCCGCAGGCCCCGGCGGAGGAGCCGGTCGAAGCTTCGGAGTCGGTGGAGAGCCGGGTGGAAGAGGCCGCGGAAGAAACCGCCCCGGACGCGTCCCGGGCCGGCGAGTACCCGGCGCTCCAGGAGCCCGGGCCGCCTGAGGAGCCCGTGTTCGCCGTGACCGCAAGGGGCGAGGGCGACGAGGGCCTGCCGCCGGAAGCCGCGGAGGGCGGTCCGCCGGCAGAGACTGACATCACCCGGTGGTTTACCGAGCACAGCGAGGAGATTGCCGCCGAGGTCTTCGGCGAGGAAACCGGTGCGGAGTCCGAAGCTGCGGAGACATCGGAGTCCTCGGAAGAGCCCTTGCTGCAGCCGGAGGCCGAACCCGGGCCGGAGGGCGGCTACGAGCCCGGGCCGGAGGAAGTCCCCGAACCCGCGGTACAAGCCCCCGAGCCCGTCGGCGAGGAAGACGCCGGTGTCGAGGAGGAGCCGGTCCCCGAGCCGGAAGTGGAGCCGGAAGCGGAGCCGGAACCGGCCGCAGAGGCCCCCGCCGGGGAAGAGGAACCGGAGCCCGTCGCCGCAGCCCCGGCCGCCGCACCCGAGCGCGCCATGCCGCCGCCGCCCGCCGCGCCGGAGCGCCAGGAATTCGCCCGCATCGACGCGGAGCTGCTCGAGGAGCTGCTGAATGCGGCCGGCGAGATCAGCATCTATCACTCGCGGCTGAGCCAGCAGGTCACCTCCATCGATTTCAATCTGGCCGAGCTGGAACAGACGGTCAGCCGGCTTCGCGATCAGCTGCGCAAGCTCGAATTCGAGACCGAGACGCAGATTCTGAACCGTCACCAGGAAGAGCGGGCCAGCCACGATTTCGACCCGCTGGAGCTCGACCGTTACTCGACCATCCAGCAGCTGTCCCGGGCGCTGGCGGAATCCGCCAACGACGTGGCCAGCCTGAAGGATCTGCTGCAGAACCTGGCGACGGAGACCGAGTCCCTGCTGGTGCAGCAGTCGCGGGTGACCGCGGAGCTGCAGGACGGCCTGATGCGCACCCGCATGGTGCCTTTCCAGCGCCACGTGCCCAGGCTCTCCCGTCTCGTCCGCCAGATCGCGGGCGAGACGGGCAAGCGGGTGGAGCTCGCCGTGGAAGGCGGGTCGGGCGAGCTGGACCGGCAGGTGCTGGAGAAGATGCTGCCGCCCTTCGAGCACATGCTGCGCAATGCGATCGTGCACGGTATCGAGCCGCCGGAAGAGCGCCAGGCCGCCGGCAAACCGCCGGTGGGCCGCATCACCGTACGACTGCACCGGGAAGGCTCGGAGATGGTGATCGACGTGGCCGACGACGGCGCCGGCC
>CAZRSA010000141.1:0-7003 GCA_964602525.1 uncultured Woeseiaceae bacterium
GGAAGGCCGTCGTCGCCAGGCCCGCGGCGAAGTCCGGCCGCCGCAGCACCCCGATAAGGAAGTCGCGGTTGTTCGCCACGCCGAACAGCGCCGTGGCCTCCAGGGCGCGTACGAGATTCAGCCGCGCGCTCTCCCGAGTCTCGCCGTGGCCGATGATCTTGGCCACCATCGGGTCGTACCAGGGCGAGACCTCCGTGCCCGTCTCCACACCGGCGTCCACCCGGATTCCCTCGCCCGTCGGCGGCAGCCACAGCTCGATGCGGCCGGTGGCCGGCGTGAAATCCCGGGCCGGATCCTCGGCGTACAGGCGCGCCTCGATCGCGTGCCCGTGCAGCGCCACCTCGTGCTGCTCGATGCCGAGTGCACACCCCTCGGCGACGCGCAGCTGCAGCGCCACCAGGTCCACCCCCGTCACCATCTCGGTGACCGGGTGCTCCACCTGCAGCCGGGTGTTCATCTCCAGAAAGTAGAAAGCACCGTCCTCGTCCAGCAGGAACTCGACGGTCCCCGCGCCCCGGTAGCCGATGCTGCGCGCAGCATCCGCGGCCGCGGCGCCCATGGCCTCGCGCAGTGTCTGCGTCATCACCGGGCAGGGTGCCTCCTCCACCACCTTCTGGTGGCGGCGCTGCACCGAGCAGTCGCGTTCCCCCAGGTGGATGACGGCACCGTGCTCGTCGGCGAACACCTGCATCTCCACGTGCCGCGGGCGGAGCACCGCATTCTCCAGGATCAGCTCGCCGGAGCCGAAGGCGCTTTCGGCCTCTTGCCGCGCGAGCCCGAGGGCGGATACCAGCGCCGCCTCGTCATCGACCCGACGCATGCCGCGGCCGCCGCCGCCGGCGGCCGCCTTCACCATCACCGGATAGCCGATGTCCCGCGCGGCGGCGAGGAAGGCGTCGTCGCCCTGCTCCTCGCCCTCGTAGCCGGGGACGCAGGGCACGCCGGCCGCGATCATGTGCCTCTTGGCGGCCGCCTTGTTGCCCATGAGCTCGATGGCCTCGGCCGGCGGTCCGATGAAGGTGAGTCCCGCCTCCGTGCACGACCGGGCGAAGTCCGCGTTCTCCGCCAGGAAGCCGTAGCCCGGATGGATGGCGTCGGCATCGGCCGCCTCCGCCGCGCGCAGCAGGGCGGCGATGTTCAGGTAGGACTCCGCGGCGGGAGCCGGGCCGAGGCACTCCGCCGCATCGGCCAGCCGCACGTGCGGCGCGTCGGCGTCGGCCTCGGAGTAGACGGCTATGGCGCGCCGGCCCAGTGCCTGCAGACCGCGGATGATGCGGCAGGCGATCTCGCCGCGGTTGGCGACCAGGATGCGCTCGAGCGTCACGGCGACCAGCCCGGTTTGCGCTTCTCGACGAAGGCGGCGACCCCCTCGCGGCCTTCTTCGCCCAGCATGCACTCGGCGAAGCGGCGGGCGGCGAGCCCGGTCATGGCCTCGGCATCCAGGTGCACGGCCGCCCGCGCAAGCTCCTTCGTGGCCGCGACGGCACCGGGTGCGCAGCGGAGCACGTCGGCGCGGATCACCGCCTCCAGGGTCTCGAGTTCGCCGCTGTCATTGGCCAGGAAGTCCGCGATGCCGAGGTCCAGGGCGCCGGCTCCGTCGAACTCGGCGGCGGTCAGCATGATGCGGCGTGCCGCCGCCAGGCCGATGCGGCGCACCACGTAGGGTGCGATCTGCGCCGGCGGTATGCCGAGACGCACCTCGGTCAGCGCGAAGCGGGCGTCCCGGGTGACCACCACCACGTCGCCGCCGCACACCATGCCCAGCCCGCCGGCGACCGCCGCACCCTCGACCAGCATGACAACCACCTGGGGCATGGAGTCCACCAGCGCGAACAGCTCGCCGCCCCGGCGGCTGGCCGCGGCTACGTCGTCGGCGCTCCGGCCGCCGCCCTGGAACACGGCCCGGAAGCCCTTCACGTCGCCGCCGGCGCAGAACATGCCGCCACGGCCGCGGAAGGTGATGCCGCGCACCCCCCCGCCCGCGCCTTCGTCGCGTACCGCCTCCAGCACCGCGATCAGCTCTTCGATCATCCCGGCGGACAGCGCATTCCTCGCCTCCGGCCGATTCAGCCACACGGTGAGCCAGCCGCCGGCGAGATCCAGGTCCAGGGTCTCCGTCTTCGGTAGTTCCGTCATGGCTACATCCTCGCGATGCCGAAGCTGTTGTGTTTCACGCTGCGACTCCTCGCCTCCCGCACCGTCTCCAGCATGAAGCCCAACGTGCGGCGGCTGTCCCGGGGATCGATCATCCCGTCGTCGAGCATGCGGCCGGAGGTGTAGAACGCGCTCGACTGGGAGTCGAAGTGCTCGGCGAGGCGGCGCTCCTGCGCCTCGACCTCCGCCGGGTCCAGTTCCCGGCCCTTGGCCTTCGCCGCCGCCTTCGTCACGATGGACATGGTGGTGGCCGCCTGCTCGCCGCCCATGACGCCGGTGCTGGCATTCGGCCAGGTCATCAGGAAGTCCGGGTCGATGCCCCGGCCGCACATGCCATAGTTGCCGGCGCCGTAGCTCGCGCCGATCATCAGCGTGAGCCGCGGTACCGAGATGTTGGTGACGGCCTGGATCATCTTCGAGCCGTGCCTGATCATCCCGCCCTGCTCGTATTGTTTGCCCACCATGTAGCCGGTGGTGTTCTGCAGGAAGACCACCGGCAGGTCGGACTGGTCGCAGAGCTGCAGGAACTGGGTGGCCTTGGTGGCGCCGTCCGGATCGATGGGCGCATTGTTGGCGAGGATACCGCAGGCGTGGCCGTGGATCTCCGCCTGCACGCAGACCGTGCCCGCCCCGTAGCGCGGCTTGAAGTCCAGGAAGTCGGAGCCGTCGACGATGCGGGCGATGACCTCGCGCACCTCGTAGGGCCGGCGGTAGTCCAGCGGCACGATGCCGGCGATCTCGTCCGGGTCGTATACGGGCTCGGCCCCTTCCCGCGCCGGCGGCAACGGGCAGCGGTCGTTCCAGGCGAGCCGCGCCACGACCTCCCGGGCTATGAGCGCGGCGTGGGCGTCGTCCTCGGCCACGTACTCGACCAAGCCGGATACGGTGGAGTGCATCTCGGCGCCGCCCAGCTCCTCGTCGGTGGCGATCTCGCCGGTGGCGGCCTTCAGCAGGGGCGGGCCGGCCAGGAACGCCTTCGCCCGGCCGCGCACGGCGATGACGTAGTCGCTCAGGCCGGGCATGTAGGCACCGCCGGCGGTGGACGAGCCATTCAGGATATTCACCACCGGGATACCGGCGGCGCTCAGGCGCGCCAGGTTGGCGAAGAAGGTGCCACCGTCCAGGAAGCCGCCCACCTTGTACTGCATGAGGTTCGCGCCGGCGCTCTCGACGCTGTGCACGAAGGGCAGCTTCTGGGCCAGCGCGATCTGCTGACCACGCAGGATGCGGTAGGCGGTGGGCTCGGTGAGGGAGCCGGCCTGGATGCCGGAATCGCTCACCGACACCATGCAGCGCACGCCCGCGATGAAACCGATGCCCACGATCACGTTGCCGCCGGGCAGCGACTGCTCCTCGTCCGTCGTGTCGTAGAGGTAGCCTGCAATGTTGCCCATGGCGAGGAACGGCATGCCCGGGTCCAGCATGGCGGAGAGCCGCTCCCGTGGGGTGAGCTGACCGCGCTCCTCGAAGCGGGGCCGGCGCTGCTCGGAGATGGCCGCGCCCCGGGCGTTCAGGCCTTCCAGCTTCTCGATCAGGCCGAGCATGCCGGCGCGATTGTCGGCAAAGGCCTCCGACGCGGTATCGATGCGGGAGTGATAGACGGGCATGTCAGAGGCTCTCCGCCAGCGTGGCCGGCACGGGGATCGGGTGGTCGAGCAACACCTGGGCGTAGCCCTTGCCCTGGGGGTCGTTCCTGAGGCTCGCCACCCCACCGCCGCCCAGGACGTCGTGCAGGACGAAGTTGATCGCGTGCGAGCCCGGCAGCAGGAACCGCTCCACGGGTCCCTCCAGAAAATGGGCGAAGCGGGCCGCGACCGACTGCTCGGTGAGCGCGGCCCAGAGGTACGGCAGGTACTCGGGGCGCCGGGCAATGATGCCGATGTTGGCCTTGTCGCCCTTGTCGCCGCTGCGGCCCCAGGCGAGTTTCACCAGCGGCACCTCGGCGGTGCCTCCGGCGAGGTCGGGCACAGCGGGAGGCGCGGGCCGTTCGATGGCGGCGGCATCGTAGGGCATTCCCGGCGATGGTGCCGCCGGGCTGGCAATGCCGTCGATCTCGACGGTCACCGGCACGTCGGTCTTGGGCCAGAGAAACGAGAACAGCCGGACGATCGGCGAGGGCTTGGGTCGGCCGCCGCCGGAGAAGAGCGTGAGCCCCGGCGGCGCGCTCAGCGCTGCGCCGATGGTCTCCTGCAGCAGAGCCGCAACGCCGCGCTGGTCGGCATGCTTCGCGGCGATCTTCAGCGTGACCTCGCGGGCGCCGTCGCCCCGCCGCGCAGGGCCGTAATGGCTCTCGTCGCCGAATACCTCGATGAGGGTCTCCGCGAAGTCGGTCAGGCCCTGGCGTTCGAGGCGGGTGCGGGCGCGGGCCAGGGCGGCGTCGGCGTAGGCCCGCGCCTTGCGGTCGGCGTCATAGCCGTAGAAGAACAGCAGCTGGCCGCCGCGGAAGCCGTCGGCGAACGTAGCGCTCACCTTGTAGGTATCGGTGGGCGGACCGCCCCGGGCACCGCTCACGCGCACCCGGTCCGGGGCCAGCTGCTCCAGGGTGACGCCGGAGAAGTCGCAGACCACGTCGGGCAGCAAATAGGCCTGAGGGTCGCCGATCTCGTAGAGCATCTGCTCGGCGACGGTGCCCACGCTGACGAGGCCGCCGGTGCCCTCCGGCTTGGTGACCACGAAGCTGCCGTCGGCGGACAGCTCGGCGATGGGATAGCCGATGTCGGCGATGCCGTCGGCGACTTCTTCCCAGTCGGTGAAGTTGCCGCCGGTGGCCTGGGTGCTGCATTCCAGGATGTGGCCGGCGACGCTCGCACCGGCCATGGCGTCGTAGTCGTCGGCCGCCCAGCCGAACTCGTGCAGGCAGGCGCCCAGCGTGACGGCGCTGTCGACCACCCGCCCCGCGACGACGATGTCGGCGCCCGCATCGAGAGCGGCAGCAATAGGCAGGGCGCCGAGGTAGGCGTTCACGCTGGCGATTCGCTCGGCCGGCGGCAGCGGCGCGCCGGAGAACATCTCCCGGACGTCGGCACCGGTCAGATGCGCGATGCGGTTCGTGAGGTCGTCGCCTCGTACGACCGCCACCGTCAGGTCGAGGCCGGCGTCCTCGACCAGCCCGCGGATGGCGCGGGCGCAGGCGTCCGGGTTAACGCCGCCGGCGTTGGAGATCACCTTCACACCCTGACCGGCGATCGCGGCGAGGTTCGGGCGGATGACGGTCGAGACGAAATCGGTGGCGTAGCCGCGTTCGGCATCGGCGGCCCGTGCGCGGGCCATGATCGACATGGTGATCTCGGCGAGATAGTCGTAGACCAGGTAGTCGACGCCGGCCGCGAGCAGCTGCGGCGTGGCCACCGGACTCTCGCCCCAGAACCCGACGGCCCCGCCGATACGCAGGATGTTCTTTGCCATAAGCCCCTCTGACCGGCGGTCTGCAGCCGGTTCCGGTTGACTATGAAAGCAATTCAGTATAAATGAGTCAAGTTCATTTTCGTATTTGTAGCCGGGAAGCGAGCATGAGTAACGCCGAGCCGAGGACACGCCGCGAGCGGGTGGAGGCGCGGGAGGAAGCCATCATCGCCGCGGCCCACGAGGTGTTTCGGGAGCACGGCTTCGACGGCGCGCGCATCGCGGAGATCGCCCGCCGGGCGGCGGTCGCCGAGGGCACGATCTATCTCTACTTCAAGAACAAGGAAGCGCTGCTGCACGCGGTGGTGGGCGCGTTCTACGAGCGGCTGACGGCGAGTGCGGAGGAAGGCGTTCACGGGCTCTCCGATACGCGCAAGCAACTCGAGTTCCTGGCGCGGCACCACATGATCAGTTGCCTGTCGGAGTGGCGCATCATCGAGTTGGCGGTGGCGACTTACCGGCAGATGTCGGAGTACGAGAACTCCGGATATCTGCAGTTCAACAAGACGTATGTGGCAGTGTTCGACAACGTCATCCGGGAGGGCATGAATCGGGGCGAGATCCGCCGGGACATCCCCATCTGGAATATCCGTGACCTCTTCTACGGCGCACTCGAGTACTCCTGCCGCACCTACCTGCTGCGGGGGCACGCGGCCGACAACCTGGTGGAAATCGCGAGAAACGTCCACCGCCTCATGCACATGGTCTGGCAGGGCATCGCGCGCGTCGGCGAAAAGCCGGCCGGCCACGCAGACCTGGAAGCGATCACCCGCCGTCTGGAAGCGGTAGCCGCCCGCCTCGAATAGGAATTAGAGGAACTAGGGAACTAGGTGCCGGACCGAACTTTTGCAACTTTTCCAACTTATTCGGACCCGTTCGGGTGCTCCTTCCGGTCACGGACCCTCCGGCGGAACGCAAACAAGTTGCAAAAGTTCGGAAACTTTGGTCCGGCACCTACCCACCTACCTCTTGATTTCGCGTTTCAGGGTCTTCTGCAGCGTATCGCCGTATGGCGGGCGGATACCGATGAGCTTCGCGACGCTGACCTTCGCCTGGCGATAGACCGCCTTGCGATGGCTGAACTCGCGGAAGCCGTCGATGCCGTGATACGCACCCATGCCGCTCGGGCCCACGCCGCCGAAGGGCAGATCCTCGTGGCCCACGTGCCAGATCACGTCGTTCAGCGTCACGCCGCCCGACGTCGTGCGCTCCAGCACCTCACGCTCCTCGTCCCGGTCGCTGCCGAAGTAGTACAGCGCCAGCGGCCGCGGATGATCGTTCACGTAGTCGATGGCCTCGCCGATCTCACGGTACGTCATCAGCGGCAGCAGCGGCCCGAAGATCTCGTTCTTCATCACCGCCATGTCGTCGCTGACTTCCTCGATGAACATGGGCGGGATCTTGTGACTGCCCTGCTGGTGCTCGAAGTCCTCGCCTGCCGGATTCA
>CAZRSA010000142.1:0-1958 GCA_964602525.1 uncultured Woeseiaceae bacterium
CCCATGTTGTCGCTGTTGATGCGCCGGCTCTCCATCAGCAGCAGCATGGCGATGGGGAAGATGCAGCTGCGGGAGATACCCTGCAGGACCAGGCTCGTGGTCATCAGCGCGCGGGACTCGCTGTAGAGGGTGACGAGCGACACCGCACCGACGACGCAGAGCAGTGCGAACAGCGTGACCCGGCGCGGCCCCACGGCCAGCCGGGGGATGACCAGCGTGGCGACGATGCCGACGGCCACGGGGACCGCTGCCCAGGCACCGGCCGCGGCGAGGCTGTAGCCCAGCGAGTGGATGGTCTCCGGCAGCCAGGCGCCCATGGAGTGGGCGAACAGGAAGACGCCGGCAGCCAGCAGGAGCACGTTACGCACGGACGGGTAGCGGACCAGTTCCGTCACCAGGCCGAAGTCGATCATCGCGGCAGGCGCCACGCGGCGCTGGCCCAGCCGGCTGGTCGGCCGGCTCATGATGGCGAACCAGATCGAAGCGGCGGCCAGCAGGACGGCGGCGTAGACGAGAAAGACCGTCCGCCAGCGGTAGTCGACCAGGGGCATCAGCACCGCGTTGCTGAGGGTGAGGCCGACGATGCTGCCGATGGCGGTGCTGGAGGTGTAGATGCCCATGGCCAGGCCGCGGGAGTCATCGTCGAACCAGCGGCGCACGAGTTTCGGGGCGCCGATGGAGATGAGCGGTCCGCCGACCCCGTAGACCATCATGGCGAAGAGCAGGGTCCAGTAGCCGTCGGCCAGCGCCCGCAGCGCCGCCGAGGCGGCGAGGATGAGTGCGGCGGCCAGCAGGCAGGGGCGCAGACCGAAGCGGTCGAGCAGCGAGCCGGCCGGGATGGCGGTGAACAGATATACGAACTGCCAGGCGCCCAGGATGGTGCCCATCGCCGCGCCTGACAGGCCCAGATCCGTCCGGATGGGCGTCACCAGCGCGGCCGTGGCCGCCATCAGCAGTCCGAAGCAGCCGTACAGCAGGGAGACGCCGGCGAGCATCACCCAGCGGAAGCCGCTGCGCTCGGGGGCGTCGGCCTCGGGCGACGTTACGGTCGGGTTTCCGGCTTCGGGTGAATTCAGGGTGGGGGGATCCGCATCGATGGCGGCCCCATGATAGCGGGGACGGCGCAACCATGCCGCCGGCAGGCCGGCTTCCCCGTATTTATCGGCGCGGTCACGGTATGCCACAGTCGGATCGTCGTGGATGAGGGAGTAACCGCCCATGGCCTACCGGCTGCTCGGAAACGAAAGCACGGAAGAATTTCTGAAGCGCGTGGCCAGCGAACAGGTGGCGAAGGCGCTCCGGGATCTCGAGGGCGCGGATACCGACCTGCACGAGGCCGTGCACGAATTCCGCAAGCGCTGCAAGAAAATCCGCGGTCTCATCCGACTGGTGCGGCCGGGTTTCCCGGACTATTCCGCCGAGAACGCCTGGTTCCGGGATCTGGCCGGCGAACTCTCCGCCATCCGGGATGCCACCTCGATGCAGGAGTCGCTTGCCGCCCTGGCGGAGTGCTACGCGGACGATCTGGACGACGACGCCTTTGCGGCTGTCCATACCTGGCTGGGCGAGCGGCGCGAGACCCTGACGGAGGAGCGCGACGCACGGGAGAAGATCGATATCATCCGCGCCGAACTGCCCGAGGCGCTGGCACGCATCGAGCACTGGCGGCTCGACTCCGCCGGGACGGACGCGCTGGAGGCGGGGCTGACGAAGACCTACCAGCGGGCCCGCCGGGCGATGGCCGTGGCCGCAGACGACGGGACGTCACGGGATTTTCACGAGTGGCGCAAGCGGGTGAAATACCACCGCTACCACCTGCGTCTGCTGACGCCGGTCTGGCCGAAGTTGATGAAGGCGCGCTACAAGGAGACGAAACACCTGAGCGACCTCCTCGGCGACGACCACGATCTGGCCGTGCTGCGCGCGACCCTGGAGGAGGAGGCCGGGGGCGGTGCCGA
>CAZRSA010000142.1:2058-6984 GCA_964602525.1 uncultured Woeseiaceae bacterium
ACGATCTGGCCGTGCTGCGCGCGACCCTGGAGGAGGAGGCCGGGGGCGGTGCCGATGAGCGTGCCGCGCTGATCGCACTGAGCCGGCGGCGCAGCGCAGAGTTGCGCGCGACAGCCTGGAGCCTCGGGCGCCGGCTGTTCGCCGAGACGCCGGAATGCCATGCCGCGCGCATGCGCGCGCTGCTGGAGATACGAAACGAGGAGTCGCAGCGCTGAGTTGCGCCGCCTCCGGGTCTGCGCAGGCCGCCGCGGTGCTGCCCCGGAGCATGACCGTCTACTATTGCCCATAATCACCCATGATCACCCATGATCGCCCGTTACCGCCCATTATCGCCGGCCGCCGAATTCGGTAGACTGACAGCCATGGGAAGCGCACAGCCTGCAACCGAAGGGGTGCCATGCGCATCGCCGTAGTCGGGACCGGATTCTCCGGCCTCTGCATGGGCATCAAACTGCGGGAGGCCGGCTTCGAGGATTTCACCCTGTTCGAGAAGGCCGATGCCATCGGCGGGACCTGGCGGGACAACACCTATCCGGGTGCCGAGTGCGACATCCCCTCGGCCCTGTACTCGTATTCCTTCGAGCCGAACCCGCGCTGGACCCACAAGTGGTCCCATCAGCCGGAGATCCTGCGCTACATGGAACACTGCGCGGCGAAGTACGGGCTGTATCCGCACATCCGCCTGAACACCGAGGTGGCGAAGGCGCGCTGGGACGACGGGGCGGCGCACTGGGAGCTGACCCTGGCGGACGGCACGGAGGAGGTCTTCGACGTCTTCATCACGGGCGTCGGCCAGCTCAGCCGGCCCTACGTGCCGGACATACCGGGGCTGGACGATTTCGCCGGTGCCTCGTTTCACTCGGCACGCTGGCGCCACGACGTCGATCTGGCCGGCCGCGACGTCGCCGTGATCGGCAACGCGGCGAGCGCGGTGCAGTTCGTGCCGCAGATCGCGCCCGAAGTGCGCTCGCTCACCGTCTTCCAGCGCACGCCCAATTGGATGCTGCCGAAGAACGACCGGGAGTACGCGGAGTTCGAGAAGTGGCTCGGCCAGCGTGTGCCGTTCCTGCAGCGGCTCTATCGGCTCCGCATCTGGCTGATGAGCGAGCTGGTGCTCTACCCCATGATGGGGCTGAACCGGCTGTACAAGTGGTGGGGACGGCGCCAGACGCGCAAATACCTGGAGGAGAGTATCCGCGACCCGGCCCTGCGCGAGAAGCTCGTCCCGGACTACCCGTTCGGCGCCAAGCGCATCCTGTTCTCCGACGACTACTACGAGGCGCTGGACCGGGACAACGTGAGCCTGGTGACCGAGTCCGTCGAGCGGGTGACGGCGAACGGCGTGCGTACCGCCGAGGGCCGGGAGATACCGGCCGACGTGCTGATCCTGGCCACCGGTTTCCGCACCAACCCCTTCCTGGCGCCGATGGAGATCACCGGCGTGGGCGGGCGGCCGCTGCGCGAGGCGTGGAGCGAGGGTGCCGAGGCCTACCTGGGCATCACCGTGGCCGGGTTCCCCAATTTGTTCATGACCTACGGCCCGAACACCAACCTCGGCCATTCCTCCATCATCATCATGATCGAGTGCCAGGTGCGCTACATCGTCGAATGCCTCGAGCTGATGCGCGCGCGGGGCGCCGAGCGCGTGGAGGTGCTGGAGGCGGTTCAGAGGGAATATAACCAGCGGCTGCGTCGCCGTCTGGAGCATAAGGCCTGGGCGCTGGTGGGGCGCAGCTGGTACATGGATCATGGCCGCATCACGAACAACTGGGCCGGCAACACGCCGGAGTACTGGTGGCGGACGCGCCACTTCGACGAACGCAATTACCGCCTGGCCGACTGAGCGGACCGCACCGAAGAGGAACAGCACATGAAGATCAAGATCGAATTCGACCTGACCCCGAAGGAGTTCCGCGACAGCCTCGGCCTGCCTGACGTGAGCGGACTGCAGAAGAAGGCGGTAGACGCTCTGCAGAAGCGGGTGGAAAACGACATCAAGAATTTCGACGCGACGAAGCTCTTCAATGCCTGGGTGAGCCAGGGCCTGGAGACCTCGGCGCAGGTACAGCGCTTCCTCGGCAAGGCGGTGGGCTCGGCTCTGCGGGGTCGCCAGACCGGCGAGCCGACGGTGGAGACCGAGGAAGAGGAAGAAGTCCCGACGCCCCGCCGCACCACGAAGAAAAAGAAATAGCGCCGTCGCCGGGCGCGCGTTGCAGTGCCGACCGCGGGGCTTTCCTGCGCGGAGTGCCCGAAAATATTGCTGGTGCGCGGTTGGCGCCGGGGGTAAACTCGCTTGACGTATGACGGTTTACCGTGCTTCCACGGCCCGGCCTGCGTAGTGTCTGAAGGCCGGTTACCGGCCGGATTTCCGTCAGAAGCTCGGTGGCCTGGCTCCCTGACGGTGTCGTTCTACGGGCCGCAGAGTGAATGAAAGATGACGAATATTTATGTCGGTAACCTGGCCTACAGTGTGACCTCCGACGACCTCCGCGATGTCTTCGCCGAGTACGGTGAAGTCTCCAGTGCCAACGTGATCATGGACAAGTTCTCCGGCCGGTCGAAGGGTTTCGGCTTCGTCGAGATGCCCGATTCGAGCGCTGCTTCGGCAGCCATCGAGGCGCTCAACGAGCAGGACCTGCAGGGCCGCAACATGCGTGTGAACGAGGCCCGCCCGCGGGAGGAACGGCCGCCGCGCCGTGACCGCTACTGATCGGTGATCGCGTTCGGCGCGATCTGATCGAGTGATCGCGTTCGGCGCGATTGCCTGACGAGAAAGGCCGCCCCCCGGGGCGGTCTTTTTTGTCATTCGTGCTCCACGTAGGTGGAGCGCGAGAACGTGCGGATGTACTCGTCCAGGATGGCCATGCCCTGTTTCGGCCGCAGCACGCCCGCGTTGATCTTCTCGCGCACGAGTTCGCTCATGCGCCGCTCCAGGTCGTTGGCGAAGTACTGCACCTGGCCCAGGATCTCCTGCACCCGGGTGCCCGGGATGATCTTCTCCATCCAGTAGTTGCCGGACTCCTCGTCGTCGGCGTAGACGTGGGCCTCTGCCACCCGGCCGAACAGGTTGTGCGCGTCGCCCATGATGTCCTGGTAGGCGCCCATCAGGAACAGGCCGATGAAATAGCGCTCTCCGGGGCGCTGGTCGTGCAGCGCCACGTAGGTCTTGTCCGTGTTGGCGGTGACGTAGTGGTGGATCTTGCCGTCGGAGTCGCAGGTGAGGTCTACCAGCACCGCCCGCCTTTCCGGGCGTTCGTCGAGCCGCGCCAGCGGCATCAGCGGGAAGGTCTGGCCGATGGCCCAGTGGTCCAGGATGGACTGGAACACCGAGAAGTCGCACAGGTGCTGGTCCACCAGCGCCTCCTCGATCATGCCGAGTTCCGCCGGCGGCGGGTCCGGGTCGGCGGCGCGCAGCCCCGCGGCGATGAGCGCGCAGGCGCTCCAGAACAGCCGCTCGATGAGTGCCTGCTGCTCCAGGGGCATGTATCCCAGGCGGAAGCTCGCCTCGGCGTCCCGGCGCACGTCCCGGCACTCGTGGTAGGCCTCGGTCAGCAGCGCCGGCCCGGCCTTGCCACGCGCGGCGCGCCGGCGCAGCCGGTCCAGCACCCGCCAGAGTTTGCGCACCAGGGCGTGGTCCTCGTCGGCGGGGCGGAAGTCGTCGGCGATCATGTCCTTGCCGTAGCTGCCCAGGGATTCCACCACCAGCACCGAGTGATGGGCCGTGATGGCGCGCCCGCTCTCGGAGATGACGGTGGGGTGGGGCAGCGACTGGTCGGTGCAGACATCGTGCACCGCGGAGATCACCGCGTTGGCGTACTCCTGCAGGCTGTAGGTGATGCCGGTCTCCTCGCCCTCGTCGTAACGCACGCCGAGGCCGCCGCCCACGTCGATGTAGCGGATGCCGATGCCGCGGCGCACTAGCTTGGCGTAGACCTGGGTGATCTCCTTCACCGCGTTGCGCAGCACCTGCACGTCCGAGACCTGGCTGCCGACGTGGAAGTGCAGCAGCGCGAACGCCTCCTCGCGGCCGCTCTCGCGCAGCCGTTCGAGCAGCGTCACCAGCTCCGGTATGGAAACGCCGAATTTGGAGCGGTCGCCGCCGGACTCCGCCCAGCGGCCTGCGCCGGCGGTGGTCAGGCGCACGCGCACGCCGAACGCCGGCACGGTGTCGCTGTCTGCGGTGAGTGCCATCCAGTGCTCGAACTCGCCGAATTTCTCGATCACCGGGATGACGTTCTTGCCGAGGCGCTGGCCCGCATGGATCAGCGACAGCATGCTCTCGTCCTTGACGCCGTTGCAGATCAGCAGCGTGTCGTCCCGGGTCAGGTGGGGCAGGGTGGCGACCAGCTCGGGTTTCGAGCCGCATTCCAGCCCCAGGCCGTAGGGCTCGCCCGCGTCCAGCACCTCTTCCACCACCTCGTGCAGCTGGTTCACCTTGATGGGATAGACGCTGCGGTACGCCCCTTCGTAGCCGTAGCGCTCGATGGCCCGGCGGAACGCCTCGTTGATGCGGCGCACGCGCGAGCGCAGCACGTCCTGGAAGCGCAGCAGGACGGGAGGCTGGATGCCGCGCGCCGCCAGGTCCGCCACCACGTCGGCGATGCGCACGGCGATGCCGCTCTCCTCGTTCGGGCGCACGGCGGCGTAGCCGTCCGCATCGATGAGGAAGAAACCGTCGCCCCAGACGTCCACCCGGTAGAACTCGGCCGTGTCCTCCGTGGTCCAGGTCTCGGCGCTCTGCGGCAGCGGCCGCGCTTCGCCCGTGTCGTTCATGCCGGCGGCCTCAGATGCCCAGAACGCAGGCGAACACGAGTGGCGCGACGATCGTTGCGTCGGACTCGATGATGTACTTCGGCGTATCGGCCGAGAGCTTGCCCCAGGTGATCTTCTCGTTCGGCACGGCGCCGGAGTAGGAGCCGTAGCTGG
>CAZRSA010000143.1:0-6964 GCA_964602525.1 uncultured Woeseiaceae bacterium
TCGCCGGGGGAGGCGATACCGATGCAGGAACCCATGCAGGACGACGCCGGAGAGGGCGTGACGCAGCCGCCTGAACGGCTGGAGTTGCTACGCGACGTAGTCGTATTCCAGGCCAAGCTGGCGCTGGACGGTTTGCTGGACTTCCTGCTGATCCCGGTGTCGTTCGCGGCGGCCGTGGTCAGCTTCTTCGAACCGCGACGGGAGCGCGACGCGTTCTACCGGGTCGTCGCGGCCGGCGCCCGGGCGGACCGCTGGATCAATTTGTTCGGTGCCGGCGAACGTCATGCCCGCCATGCGGAAGACGGCAAGGCGGACGAGGGGGCGGGTATGGACATGGTCGTCTCCCGCATCGAGGATTACCTCAGGCGCGAATACGATGAAGGCAGGATGCCGGAGCCGGCGCGGAGCACCATCGACCGGGTCGTCGCCCGGCTGCGTGACGACACCGACGGAGGAGCGCATGAAGAAGATCCCCGAGACGATCCGCCGCGCCCGTGAGCAGTGGAGCAACCGGGGCGACGGGCGGCCTGCCGGCGCGCCGGCTCCGGGCCCCGGGCAGGAGTCGGTCTGGGACTACCCGCGTCCGCCCGCCGTCCGCGCCTGCGAGCGCCGGGTGCAGGTGGAATTCGCCGACGTGGTGGTCGCCGACAGCACCCGCGCCCTGAAGGTCTGCGAGACCGCCAGCCCGCCTACCTACTACCTGCCCCCGGAGGACGTGCGCGAGGACCTGCTCGTGCCGGTGCGCACGCGCACGCTGTGTGAATGGAAGGGCCAGGCCCGCTACTGGTCCGTGGTCGTAGGCGACCGCGTGGCCGAGGCGGCCGTGTGGGCCTATCCGGACGCCTGGGGCGGCTTCGAACCCATCGCCGGCTGGTATGCGTTCATGCCCGGCGCCATGGATGCCTGCTACGTGGGCGAGGACCGGGTGAGCGCCCAGGCAGGCAGCTTCTACGGCGGCTGGGTGACGCCCGACATCGTCGGCCCCTTCAAGGGCGAGCCGGGCACCGGGCACTGGTAGGGAGGCGGGATGGCAGCGTTCCGCATCGAGGTGGCCGACCGGGTTCTCGACGACCTGCGCCGACGGCTGGCCCGCACCCGCTGGCCGGGCATGATCCCGGGCAGCGGGTGGGCCTACGGCACGGATACGGATTATCTGCGCGAGCTGTGCGAGTACTGGCGCGAGGGCTACCACTGGCGCGGCGCCGAGGCCGTGCTGAACGGCTTCGACCAGCAGCGCATCGAGGTCGACGGTCTCGCGCTGCACTGCATCCACCAGCGCTCGCCCCACGAGGACGCGCTGCCGCTGGTGCTCACCCACGGCTGGCCGGACACGGTGTGGCTGTTCCACCGCGTCATCGGCCCGCTGACCCGGCCCGCGGAGCACGGCGGCGACCCGGCCGACGCCTTCCATGTGATCTGCCCCTCGGTGCCGGGCTACGGCTGGTCGGAGGCGCCTGCCGAGCCGGGCTGGCACGTACGCCGCGTCGCGCAGGCGCAGGCGGCACTCGTGCGCAAACTCGGCTACGAGCAATACGGCGTGCAGGGCGGCGACTGGGGCGCGCTGATCTCGCCCTGGATGGCGCTGGCGGATCCGGACGGCGTATGCGGCGTACACCTGAACATGGTGCCGGCAGCGCCGCCCCGGGACCGGGAGCCCACCGAAGAGGATCTCGTCGCGCTGAAAAAGGGCCGCGAGCACCAGCGTTCGGGCATGGGCTATGCGCAGATCCAGGGCACGCGGCCGCAGACCCTCGGGGTCGCCCTGAACGACTCGCCCGCGGGCCTGGCGGCCTGGATCGTGGAGAAATACCGGGAATGGTCCGACTGCGGCGGCGACGTGGAGAGCGTCTTCCCCCGGGACGTGCTGCTCGCCGGCATCACCGCCTACTGGGTGACGGGCTCCATCTCCTCGTCCATCCGCCTGTACTACGAGTCGATGCGCGCCGGCATGTTCGGCCCGCCGACGGAGTACGTGGCCGCGCCCACCGGCGTCGCGGTCTTCCCGCAGGAGATATTCTCACCGCCCCGCAGCTGGGCGGAGCAGCACTACAACATCACGCGCTGGACGGAGTATCCGGCCGGCGGCCACTTCGCGGCGCTGGAACGCCCGAACGAGCTGGTGGCCGACATCCGCGCCTTCTTCCGCGAGCTGCGCCGGCCAGCGTCACGCGACCGGCACTAATCCTCGCCCCGGTCCTTCCTGGCCACGTCGCGGCCGCTGATCAGGTCCTCGATGGTGGGCGTGGGGTGCTCCGGCCCCATGAGGCCGGCCTTCATGCGCTCGACGTAGTCGTGGTAGGCGCGCATGGCCTGGCGGCCGAAGATCCACATGATGGGCAGGTTGGCGATCAGCATCACGCCGCTGCCCACGCCGGTGAGGTTGTCCAGCTGGGCGTCGGTCTTGATGATGCCGAGCGTCGCCACGATGATCAGTGCGCAGAACACCACCTTGTAGGCGAGCACGCTCTTCTCGCCGGCCAGGAATACCATCGCCTGTTCGCCGTAATAGCTCCACGAGATCATCGTGGAGATGGCAAACAGCCAGGCGGCGAGGCTCACCAGCCATTTGCCGAGTCCCGGCTGAACCTCGTCGAAGGCCTTGCCGGTGAGCACGGCGGCCATGTACACCTGATGAAAGCCGTCGTCCAGAATCTCGGGTTTCGTCGGGCCCTCGTAGGGATTCCAGTCGATCACCAGGACGCCGTCCCGCTCCACGATGAGGCCGGTGATCTCGTGCCGGTCGAAGCCGGTCTTCGGATTCTCGTCGGCGATCACCACCATGGTGACCGCATCGCCCGGCATGAAGTCGTCGACGGGCGGCTGCCGGCTCTCGAACTCCCAGACGTCGCCCGCCCGGGTGACTTCCAGCGGCGTGTCCCAGGCGACGTCCGGGGCCCGGTTCCAGACGCCGGTGGAGAGGATGATCAGCGCGGTGAACGTGCAAACGACGATGGTGTCGATGAACGGCTCGAGTCCCGCCACGATGCCCTCGCGCACGGGCTCGTCGGTCTTCGCCGCCGAGTGGGCGATGGGTGAGGAGCCCTGGCCGGCCTCGTTGGAGAACAGCGCGCGCTTCATGCCGAACAGGAACGCCGCACCCGCCGTCCCGCCGATGAACGCCCCGCTGGCCTCGGTGGGGGCGAAGGCCGACTTCAGTATCAGAGCGAACATGGCCGGTATCTCGCCGGCGTTCACTGCCAGCACGTAGATGCCGCAGGCGAGATAGAGCACGACCATGAAGGGCACGAGCAGCCCGGCCACCCGGCCGATGCGCTTGATGCCGCCGATGATGACCAGCGCGACAATCACGGCGAGGATCACGCCCGTAATCCAGCTGGGCACGCCGAAGTACTCGTAGGTGATGAGACCCACGTTGAAGGCCTGAAACATGTTGCCGCCGGTGGCGGTGGAGATCAGCAGCGTCAGGCAGAAGATGGTGCCGATGGTGCCGCCGAGCCAGGCGAGCTTCGGATTCATCAGGGCGATGCCCTTGCTGGCCACCCACATCGGGCCTCCGTGGGGATTGTCCTCGTCTTCCGTGTTGCGGTAGAGCATGGACAGCGTGACTTCGGTGAGCTTGATGGCCATGCCGAAGACGCCGACCACCCACATCCAGAACACCGCTCCCGGCCCGCCCAGGCTGATGGCCAGCGCGACCCCGCCGATGTTGCCCAGGCCCACCGTGGCCGACAGTGCTGCGGAGAGCGCCTGGAAGTGGTTGATGGCGCCCGGGTCGTCCGGGTCGTCCCAGGCGCCCCGGACCACCGCCGTGCCGTGGGTCAGCGCCCGGTACTGGGAGAAGCCGCTCCACACCGTGAACAGGATGCCGGTGCCCAGCAGGGCGAACAGCACCGTGTCGTGCCACAGGATGCCGTTCAGCGTACTCAACAGGTCGGTGAAGCCGCCCATGTGTCCTCTCTCCTGCTCCGACTCAGCCGCGGCCGGCCGCTCCCCCGGCGCCGCGACGCCCGTGCTGCGCGATCCCCCGCCGTCGTGCGCGAAGAGGCGCAGTCGGCGCGCAACAAGCGGCCGACTATAGCAGACGCCCCGGCTCAGGCGGCTTCGAGTATGGCGGTCACGCCCATGCCGCCGGCGGTGCAGACGGAGACGAGGCCGCGTCCCGAGCCCTTGCGCGCCAGCAGTTTCGCCAGCGTGGCGACGATGCGCGCGCCGGTGGCGGCGAAGGGATGGCCGATGGCGATGCTGCCGCCCACCATGTTCAGCTTGCTGCGGTCGATGGCCCCCAGCGGCTCGTCCCGGCCCAGCCGTTCGCGGCAGAACTCCGCCGACTCCCAAGCCTTCAGCGTCGAGAGCGTCTGTGCCGCAAAGGCCTCGTGTATCTCATAGAAGTCGAAGTCCTGCAGCGAGAGTCCGGCCGCGGCCAGCATCTCCGAAACCGCATAGGCCGGCGCCATCAGCAGGCCTTCCTTGTCCACGAAATCCACGGCCGCCACCCGGCTGTGGGTGAGCCAGGCCTGCACGGCCAGGCCCCTTTCCCGGGCCCAGTCCTCCGAGCACAGCAGCACCGAGGCCGAGCCGTCGGTCAGCGGCGTGCTGTTGCCCGCCGTCATGGTCCCGCTGCCGGAGCGGTCGAAGGCGGGCTTGAGCTTGCCGAGCTTCTCCAGGCTCGTATCCGGGCGGATGTTGTTGTCCTTGTCCAGCCCCTGGAAGGGCACGATCAGGTCCTCGTAGAAGCCCTGCTCGTACGCAGCGTGGGCCCGCTGGTGGCTGGCCAGTGCGAGTTCGTCCTGCTCCTCCCGGCCGAGGTTCCATTCCTTCGCGGTCAGCTCGGTGCTCTCGCCCATGGACAGGCCGGTGCGCGGCTCCGCCACGCCGGGCAGCTGCGGCTTGAAGTGGCGCGGCCGCAGCCGCAGCCAGGGTTTCAGTCGCTCGCCCAGCGAGCGCCCGCGGAAGCTCTGCAGCAATATCTGCCGGTATTCGTCCGGATAGACGATGGGCGCGTCGCTCACGGTGTCCACGCCGGCGCCGATGCCGGCCTCGATCTGGCCGAGGGCAATCTTGTTGGCGATCTGCACGCAGCCGGACAGGCTGGTACCGCAGGCGCGCTGCAGGTCGAAGGCGGGGGTCTCGGGCGCCAGCCCCGACCCCAGGACCGACTCCCGTGCCAGGTTGTAGTCCCGGGAGTGCTTGATGACGGCGCCCAGCGAGACGTCGCCGAGACGCTGCCCGCCGAGCTCGTAGCGCTCCACCAGGGCCCGCAGCGTCGCGGTCATCATGTCCTGGTTCGAGCAGCGCGCGTAGGCGCCGTGTGCCCGGGCGAAGGGGATGCGTACGCCGCCGATGATGGCGGCACGGCGCGACACTCCGTCGTTCAGCATGGTTTCCTCCCGTGCCGTTATCCTGACTGACTCCGACCATACTCCACGCGCCGGCCGTGTGACAGTGGAGCTGTGGTACGCTGCCGCGCCTCGCCCAGGCACATACGCCCAGGGGAACTTGCCCAGGGAACCTTGCCCCATGGAGACTCCCGACGGAGCCCCGGGCCGCCTGCGGGCCGCCGTCCCGGAAGCGGGCAGGCTCGTGCGGCTGGCCGGACCGCTGATCGGCAACAATCTCGCCATCGCCGGCATGCAGTTCGCCGACGCCGTCATGGCCGGCCGGCTCGGTTCGCGGGATCTCGCGGCGGTGGCCGTCGGCGGCAGCGTCTGGATGGTGGTGTTCCTGTTCGCCATGGGCACCCTCATGGCCATCTCGCCGCTGGTGGCAGAGCGCTACGGCGCAGGCAAGCACCGCCTGATCGGCCGCTACGTGCGCCAGGGTTTCACGATCGCTCTGACCTTCGGCGTGGGCATCGTCGCGCTGCTCTGGGCGGCGGCACGCCCGGCGCTGGAGCTGATCGGCATCGACCCGGGCTTCCGCGAACTCACCGGCGACTACGTGGAGGCCATCGCGCTGGGCGGACCGGGCCTGTGCCTGTATCTCGTGCTGCGCTTCACCTCCGAGGCCATCGGCTGGACCCGGCCCATCATGTACGTCTCGCTGATGGCGCTGGTGGTGAACGTCATCGGCAACTATGCGCTTATGTGGGGCAACTTCGGTTTCCCGGCCATGGGCGCGCAAGGCTGCGGGCTGGCCAGCGCCATTGCCATGTGGTTCCTGTTGTTGGCCATGGCCGCCTACGTCCTGGGGAGCGAGCGCTACCGGCCCTTCGCCATCTTTGCGAAACTGCCGCGGCCGCGCTGGCGGCTGCAGCGCCAGGTGCTGCGCGTGGGTCTGCCGATCGCGGTCACCATCGTCGCCGAGGCGGGACTGTTCGCGGCGATCTCGCTGCTGATGGGTACCCTGTCGGCCAACGTGGCCGCCGCCCACCAGATTGCGGTCAACTTCGCCTCCACCCTGTTCATGATCCCGCTTGCGCTGAACTCCGCCACCACGGTGCGGGTGGGCCAGGCCCTGGGCCGGCGTGAGCTGGCCACCGCCCGCTTCCGCGGCTGGGTCGGTATCTGGTTGTGCGGCGCCTGCATGGGCGTCTCGGCGCTCGGGCTGCTGCTGTTCCGGGAATCCGTCGTGGGCATCTACACCACGGACCCGGAGGTCTCCGCCATCGCCGTCACGCTGCTGTTCGTCGCCGCGGTCTTTCAGGTCTCCGACGGCATCCAGGTGGGCGCGGCGGGCGCTCTGCGCGGCTATCAGGACACCCGCATACCGATGTTCCTGACGACGCTGGCGTACTGGATCATCGCCTTCCCGCTGGCGCTGCTGGCCGCGAAGCGCTACGCGCTGCAGCCGGAGCTGATCTGGGGCGGTTTCGTGGTGGGGCTGACGGTGGCCGCCGTCCTGCTGGTCTGGCGCTACAACGTCATCTCGCGCCGGGAGACCTGGCGCCGCGCCTGACTCCCGTGTGGGAGGGCCTTCGGGCCCGACCCGTTCTTCTATTGGCGTCGGCCCGCCATCGGGTGGGCAAGGATGGCAGGGACGCTCACTCGGACGTCCTGTCCTCCTT
>CAZRSA010000144.1:0-6963 GCA_964602525.1 uncultured Woeseiaceae bacterium
GCGATTTCGCCGACGCGCTGGCGGCCACGCTGGATGCGCTCGGCCTGCCCGCCTGTCCCGTGTACGGCTATCACACGAGTTCCAAGATCGCGCTGGAGTTTGCCGTGCGCCACCCGGGGCGAGCCCGCCTGATCGTCATGGACGGGTTGTCGGTGCCCGCCGAGCCTGTCCCGGACGCCTTTATCGAGCGCTACATGGCACCGTTCCGGGTGACGGACGACGGCGCCTACCTGGCGTCCATCTGGGCCCGGGTGCGCGACCTGCACCGCTTCTTCCCCTGGTTCTCCCATACGGCGGAGCACCGCCTGGCCATGGAATTTCCGGCGCCCGCCGCGCTGCACCGGTATGCGCTCGACCTCCTGATGGCCGGCAGGGAATATGCGGCTGCCTATGCGGCGGCGATGCGTTACGACCCGGTGCCGGCCCTCGGACGACTCACGGACCCGGCGGTGGTCATGTGCCGCCGCGACGACGTGCTCTACCCCCATCTCGAGCGACTGCCGGAGCCTCTGCCGGACGGCGTGCGGCGCGAGCCCCTGCCCGCCGACCGCAACGTCTGGCGGGACCGGCTCAGGGAGTTGTTCGCCAATCACGGCGACTACGTGGCCGGCGTGCGTCTGCCCGGCGACCTCGAGGCCGGCGCCGTTGCGGACGCCCGCCACGCCTACTGGCAGCCCCGGGCCGGAGAGCAGCTGCGCCTGCGCTTTGCCGGGCGGATCTCCCGACACGCACCGGTGCTGCTCCTGCCCGAGCTGCCGGGCAGCGCGGCGAGTGCTGCGCCGCTGGCAGACGCCCTGGCCGCCGACCGGCCCACGCTGACGCCGGACCCGCCCGGCTGCGGCGAATCCACGCCCGCCGCAGAGGCGACGCCGGAACGCTTTGCCGCCGACCTGCTGCGCCTGCTGGAGGAACTCGACTGGCCCCGGGTGGACGTGGTCGCCACTTTCACGGCGGCCCCGGTCGCGCTGGAACTCGCCCGCGCCGGCGGCGGGCGCGTCGGCCGCATCGTCTTCGAGGGCATACTGCTCACGGGTGCGGCGGAACGCCAGGAGCTCGCCGCCGACTACGGCATCCCGCTCACGCCGCAGCGGGACGGCGGCCACCTGCTCGCCGCCTGGACGATGCTGAGGGACCGGGAGCTGAACTGGCCCTGGTACGCCCGGAGCACCGCGAGCATCCGCCGCCGCACGCCGGACCTGGACCCCGACCGGCTGCACGCCCAGACCCTGGACCTGCTGCGCCAGCCGGAGGACTACGCGGCGCTGGCCGCTGCCTGCCTCGCCCGGGACGTCGCCGCCGCCCTGCCCGGGCTGGAGCAGGCCGCGCTGTTCATCGCCGAAGCGGACGACGTGCGCGACCGGGACACGCGGGCAGCCGCGGAACTCTGCGCGCGCGCCATGCTGGCCGAGGCCGGCCCCGGCGCACACGCCAGGGCAGGCATCATCCGTTCGTTCCTGGACTGAAGACCCCGCTGTGCAAGCCGGGGCGCGAGTCGCTACAGTACCGCTTTCCCCCGGCAAAGGAACGAGATGGGCACAGGCGTCGTAATCAGCGGGACCGGACTCTGGGTGCCGGAGCAGGGCATCGACAACGAGGAGCTGGTGGCAGCCTACAACGCCTACGTCGACCGTTTCCTGGCCGAAAACGCGGCAGCGGTGGCTGGCGGCGACGTGGAACCTCCCGAGAAATCCAGCCCGGAGTTCATCGAGAACGCATCCGGCATACGCCACCGCTACGTGTACACGCGCGAGGGCATCCTGGACCCGGAACGCATGTGGCCCGTATTCCCGGAGCGCGGCGAGGACGAACTGTCGCTCAGCGCCGAGATCTCGGTGGCCGCCGCCCGGCAGGCCCTGGAAAACGCGGGTCTCGCGGGCAGCGACATCGACGCGGTCATCCTCTCCTGCTCCAACCTGGAGCGGCCCTACCCCGCGCTGGCCATCGAGGTGCAGCAGGCCATCGGCGCGGGCGGCTACGCCTACGACATGAACGTGGCCTGCTCGTCGGCCACCTTCGGCCTGCAGAACGCCGTCGATGCCATCGCGGGCGGCTCCGCGCGGCGGGTGCTGATGGTGAACCCGGAGCTCACCTCGGCCCATATCAACTGGCGCAGCCGGGACGCGCATTTCATCTTCGGCGACGTCTGCACGGCCGTGGTGCTGGAACGCGCGGACGAGAGCCGGGCGGAGGAACGCTGGGAGGTGCTGGGCACGAAGCTCGCCACGCTCTACTCGAACAACATCCGCAACGACTTCGGCTTCATCAACCGCGGGCCCGAGGCCGATTTCCTCGACAGCGGCAAACTGTTCCGCCAGCAGGGACGCAAGGTCTTCAAGGAAGTCTCCCCCATCGCCGCCGACCACATCGATGAGCACCTGCAGGCGACGGGTATCGACATTGCGGACGTCAGGCGTTACTGGCTGCACCAGGCCAACCTCAACATGAACCGCCTGGTCGTGAAACGGCTGCTCGGCCGCGATGCGGGAGAGGACGAGGCTCCCGTCGTGCTGGACGAATTCGCCAACACCGCGTCGGCCGGCTCCGTCATCGCCTTCCATCGCCACCGGGCGGGACTCGCGTCCGGCGACCTCGGAGTGATCTGCTCCTTCGGCGCCGGCTATTCCGTCGGCAGCGTCATCGTCCGCCGACTATAGACGCCGTGGCGGGGAGGTCGGAACCGGGCACATGACGTTCGAGATCGCCCTCGTCCTCGCCATCCTGGCAGCGGCGCTCGTCCTGTTCATCGGCGAGTGGATCCGCATGGACGTGGTGGCCCTGCTGGTGCTCGGCACGCTGGCAATCACCGGCCTGGTCGCGCCTGACGAGGCCTTCAGCGGCTTTTCCAATACTGCCGTAATCACCGTCTGGGCGATGTTCATCCTCTCGGAAGGGCTGACTCGAACGGGCATTGCCAACGTCATCGGACGGCAGGTCATGCGCCTCGCGGGACGGCAGGAAGTGGCGATGATCGTGGTCATCATGCTCACGGCCGGCTTCCTGTCGGCGTTCATGAACAACATCGGCGTCGCCGCGCTCATGCTGCCGGTGGTGGTGGACATCGCCCGGCGAACCCGCGTGCCGGCGTCCCGGCTGCTGATGCCGCTGGCCTACGCCAGCCTCCTCGGCGGCCTGATGACCATGATCGGCACGCCGCCGAACCTGCTGGTGAGCAACGCCATGGGCGCCGGCGGCCATGAACCCTTCGGGCTGTTCGACTTCACCCCCGTGGGCGTCGTGGTGATGCTGGCGGGCACCCTGTTCGTCGCCCTCGTGGGCCGCCTGTTTCTGCCGAAGCGCAAGGCGGAGCAGCGCGAGCGGGGCCGCAGCCAGCGGGCGCTGCGCTCCCAGTACAAGCTGGCCGAGCGCACCTTCACGCTGCGCATTCCACAGGACTCCATGCTGGTGGGCAAGACTATCGGCGAGAGCCGCATCACGTCCGCCGCCGACCTCGTGGTGCTGGCGCTGCAGCGTTTCGGCCGCAGCGAGACCCTGCCCAATCGCCAGACCACCCTGCGGGCCGGCGACGAACTGCTGGTGCAGGGGCAGCTAGAGCGGTTCAGCGATCTGCGCCGGCTGAGCGACCTGGTCATCGAGCGCGAGGCGCCGGTGCTGCAGTCCATGGTCGCCGAGCAGCTGGCGCACGCGGAGGTGGTGCTGGCCGACTCCTCGCCGCTGGTCGGCGACCTGGCCGCGCACATCGGCTTCCGTCAGCGCTTCGGCGTGGATCTCCTGGCCATCCAGCGCCGCGAGCAGCCGCCGCGGCGCACCGGCCTGGCCTACGTGCCGCTGCGCGCCGGCGACCGGCTGCTCTTGCAGGGCCGCAAGGAGACCATGGAGGCCCTGCACGAGCTGGACGACTTCAGCCAGGTGGCTCTCCTCGACTCCGGCGAGGTCACCAAACGCTACGGCGCCGACGACCGCCTGTTCGTAGTGCGCGTGCCCCGGGAGTCGGAGCTTGCGGGACGCACGCTCGGCCGCACCCGTCTCACCGACGTGTTCGACTTCAAGGTGCTGGCGACCTTCCGGGACGCGAACCTGGAGCTGCTGCCGGGTCCGGATACCGGACTGGCCGGCGGCGACCTGCTGCTGATCCAGGGCGAGCCGGAGGACCTGGACGTGCTGCGGGCGCTGCAGGGTCTCGACCTGGATTCGAAACCGTCGATGAAACTGTCCAGCTTCGAGTCCCGGCGGCTGGCCATGCAGGACGCCACCCTGGACCCGCGCAGCTCGCTCGTGGGCAAGAGCGTGGCGGAGCTCAACTTCCGCGAGCGCTACGGCCTCGAGCTGGTGGGCATCTGGCGCAACGGCGCAGCTGTCGAGGAGGATCTGCGCGACGTGCGTCTGGCCCTCGGCGACGCGCTGCTGCTGGTGGGGCCCCGGGAGAAGCTGGAGCTGCTGGAACGGGACCCGGACTTCCTGGTTCTCACGCCGCTGGGCAAGGCGCCGCCGGATACCCGCCGCGCGCCGGTGGCCGCCGGTATCATGCTGGGCGTGGTCACCAGCGTGCTGGCCGGCTGGCTGCCCATCCAGATCGCCGCCGTCTTCGGCGCCACGCTCATGGTACTCACCGGCTGCCTGAACATGGAGCAGGCCTACCGGGCCATCGAGTGGCGGGCGATTTTTCTCATCGCCGGCATGCTGCCGCTGGGGACGGCGATGCAGGAAACCGGGGCGGCGGCCTGGATCGCGGGCCAGGTGCTGTCGGTGACCGGCAATGCGGGCCCCTGGCCGGTGATCTTCTCGCTCTACGCCATGACCGCCGTATCCACCGTGGTGATCCCGCCGGCCGTGCTGGTGGTAATCATGGCGCCGATCGTGCTCTCGGCGATGGCGGACATGGGGCTTGCGCCGGAGACCGCGATGATGGCCATGGCCGTCGCCGCCGCCGCGAGCTTCATGAGTCCCATCTCCCACCCGGCCAATATCCTGGTGATGGGCCCGGGCGGATATCGCTTCGCCGACTACCTGCGCGTGGGCGTGCCCCTCACACTGGTGGTATTCGTGGTCGTCATGATCGTGCTGCCGTTCATCTGGCCGCTGCAGCCCGCCTGATCGTCAGGGCACGAGCACGGTGGAGCCGGTCGTGCGCCGCGCCTCCAGGTCCCGGTGGGCCTCGGCCGCCTCGGCCAGCGGATAGCGCTGGTTGACCTCGATCTTCACCGCGCCGCTGCGAATGACGTCAAACAGCTCGCCGGCCGCCCCCAGCAGCGCCTTACGGGTGGAGATGAAATCGAACAGCACCGGCCGGGTCACGTACAGCGAGCCCCGCTTCGCGAGCTCCAGGGGCGCGAAGGGCTCGACCGGCCCGGAGGCATTACCGAAGCTCACCATCACACCGTGCGGCCGCAGGCTGTCCAACGAGGCGAAGAAGGTATCGCGGCCGACCGAATCGTAGACCGCCGCCACCCCCTCGCCGCCGGTCAGGCGCCGCACCTCGCCGGCAAGATCGTCGCTGTCCGCCATGACGATATGGTCGCAGCCGTGGGCGCGGGCCAGTTCCGCCTTGGCCCCGGTGCTCACCGTGCCGATGACCGTGGCCCCCAGGTGTTTCGCCCACTGCACGGCAATGAGGCCGACGCCGCCGGCGGCCGCATGCAGCAGCACCGTGTCGCCGGGCCGCACCGGGTAGCTGCGCTTCAGCAGATACCAGGCGGTGAGGCCCTTCAGCATCGCGGCCGCCGCCGTCTCGTCGCCGATGGCGTCCGGCAGCGGCACCAGCAGGTCGGCGGCGATCAGCCGGGCCTCGGCATAGGCGTCCGGCGGCCGCCCGGTGTAGGCCACGCGCTGGCCGACCTCGACCCCCTCGACGCCGGCGCCCAGCGCCTCCACCACGCCGGCCGCCTCGCTGCCGACGCCGCTGGGCAGCTCCAGCGGGTACAGCCCCGAGCGATGGTAGGTGTCGATGAAGTTCAGACCGACGGCGGTATGGCGCACCCGCACCTCGCCGGGACCCGGTTCGCCCACCTCCACCTCCCGCCAGTGGAGGACCTCCGGGCCGCCGAACTCCTTGATGCGTATCGCCTTTGCCATCGCTCTCTCCTGCTGCCGGTCCGCGTCTCGCAACGGACGAGTCTAGCAGGCGGCAGCGGCGGCGGACCGGGCCTGCGCCCGGACGGCACACGCGGCGGCAGACCGGATGGCCCGATTAGGCGGGGCCGGCCGTCGCCCTTAGAATACCGCGGCGGCAATCCGAGCGAGGAGGCAACGTGGGCAGAGTCGAGAACAAGGTGGCGCTGGTGACCGGCGCCGCGCAGGGTCTGGGAGCGGCCATCGCCCGCATGCTGGCGCGGGAAGGCGCGCAGGTGGTGCTCACCGATATCAACCTCGCCGGTGCCGAGGAGCGGGCGCAGGCCATCAACGCCGAGCGGCAGGGCGCCGCCGTGGCCCTGGCGCAGGACGTCACCGACGAGGACCGCTGGCGCGAGGTGGTTGCGGAGACCGTGGCGCACTTCGGCGGCCTGCACATCCTGGTGAACAACGCCGGCATCGGTTCCATGGCGAGCGTCGAGGACGAGACCTTCGAGAACTGGCGTCACGTGCACGCGGTGGATCTCGACTCGGTGTTCTTCGGCTGCAAGTACGCCATCCCGAAGATCGCGGCCGCGGGCGGCGGCAGCATCGTCAACATCTCCTCCATTTCCGGCATCATCGCGGGCCACAACATGGCCGCCTACAACTCGGCCAAGGCGGCGGTGCGCCACCTGTCGAAATCCGTCGCCCTGCACTGCGCGCGCAGCGGCAACGGCATCCGCTGCAACTCGGTGCACCCGGTCTTCATCGACACACCCATCCTCGGCGGCATGCTGGACGCCGTGGGGCGGCAGAAAGGGCTGGACAAGCTCACGCGGCAGATACCGCTGGGGCGCATCGGCGAGCCGGACGACGTCGCCTACGCGGTGCTCTACCTGGCCTCGGACGAGTCGAAGTTCGTCACCGGCGCGGAACTCAAGATCGACGGCGGCA
>CAZRSA010000145.1:0-6902 GCA_964602525.1 uncultured Woeseiaceae bacterium
TCTCCATAGCAAGAGTTTATCATGACAAAGCTTATTAGTGTTAACAGACCCTAGGTGCCGGTCCGAACTTTTGCAACTTTTGAAAGTTGTTCGGCCTTCGGGCCGGGTCGGTAGGCGTCCGGCCGCCGGGTGAGCAGGAAGACCTTCCTGCAGCGCTTCGTCCAGGGAATGGAGCCCTGGGTCTTCCTGCCCGCGGCAGCCGTGGTGGTCCTGTTCGTCGTGCTCGGGGCCGTGTGGACGGATACCACCCGCGCGGTCTTCGAGACCCTGCAGACCAATATTGTCCAGAACCTGGGCTGGTTCTACATCCTGTCGGCCACGGCGCTGCTGGGCTTCGTGCTCTGGCTGCTGTTCAGCCGCTACGGCAGGGTCCGGCTGGGTGGTGACACAGCCGAACCGGAGTTCGGTTATCTCGCCTGGTTCAGCATGCTGCTGGCCGCCGGCATGGGTATCGGCGTGGTTTTCTTCGGCGCCGCCGAGCCCGTGCTGCACTACCTGGAACCGCCGGGGATGGAGGGGGGCACGCCGGAGGCGCTGCGCGAGGCGATGCGCTTCACGTTCTATCACTGGGGGCTGCACCCCTGGGCTATCTACACGACGCTGGCGCTGCCACTCGCTTACTTCCACTTCCGCCACGACCTGCCGCTGGCGCCGCGCTCGCTGCTGTATCCGCTGATCGGCGACCGCATCTACGGCGGCATCGGCCACGCCGTGGACGTTCTCTGCACCGTGGGCACGCTGTTCGGGGTGGCGACTTCGCTGGGGCTGGGCGCCATCCAGGTCAACGCGGGGATGGAACGGCTGTTCGGGCTGCCCCAGGGCATCGGCTCCCAGCTCGCGCTCATCGGCGCGATCACGCTGGTGGCGACCATCAGCGTGGTGTCGGGCCTGAACCGGGGCATCCGTTTCCTGAGCCAGTTCAATATCGGCCTGTCGGCGGCCATCCTCCTGTTCGTGATGATCGCGGGACCGACGGTGTACATCCTGGAGCTGTTCCTGGAGGGGCTCGGCTACTACCTGCAGAAGCTGCCGGCCACCAGCTTCCACACCGAGCCGGGCTCCACCGGCGGCTGGCACGAGCAGTGGACGCTGTTCTACTGGAGCTGGTGGATCTCCTGGTCGCCCTTCGTCGGCATCTTCGTCGCGCGCATCTCCAAGGGCCGCACGCTGCGGGAGTTCATCCTGACGGCGCTGCTGGTGCCGAGCCTGGGCAGCTTCCTGTGGTTCTCGGCGCTGGGCGGCACGGCGCTGCACATCGAGATTTTCGGCAGCGGCGGGGTCACCGAGGCGGTGCAGGAGAACGAGGCCTTCGCGTTGTTCGCCGTGCTGGAGACGCTGCCCTGGCACGAGGTTACCTGGGCCGCGGCGACGCTGCTGGTGATCATTTTCTTCGTGACATCGTCGGACTCCGGCTCCTTCGTCGACGACATGGTGACCTCCGGCGGCCATCCCAATCCGCCGAAGGCGCAGCGGGTGTTCTGGGCGGTGTCGGAAGGCACCGTGGCCGCGGTGCTGCTCTACGCGGGGGGACTGACCGCGCTGCGCACCGCCTCGCTCACCACGGGCATTCCCATCGCCATTTTCCTGCTGGTGTCCGCCTACGGCCTGCAGCGGGCGCTGCGGGCAGAGGAATAGATGCCGGTCCGAACTATCGCAACTTTTCCAACTTGTTTCGCCTTTCGGCCGGGCGGGCGGAGATTTCCAGCGGGCAGACCGGCCCGGTAAGCGCTAGCTTTCCCGGGCAGCGACCGGAGATGCCCGATGACACGACGCCTGCGACTCCACGTCCCCGGCAGCCTGTACCACGTCATCCTGCGGGGGAATAACCGGCAGGACATCTTTTTCTCCGCGGCCGATCGGGTCTACCTGGAGCAACTGATCGGCCGCGCCACCGAGACCCTGGAAGCGACGGTGCACGCCTACTGCTGGATGCCGAACCACATCCACATGGCCATCCAGGTGGGCGATGCCCCGCTCGGCCGTCTCATGCAGTGGGTCGCCTCGCGGTATGCCTACCGCGTCAACCGGCAGCGCGAGGCGACGGGCCACCTGTTCGAACGCCGTTACCGCGCCCTGCTGGTGGACGTGGAGGCCTACGCCCTGCAGCTGGTGCGCTATATCCATCTCAATCCGGTCAAGGCCGGCCTCGTCCGTAATCCCGCCGATTTCACGTGGAGCAGCCACCGCCACTACCTCGCCGGCGGCGGACCGCCCTGGCTGCGGACCGGCTGGATCCTCGCCATGTTCGGCCATCGGCGGGCTGCCGCCCGGTCGGCATACCGGCGCTTCGTCGGCAGCGATCCCGACGTCGAGCTTCCGGAAGAACTCGTGCAAGGCGACCCTGAGGACGCGCGGCGCACCGGCGCGGAACGGCTCTTGTCCGAACCGAGGGCGGCCGCCGCCGAGCCGGGCGGTGACGCGGGGGACCTCGACGGCCTGATCGCGGCGGCTGCCGAGCGGCACGGCTGCGAGGTGGCAGCGATCACGGGACCGAGCCGCGAGCGCCGACTGGTGCGGGTACGCCGCGAGATCGCGCGGGAGGCTAGGGAGCGGGGCATCGCCAGTATCGCAGAGCTCGCCCGACGCCTGAATCGCTCGGACACGGCCATTTCCCGCCTCCTGCGAGGCTGAGAAGGGCGCAACAAGTTGGAAAAGTTGCAAAAGTTCGGACCGGCACCCAATCCGTCTCGGTTTACCGCAATCGTCAGGGGCGGCGCTTTACTCTAGTGTGTCAACTTAGATTGGCATGACGATTGTCATGCTTGACTGACATTCGGGGTATACAGGCGATACCGATGGTGAGCGTTCCACTCTCCCGGCCGGCGCAGCTACAGGCCGATGCCAGCGCACCCGGGGCCATGATCGGGCCCAACGCGGTGCTGCAGACGCTGCGCGCCATCGCCGAGCTGGAGGGCACGGCCTGCTACGAGGCGGTCGCCCGGGGCGCGTCCCTGCCGGCCACCGACCCCGACCACATGATCCCCGAGGCCTGGTTCGTCCGGCTGGTCCAGAGCCTGCGCCGCACACTGCCCTGGGCACGCTCCGAGGCGGTGCTGCGCCGGGCCGGCGAATACACCGCCGACTACGTCGCCGCCAACCGCATCCCGGCGTTCTTCCGACGGCTGTTGCGGGCTCTGCCGCCGCGCCTGGCGGTACCGCTGCTGCTCGCGGCCTTCCGGCGCCACGCCTGGACCTTCGCCGGCGGCGGACGCTTCGACACCAGCGGGTCCTACCCCGGCCACATTATCCTCAGAGGCTGCCCCACCTGCCGCCATGCACCCGAGACCACGGCAGCGGGCGCCTACTACGAAGCGGCCTTCCAGGGCCTGCTCCGCCTCGCGGCCGACGGCGTGCGCGTCCACGAGACCGCCTGCGAGGCCCGCGGCGACGACTGCTGCCGCTTTTCCATCGACATCGAGGGCGCCAGCGCCCGCGGAGAGTAACCATGCGTATCGTGCTGATCCACCCGAACTACCACTCAGGCGGCGCCGAGATCGCCGGCAACTGGCCGCCCGCTTGGGTTGCCTACCTGGCCGGGGCGCTGAAAAAGCACGGCTATACCGATATCCAGTTCATCGACGCCATGACGGAGTACCTCGACGACGAGGCCCTGCGTGCGCGTCTCGCACAGATCGGATCGGCCGATCTCGTCGGTTGTACCTGTATAACCCCGAGCATCTATCAGGCCGAAAAAACCCTCGAGATCGCCCGATCCGTCTTTCCCGACGCCGTCACGGTGCTCGGCGGCATCCACGCCACCTTCATGTACGAGCAGGTGCTGAAGGAAGCACCGCACATCGATATCATCGCCCGCGGCGAGGGCGAAGAGGTGCTGGTGAACCTGGTGCAGGCCGTCGAGAACGGCTCCCTCGAACGCGACCGCCGCAACATCCGCGGCATCGCCTTCGCCGACGGCGAGGAGATCGTGGCCACGCCGGCGCACCCGCCCATCAAGAAACTCGATGACCTGGAGCCCGACTGGAGCCTGCTCGAGTGGGACAACTACATCTACCTGCCGCTGGGCAGGCGGGTGGCCATCCCGAACTTCGCCCGGGGCTGCCCGTTCACCTGCTCGTTCTGCTCCCAGTGGAAGTTCTGGCGCTCCTACCGCATGCGCTCGCCGAAGAACTTCGTGGACGAGATCGAGAAGCTCGTGCGCGACCACGACATCGGCTTCTTCATACTCGCGGACGAGGAGCCCACCATCAACAGGCAGAAGTTCATCGATCTCTGCCAGGAACTGATCGACCGGGACCTCGGCATCGAGTGGGGTATCAACACCCGCGTCACAGATATCCTGCGCGACGAGGACATGCTGCCCTTATACCGCAAGGCGGGCCTGGTGCACGTCTCACTCGGTACCGAGGCCTCCGCCCAGCTGAATCTGGAGCGCTTCCGCAAGGAGACCACCGTCGCGGAGAACAAGCGCGCCATCAAACTGCTGCGCGACAACGGCATGGTGGCCGAGGCTCAGTTCATCATCGGCCTGGAGAACGAGACCGCCGAGAGCATCGAGGACACCTTCAAGTGGGCGATGGACTGGGACTGCGACATGGCCAACTGGATCATGTACACGCCCTGGCCGTTCTCGGACCTGTTCGAGGAACTTGGCGACAAGGTGGAGGTGCGCGACTACGCCCGCTACAACTTCGTCACCCCCATCATGAAGCCGGAGTCGATGACCCGCAGCGAGGTCTTCAACGGCGTCATGAAAAACTACCGGCGCTTCTACATGAGGAAGAGCCTGTTCAGCTATCCCTGGCTGAAGGATAAGTACAAGCGGAAGTACATGCTCGGCTGCCTGAAGGCGGCGATGAAGTCCGGCTTCGAGCGCCGCTTCTACGACCTCGGCCGCATCAACTACCGGGGCCAGAAGGAGATCGACTTCAAGTTCGACCAGTCCCGGGTACTCACGAAGGAAGAGCTGGCGCTGGCCGAGAGCAGCCGTCAGCGGGTGGGCAGCAGCTATCAGACGAAAGGCGCGGCGGCTCTCGCCTGCGGTGGCGGCCCCGCCACGAACGGCGGCAACGGCAGCAACGGCAAGGGCACGGAACCGCTGACGGCCGAAGTCCTCACCTACTCGCCGAAGGCAGACGAGATCGTCGACCCGGCGGCCGTGCTGGGCGAGGCACCCATCGACGAGTTCTTCGACCCGAGAGGCTTCGCGAAGCAGCGGGCCCGAGCAAAAAGGCTCTCGGCAGTGAAATAGCGGGACATGCAGCGCAGGGTCGCACCCTGCTCGCCCGCTGCGTTATGCTGGATTCTCCTGTCATGAACGCCGGCCCGCCGTGCTGATACGGTGCCGGGAGGATCTAATCCGTGCGACACGCTCTCGCCCTGGCCGCCTGCTTCCTTGCCGGCGGGTTCCTGCTCGCCCCCGCTGCTCACGCGAGCGATCATGGAGACCACGACGAGGACGAGACCGCCGAGGTCCGCGAGGGCGATGGCAAGCCGCCTCTTAGCGAGGCCATCCCCGACGACACGGCCGACGGATTCGGCGTCGAAGACCTCAACAAAGACGAACTCGGGGCCGACATCGGTGCCGTGCGCAAGGTCGTCGTGATCGACGGCTCGGCCTCCTCGGACCCCGTCAGTTACGAACTGACGGTGACCGGAGAGATCCAGAAGGCCGGGACTGACATCGCGGGCTACCCCGCCATCGTCAATGACGAGGCGCGCATCGACGGGGAGATCGCCACGGGCCGGGTCCGCTCCGGCGCCGATGCCTATTACGTGTACGGCGAGATCCGCCGTATCGCCCTCGGTGATCCGGAGCGCGCCACCGTTTACGTGGATGGGGAACCGACGGAAGTCGAGAAACTGGAGGACTGACGGACCCCGGCAGCATCCGCTGCCGTTACAACTCCAGCGTCACCCGCTTCACCCCCCGCTCGTCCAGCTTCGGCGCGACGTGGAACCCGAGCGTCTTGCAGATGTGCAGCATGACCTTGTTGTCGTTCAGCACGTCGCCGCCGAGTTCGCGGATGCCGAGGCTGCGGGCGTAGTCGATCAGCCGCTCGAGCATGTAGATGCCCAGCCCCTGCCCGGTCATGTCATGGTGGACGATGATGGCGAAATCGGCGTGCTCGCGGTCCGGGTCGGTGAACAGCCTCGCCACGCCGTAGATGGGGGTGTTGCCCGGTATGCCGGAGTCGGTCAGCACCAGCGCCATCTCCCGGTCGTAGTCCAGCTGGGTGAAACGCGCGGCCATCATGTGGGTGAGCACCTTGATGGGCGCGTGGAAGCGCAGGCGCAGCTCTTCCGCGTTCATAGTCTTGAAGACCCGATGCAGCGACGGCTCGTCCTCGGGCATGATCGGGCGCAGCATGAGCTTGCGGCCGTCGGACAGCTCCAGTTCCTCCTCCAGCGACTTCGGGTACGGCAGGATGGCCAGGCGATCCCGCGCGTCGCGCTGGTCCCGCTGCAGCCGCACCCGCGCATCCAGCGCCACCACGCCCTCGGCATCCGCCAGCAATGGGTTGATGTCGAGTTCCGCAATCTCTGCGAAGTCAGCCACCAGCTGGGCCACCTGCAGCAGCACCGTGCCGACCGCCTCCACGTCCACCGCCGGCTGGTTGCGGTAGCCCTGCAGCAGCCGCCAGACCCGGGTGCGCTCCATGACGCGCCGGGCCAGGCGCATGTTCATCGGCGGAAAACCAATGGCCGTATCCGCGATGGTCTCGGCCGCCACGCCGCCGTGGCCGAACAGGATGACGGGGCCGAACTGCTCGTCCTCGGTCGCCCCCACCAGCAGCTCGAACGAATCCGGCCGCGAGACCATCGGCTCGACCACGAAGCCCTCCACCCGCGCGTCCGGGCGGTTCGACTCCACCCGCCGCAGCATCCGCTGCGCCGCCTCCAGCACCGCCGACTCGCCCTTCAGGCCGAGCGCCACCCCGTCC
>CAZRSA010000146.1:0-6886 GCA_964602525.1 uncultured Woeseiaceae bacterium
TGGACAAGTACGAGGACGCCATGGTCCACAAGATCGGCGAACTGCTCTACGTGCCCCGGTCCGAGGTCATACGCCGCAAGCTGCTGGCGCGTCCCGACGAAGAATAGGAAGCGCCGGACGAAAAAAAACCGGGCGTGCGCCCGGTTTTTTTTCGTCCGTGTCACGTTGCCGTGACTCAGACCATGTCTTTCAGGCCTTTCAGCGCCGTGATCTTGACCGTCTTGCTCGCCGGCTTGGCCTTGAACATCATCTCCTCGCCCGTGAACGGATTGATGCCCTTGCGCGCCTTCACGGCGGGCTTTTTCTTCACGGTCATCTTGGCGAGGCCGGGCAGCGTGAACGTCCCGGGGGCGCCGCGGCCGCCGAGGTTCTTCTTCATAAGACCGGACAGGGAATCGAAGACCGCGGCGACATCCTTGCGCGTGAGCCCTGTGTCCTCCGCAATATGTCTGTAGATCTCCGACTTTGTCGGTGCTTTCCTGGCCGTGGTTGCGGCCTTCTTCTTTGCTGCCATGTATCAACTCCTGGATGGAACGAAAAACCCGGGCAATCCCGGCTCGATAAAGCGCGGCAACTTATCACAACTCGCCCGGTGGCGACAGATGGGGATGTGCATTTCGCAGGGATTTTTTCGGGGTTTCCTCAATCCGTGAAGAACTGGCGGCGGAATCTGAGCATGGTCGCCTGATCCGCTCCGGGCGGCGTCGCCTCGATATTGAAGACCAGCGTCTCCCGGTGCGCGACCGGCACCTCGCCGATGTAGTACACGGCCTCGCCGTCCCGCACCTCGCGCATCTTGATGTTCTTCGTCTGTCCCGTCAGGTTCGCGGCGGAGACGTCCACCGCACCCTCCACCGTACGGCCGGTGGCCTTCTCGACGAAACTCACGTTCAGCATCGCCCGGTTCCTCGAGCGCACGATGTCGGTGCCCTGTGCGACTTCGGGCGTCAGCTGATCGGTGGTCATCGCGTTGTAGTGCACGATGTAGGCGCCCAGCTCGGTCGACGTCTCGCCCGACGGCATCGCCTCGGGTACGTTGCGTTCCTGCTGTCCGCCGTCGCCGCATGCGCTCACCAGCACTGCAGCCAATGCGAGCGATATGGTCTTCGTCAGCCTCATGGCGGTCTCCCCCTGGCGTTTGCTCATGGCCGTACTATAAACCATCCGTCCCGGTGGCCCGAACGTTGCGCGCGATGTCTCCGGATACGGGTTTCGCTCAGTGCAGCACGCCGGGCAATGCGCTGCCAATGGCGATGCTCGCAGCCTGCAGCAGGATCGCCACCAGCAGCGGCGACAGATCGAGACCACCGATGGTCGGGATGATACGCCGTGCCGGATCCAGGATGGGATTGACCAGTTGGCTGAGCAGACTGGTGACCGGGTTGTAGGTGCCCGGAGCGATCCAGCTCAGGATGACGTAGACGATGATGGCGAAGAAGAAGAACCGCAGTGCCACCATCACCGTGCGCAGGATGGCGTAGTAGAGCAGCTCGAAGCCGCGCGGAGTGCCGCCGAGCAGCTCGATCAGCACGGCGATGAAGACCAGTTCGAACAGGAGGATGACCACGAGGGTGGCGGTATCGAGCTTGCCCATGGGCGGCAGGACGCGGCGCAGGGGCACGATGAACGGTGAGGTAATGCGCACGATCGCCTGGGATACCGGATTCCGGAAATCGGCCCGGACCCACTGCATGAACAGCCGCAGAAGCAGGACGATCAGAAACAGATCGGCCAGGGTCTGGAAGATGAATATCAGCGCCTGCTTCATGCGGGTACTCCTTGCGGGCTGCGGCAGGCGTCAGCCGGGCGCGTCCCCGGCCAGTTCCCGGGCCCGATGCCGTGCCGCTTCGACAGCGCGGCCAAAGATAGCACGAACGTCCGCCTCCTCGAGGACGGCAAGGGCGGCCGCCGTCGTGCCGCCGGGAGAGGTCACCCGCTCGCGCAGCACCGCAGGCTCGTCCGTCTCGCTCTCCGCCGTTGCGGCGGCACCCTTCGCCGTCTGCACGGCAAGCCGGCGCGCCTGCTCCGGCGTGAAGCCGAACTCGGTAGCCGCGGCGATCAGGATCTCCATCAGGTAGAAGAAGTAGGCAGGGCCGCTGCCGGAGATGGCGGTGGCGGCATCGATCATCGACTCCTCGTCCACCCACAGCGTCGGCCCGGCCGCAGACAGCACCTCGTCCGCGCGGCCGCGCCCGGGGATGGCGCGCTCGTTGGCGCAGAGCACGGTCATGCCCTCGCCGATAAGCGCCGGCTGGTTGGGCATGCAACGTACCACCGCGAGGCCGCCGCCGAGCCAGCCCTCGATGTCGGCGCTGCGTATGCCCGCCGCGACGGACACCACCAGCGGCGCCGATGCCTGCACGGCGTCTGCCAGCGGAGGGAGCACCTCCGCCATCATCTGGGGCTTCACCGACAGCACGAGTACGTCTGCCGCGCCGGCCACGGCCGCATTGTCCTCGCTGACGCGGCCGCCGGGCAGCAGCGCCGCCAGCGCCTCGCGACGTCCGGCGTCGGGGTCGGAGACGGCAATGCGTTCCGCGCCGACGCCCCGTGCCAGCAGGCCGCGTATGATGGCGGTGGCCATGTTGCCGCCGCCGATGAAGCCGATCACGGGCTCGCCCATGTTTCCTCCCGTCCCGCCGCCGCTCCTGCGGCGACTGCGCTCAGTCCCCGTCCGGGCGCGGCCCGAAGACGTCCGTGCCCACCCGCACCAGCGTAGCACCCTCCAGAATGGCTGCCTCGAGGTCCGCCGACATGCCCATGGACAGCGTGTCCAGCCGGTGCCCGCGCCCGTTCAGCTCCTGCAGCAGGTGGCGCAGGCGGGCGAAGGGCCGGCGCTGGGCATCCAGGCCCTCGGCCGGCGCCGGTATGCACATGAGTCCGCGCAGGCGCAGACGCGGCAGCCCAGCGACCAGGTCCGCCAGCGGCGCCAGTTCCTCCGGCGCGCAGCCGCTCTTGGTCGGCTCGTCATCGACGTTGACCTGGATGCACACCTCCAGCGGCGGGGCCCCGGCGGGACGCTGCTCGCTCAGGCGCCGCGCGATCTTCTCCCGCTCGATGGTATGCACCCAGTCGAAGCGCTCGGCGATCGGCCGGGTCTTGTTCGACTGGATGGCGCCGATGAAATGCCAGGTGAGGTCCGCCTCGCCCAGTGCATCCACCAGCGCGTCCATGTGTCCGAGCGCCCCCTGCAGCGTGTTCTCGCCGAAATGACGCTGGCCCGCCGCCACCGCCGCGCGCACCCGCTCCAGGGGCTGGCGCTTGGAGACCGCCACCAGCGTCACAGAGGCCGGATCGCGGCCCGCGCGGTGCGCGATGGAAGCGATGGATTCATTGATTTTCCGGAGGTTTTCCGTGACTCCAATCACGTTAATTTCCGCTTGCTCCGCTATACTAGCGAACTCGGATTTATGGTAAATCCAATCGTCTGGACACCTGCAAGCAAGGGATACGCATGGCCGTCGATATCGCGCAGCTCCTGTCGTTCACGGTTAAGAACAAGGCCTCGGACCTCCACCTGTCGGCCGGCGTGCCGCCCATGATCCGCGTCGACGGCGACATCAAGCGGATCAATATGCCCGCCCTTACGCACAAGGAAGTCAACAGCATGGTGTACGACATCATGAATGACAAGCAGCGTAAGGCCTACGAGGAGTACTTCGAGACCGACTTCTCCTTCGAGATTCCGAAGCTCGCCCGCTTCCGCGTCAATGCCTACAATCAGATGCGGGGCTCGGGCGCCGTGTTCCGCATCATCCCCTCCGAGATACTGACCCTGGACGATCTCGGCGCACCGCCCATCTTCAAGGACATCGCCATGCAGCCCCGGGGCATCTGCCTGGTTACCGGCCCCACCGGTTCGGGCAAGTCCACGACGCTCGCGGCGATGGTCGACTACATCAACGACAACAAGCCCGATCATATTCTCACCATCGAGGATCCGATCGAGTTTGTGCACGAGAGCAAGAAGTCGCTAATCAACCAGCGCGAGGTGCATCGCGACACACTGGGTTTCTCCGAGGCGCTGCGCTCTGCGCTGCGTGAGGATCCGGACGTGATCCTGGTGGGCGAGCTGCGCGACCTCGAGACCATCCGTCTCGCGCTCACCGCCGCCGAAACCGGCCACCTGGTCTTCGGTACCCTGCACACGAGTTCCGCGGCCAAGACCATCGACCGTGTCGTCGACGTGTTCCCGGCCGCCGAGAAGGAGATGGTGCGGGCGATGCTCTCCGAGTCCCTGAAGGCGGTGATCTCGCAGACGCTGCTGAAGAAGATCGGCGGCGGCCGCGTGGCCGCCCATGAGATCATGATCGGCACGCCGGCCATCCGGAACCTCATTCGCGAGGGCAAGGTGGCGCAGATGTACTCCGCCATCCAGACCGGTCAGGGCGCCGGGATGCACACGCTGGACCAGAACCTGGCGGAACTCATGCAGAAAGGCCAGATCACCAAGGAAGAGGCCCGCTTCAAGGCGGTGAACAAAGAGAATTTCTAGGCCGCGGCGAGCTATCGCGGCCCGGGGGCAGACATGGATCGGGAACAGGCAGTACGACTGACGCAGAACCTCTTGAAGAAGCTCGTGGAGAAGAAGGGCTCGGACCTCTTCATCACCACCGGTTTCCCGCCGGCGATCAAGATAGACGGCGAGGTGCACAGGGCCACGGAGCAGCCGCTGTCCGCCGAGCAGACGGCCATCATCGTGCGCTCGATCATGAACGACAAGCAGGCAAAGGAGTTCGACGCCACCAAGGAGTGCAACTTCGCCATCAATCCCCAGGGCATCGGCCGCTTCCGCGTGAGCGCCTTCGTGCAGCAGGGCAACGTCGGCGCGGTGTTGCGCACGATCACCACGCGGATCCCCACCTTCGACGAGATGGAGCTGCCCCCCATTCTGAAGGATGTGGTCATGAACAAGCGCGGGCTCGTCATCGTGGTCGGCGGCACGGGCTCCGGTAAGTCCACCACGCTGGCCACCATGATCGGCCACCGCAACGAACACTCCCGCGGTCATATCATCACCATCGAGGATCCGGTGGAATTCGTACATCCCCACGGCGGGTGCGTCGTCACCCAGCGGGAAGTCGGCGTCGATACCGAGAGCTGGCACATGGCGCTGAAGAACACTTTGCGCCAGGCGCCCGACGTCATTCTGATCGGCGAGATCCGCGACCGCGAGACCATGGAGTACGGCATACAGTTCGCCGAGACCGGTCACCTGTGCCTGGCCACGCTGCACGCGAACAGCGCCAACCAGGCACTGGACCGCATCATCAACTTCTTCCCCGAGGAGCGCCGCTCCCAGCTGCTGATGGATCTTTCGCTGAACGTGAAGGCACTCGTCTCCCAGCGGCTGATCCCGCGCGAGAGCGGCGTCGGGCGCATCGCGGCCATGGAGATCATGCTGAGCTCGCCGCTGATCGCGGACCTGATCTTCAAGGGCGAGGTGGCCCAGATCAAGGAGATCATGGGCAAGTCCACGCGGCTCGGCATGCAGACCTTCGACCAGGCGCTGTTCGCCCTGTACGAGGAAGGTCACATCTCCTACGAGGAGGCCATGCGCAACGCGGACTCCCGCAACGAGCTCAGGCTGAAGATCAAGCTGGAGAGCAGGCGCGAGACGGCGCTGGCGGAGCAGCAGTCCACCAGTCTGCGCATCATGGAAGAGGATTCGGCCAAGCACTTCTGACGGTGCCGGGCGCCACGCCATGAACGTTAAACCACTGTTCAAACTGATGGCGGAGAAGAGGGCCTCGGACCTCTTCTTCACCTCCTATTCCCCGGTCAAGATCAAGATCGAGGGCAAGATCCGGCCGGTGAACAAGCTCGAGCTGACGCCCAAGATGGTGAAGCAGGCGGCGCTGGAGCTCATGAACGAGGAGCAGCTCGAGGAGTTCTCCCGCGAACTGGAGATCGACTTCGCGCTGTCCGAGCCGGGCGTCGGCCGCTTCCGCGTGAACGTGTTCCAGCAGCGCGGCAACGTCGGCATGGTGCTGCGCTTCATCACGGCCGACCTGCCGACGTTCGAGCAGCTCGAGCTTCCCGAGGTGCTCGAGGATCTGGTCATGCTGAAGCGCGGCCTGATCCTGATGGTTGGCGCCACCGGCAGCGGCAAGTCCACGACCCTGGCGGCCATGGTGAATCACCGCAACGAGAACACCTCGTCGCACATCATCACCATCGAGGATCCCATCGAGTTCCTCCATCCCAACAAGAAGTCCATCGTCAATCAGCGGGAGGTCGGGATCGATACCGTCTCCTATGCCCGCGCGCTGAAAAGCGCCATGCGGGCGGCGCCGGACGTAGTGCTTATCGGCGAAATCCGGGACCGGGAATCGATGCAGGCGGCGCTCGATCTCGCAGGCACCGGTCAGCTTGCCATCGCGACGCTGCATTCGAATAACGCACCGGAGACGCTGGACCGCATCATCAACATGTTCCCGATGGAGCAGCACAAGCAGGTCTTCATGGACCTGTCCCACTACCTGCGCGCCATCATCTCCCAGCGGCTGGTGCGCGACCGTGAGAGCAAGCGCGTGGCGGCGGTGGAGGTCATGCTGAACTCGCCCCACATCGCAGAGCTGATAATGAAGGGCGACATCTCCGGGGTGAAGGAGGCGGTGAAGGACTCCAACGAACGCGGCATGCAGACCTTCGACGAGGCCCTGCTGAGGCTTTACCGGGACGGACGCATCACGATGGAAGAGGCCCTGGCCAACGCGGACTCCCGCAGCAACCTGGAAGCCAAGATCAACTTCGGCTGACCGCATGCAGGAGGGCCTTCAGGCCCGACTTCTTTGTGGGAGGGGCTTCAGCCCCGATTCTTTTCTGTTGGCGCAGGCCCGCCATCGGGTGGGCATGGGTCGCGGGGACGCTCAGTCGGACGTCC
>CAZRSA010000147.1:0-6829 GCA_964602525.1 uncultured Woeseiaceae bacterium
CCGCGAGGGCGGTCGCACGGTCGGCGCCGGCGTGGTGGCGAAAATTTTTGAATAAGCAATGCAGGAGGGCCGTTAGGCCCGATTCAACAACATGGCAACCAACCAGAACATCCGCATCCGCCTCAAGGCCTTCGACCACCGGCTGATCGATACGTCGGCGCGGGAGATCGTGGAGACGGCGAAGCGCACCGGGGCAACCGTCAAGGGCCCGGTGCCGCTGCCGACCAAGCAGGAGCGTTTCACCGTACTGATCTCGCCCCACGTCAACAAGGACGCGCGGGACCAGTACGAGCTGCGCACCCACAAGCGGCTGATGGATATCGTGGACCCCACGGACAAGACCGTCGATGCGCTGATGAAGCTCGAACTGCCGGCGGGCGTGGACGTCCAGATCAAGCTCAATTAGAAATTGAACCTGGCGCCCGACTTGTTATAATAGCGGGCTCTTTCGGGACCAGGCCGGGCCGGGAGTCGGCCGGGTCCTCAGACAGCGACGCCGCCGCTTGCGGCGTAATCGGCAAATCCCGGGCACATCGGCTTCGGCCGGCGTGGGGGTCAGTTCCGCAGACCTGTTGGGGGTCGAGCGACGAGCTGGCCCCTTTCGCGTGTCTTGAACTGGCGACAGGCAGCGATGGCCGATCGTAGTCATCGCGGTGAAGGTTTGATTGTTTCATTGTGGATAACAGGGTGCCGGCCAACCGGAGTCGGCACACGACGGGAAAGTCTCAGATGGCTATCGGAATCGTTGGCCGCAAAAGCGGCATGACGCGCATCTTCACGGAGGACGGCAGTTCCGTGCCGGTCACCGTGATCGAGGCGCTGCCAAATCGCGTCACGCAGGTGAAGACGGCTGAGCGCGACGGTTATCACGCGCTGCAGGTTACCTCCGGCAGCGCAAAGGCCTCCCGGGTGTCGAAGCCCCGCGCCGGCCAGTTCGCCGCCGCGAAGGTCGACGCCGGGGATTCCCTGCGCGAATTCCGCCTGGACGAGGGGCCGGCTGGCGACGAGTTTGCGCCGGGCGCGGAGATCCGCGTGGACCTCTTCGAGGCGGGCCAGATGGTCGACGTGATCGGTACTACCATCGGCAAGGGCTACGCGGGTACGGTCAAGCGGCACAACTTCCGCACCCAGGACGCCACCCACGGCAACTCGCTCGCTCACCGGGTGCCCGGCTCGATCGGTCAGAACCAGACTCCGGGCCGCGTGTTCAAGGGCAAGAAGATGGCCGGTCAGATGGGCAACGTCCGCCGCACCATCCAGAACCTGGAAGTGGTGCGGGTGGATGCCGAGCGCAATCTCATCCTGGTCAAGGGCGCCGTCCCGGGCCATCGCGGCGGCCGCGTCATCGTACAGCCCGCCGTGAAGTCGCGGGCAGCCAGCGAGGGTAGCGAGGCATGACCATGGAACTGAAACTTGCCGACGCCGGCGGCAGCGTGGAGGTATCGGAGGAGACCTTTGGCGCCAGCTTCAACGAGCCGCTGGTCCACCAGGTCGTCACCGCGTATCTGGCCGGCGCCCGTGCCGGCACGAAGGCGCAGAAGAACCGGTCCGAGGTTCGCGGCGGCGGCGCCAAGCCGTGGCGACAGAAGGGCACGGGCCGGGCCCGGGCGGGCACCATCCGCAGCCCCATCTGGGTGGGCGGCGGCCGTGCCTTCGCGGCCAAGCCGCGCAGCTTCGAGCAGAAGGTCAACCGGAAGATGTACCGCGGTGCCCTGAAGTCCGTGCTCTCCGAGCTGATCCGCCAGGACCGCCTCGTGGTCACCGGCGAGCTCGCGCTGGAGGCGCCGAAAACGAAGGAGCTGGCCGGCAAGCTGAAGGCGCTGGGGCTGGACGACGTGCTGATCGTCAACGAGGCGTTCGACGAGAAGGTCTACCTGGCGGCGCGCAACATGAAGAACGTGGGCATCTGCGACGTGGCGGCGGTGGACCCGGTCGCGCTGATGCGCTTCGATAAGGTGCTGATCACCGTGCCCGCGCTGAAACTGATCGAGGAGCGACTGTCATGAGCGCCATCGCACGGCAGGAACGGCTGATGAACGTGGTGCTCGGGCCGCACATCTCCGAGAAGACGACCACCGTCGGCGAGCGCGACAACCAGGTGGTGTTCCGGGTGCGCCGGGATGCCACAAAGCAGGAGATCCGGGCAGCGGTGGAGATGCTGTTCGAGGTCGAGGTCGAGGGTGTGCAGGTAGTCAACCACAAGGGCAAGTTCAAGCGCTTCGGCCAGACCATCGGCAAGCGGCCTGCCTGGAAGAAGGCCTACGTGAAGCTGGCCGCGGGCAGCGATATCGACTTCCTCGGCGCCGAGTAACAGGGGTCCAGAGCAATGCCACTGCAGAAAGCAAAACCGACTTCCGCCGGGCGGCGTTTCGTCGTCCAGGTGCGCACGCCCGAGCTGTACAAGGGCGAGCCCTACGGGCCGCTGCTGGCGAAGAAGGCGAAGACCGGCGGCCGTAACAACAAGGGCCGCATCACCGTTCGCCATCAGGGCGGCGGGCACAAGCAGCGCTACCGCATCGTCGACTTCAGGCGCAACAAGGACGGCATCCCGGGGACGGTCGAGCGCATCGAGTACGACCCGAACCGCAGCGCGCACCTGGCGCTGATCAAGTATGCCGACGGCGAGTGGCGGTACATTCTCGCGCCCAGGGGCGTGAGCGCCGGCCAGAAGGTCGTCTCGGGCGAGGATGCGCCCATCAAGCCGGGCAACTCGCTGCCGCTGCGCGCTATTCCGGTGGGTACGGTGGTCCACTGCGTCGAGATGAAGCCGGGCAAGGGCGCCCAGCTCATGCGTTCGGCCGGCGCCTCCGCCCAGCTCGCGGCGCGCGAGGGTAGCTATGCCACGCTGCGGCTGCGCTCCGGCGAGATGCGCCGCATCCACTCGGAGTGCCGGGCGACCATCGGCGAGGTGGGTCACGGCGAGCACAACCTGCGCAAGCTCGGCAAGGCCGGAGCACAGCGCTGGAAGGGCGTGCGCCCGACGGTGCGCGGCGTGGTCATGAACCCGGTCGACCACCCCCACGGCGGCGGCGAGGGCCGGACCTCCGGCGGACGTCACCCGGTGACCCCGTGGGGCGCGCCCACGAAGGGTTACAAGACGCGCAAGAACAAGCGCACCGACTCGATGATCGTGCGTCGCCGCAAGCGCCGCAAGCAGAAGTAATACAGGGTTTGAAAGATGCCACGCTCGGTTAAGAAAGGTCCTTTCGTAGACGTCCACCTCCAGAAGAAGGTGCAGGCGGCTGTGGATAGCAATGACCGCCGTCCGATCAAGACCTGGTCGCGCCGCTCGATGATTCTGCCGGACATGGTCGGCCTGACCATCGCCGTGCACAACGGGCGCCAGCATGTGCCGGTCCTGATCTCGGAGAACATGGTGGGTCACAAGTTGGGCGAGTTCGCGATCACCCGGACCTTCAAGGGTCATTCCGGCGATCGCAAGACGAAGCGCTGAGGAGACGGCTGATGCAGGTTGCAGCAACACTGCGCTACGCGCGCATCTCGCCGCAGAAGTGCCGCCTGGTCGCGGACACCATCCGCGGCAAGACGGTGGACGGCGCGCTGAAGACGCTGACGTTCATGCCCAAGAAGGGCGCGCGTATCGTCAAGAAGGTGCTCGAGTCCGCCATCGCGAACGCCGAGCACAACCATGGTGCCGATATCGACGAACTGCGTATCGCTGCCATCGAGGTGAACGAGGCGCCGGCATTCCGCCGTTACCGCGCCCGGGCGAAGGGCCGCGGTGCGCGGATCATCAAACGCAACAGTCATATCACCATCCGGGTGGCAGACGAGTAACGGGACGCATAATGGGTCAGAAAGTACATCCGACGGGTATCCGCCTGGGCATCACCACCGACTGGACTTCGAAGTGGTTCGCCGATACGCAGAGTTTCCCCGGCTACGTGAAGTCGGACCACGACGTCCGCAACTTCATCAAGCATAAGCTGAAGGATGCCTCGGTCAGCAAGATTCAGATCGAGCGTCCGGCGAAGAAGGTCAATATCACGATCCACACGGCGCGGCCCGGCATCGTGATCGGCAAGAAAGGTGAGGATATCGAGAAGCTCCGCACCGAGGTGGCGCAGATGGTGGGCATGCCGCTCGGCGACGTGCGCATCAACATCTCCGAGATCCGCAAGCCGGAGATGGACGCGCAGCTGGTGGCCGAGGGCATCGCCCAGCAGCTCGAGCGCCGCGTCATGTTCCGCCGGGCCATGAAGCGTGCGGTGACGAACACCATGCGCGTGGGCGCCGAGGGCGTGAAGGTGAAGGTAGGCGGCCGCCTGAACGGCGCCGAGATCGCCCGCTCGGAATGGTACCGGGAAGGCCGGGTGCCGCTGCACACGCTGCGCGCCGAGATCGACTACGGTCTGGCTGAGGCGCGTACCACCTACGGCGTCATCGGCGTGAAGGTATGGATATTCAAGGGTGAGATCCTGGACAAGAACGAGGTCATCCAGGAGGCCGCTGAGAAGGCCACGGGATAGGAGTCGGCGAGATGTTGCAGCCAAAACGAACCAAGTTCCGCAAGCAGCAGAAGGGCCGTAACCGCGGCCTCGCGCAGCGGGGCAATACGGTGGCCTTCGGCGAGTACGGCCTGAAGGCGGTGGGCCGCGGCCGGCTGACGGCACGGCAGATCGAGGCAGCGCGGCGTGCCATGACCCGGCACATCAAGCGCGGCGGCAAGATCTGGATCCGGGTGTTCCCGGACAAGCCCATCAGCAAGAAGCCGCTGGAAGTCCGCCAGGGCAAGGGCAAGGGCAACGTCGAGTACTGGGTGGCGCAGATCCAGCCGGGTCGCGTGCTGTACGAGATGGAGGGCGTCAGCGAGGAAGTGGCGCGCGAGGCATTCCGCCTGGCGGCGGCCAAGATTCCGATGCAGACGGTGTTCGTATCCCGTCAGGTGATGTGATGAAGGCGAGTGAACTGAGAGAGAAGACGGTCGACGAGCTGGGCGAGGAGCTGCTGAAGCTCCGCAAGGAGCAGTTCAACCTCCGTCTGCAGCAGGCGACGGGCCAGCTGACTCGGCCCCACGAGTACCGTCGGGTCCGCAAGGACATCGCGCGTGTCAAGACGGTCCTGAAGCAGCTCTCGACGCAGGGTGAAGCGAAATGAACGACGAGACCAGGCAGAAGACGGCGCGCAAGGTGACCGGCAGGGTCGTGTCCAACAAGATGGACAAGACCGTCTCCGTGGCCATCGAGCGCCTGACCCGCCACCCGGTGTACGGCAAGTACATCCGGCGCACGACGAAAGTGATGGCCCATGACGAGGATAACGAGTGCCGTCCGGGCGACACGGTTGCCATCGCGGAGTGCCGCCCCGTCTCCCGGCACAAGGCCTGGAGAGTGGTGGACATCGTCGAGCGCGCGCGCGTGGAGTGATCCGGGTACGGGGCAAGAGCAGCCGACGGCCGGGCGATTTTTCGAGACAGATACCGGATTGGATTTACAGCAATGATTCAGATGCAGTCAGTTCTGAACGCCGCGGACAACAGCGGTGCGCGACGCCTCATGTGCATCAAGGTACTGGGCGGTTCCAAGCGCCGGTACGCCAACGTCGGCGACATCATCAAGGTCAGCGTGAAGGATGCGATACCGCGCGGCAAGGTTAAGAAGGGCGAGATCTACAACGCGGTGGTCGTGCGCACGCGCAAGGGCGTGCGTCGCCCGGACGGCTCGCTGATCCGCTTCGACGGCAACGCGGCGGTGCTGCTGAACAACCGCCTTGAGCCCATCGGCACCCGTATCTTCGGCCCGGTGACCCGTGAGCTCAGGACGAGTCGATTCATGAAGATCATCTCGCTGGCACCCGAAGTGCTTTGACCGGGAAGACCAGGCCGAGAGGACGAGAGAGCGAAATGAACAAGATCAGGAAAGGCGACGAAGTCGTCGTGATCGCCGGCAAGGACAAGGGCCGCCGCGGAACCGTGCTGCGCGTCTACCCCGACGAGCGTGTGCTCGTCGAAGGCGTGAACGTAGCCAAGAAGCACCAGCGTCCGAACCCGAACATGGGCGTGCCCGGCGGGATCATCGATCGGGAGATGCCGCTGCATATCTCGAACGTGGCGGTCTACAACCCGCAGACCAAGAAGGGCGACCGGATCGGCATCCGTACGCTGGAGGACGGTTCGCGGGTGCGCTATTTCAAGTCGAATGAGGAGGTCGTGGACGTCTGAGGGCGCCGCGGACCGGGTAGAGATCTATGTCCAGACTGCAGGAATATTATCGCGAGACGGTGGTGCCCCAGCTCCAGGAGCGGCTCGGTATCGCCAACCCCATGCGCGTGCCCAGGATCACGAAGATCACCATCAACATGGGCGTGGGCGAAGCCGTGGGCGACAAGAAGATCCTGGACAACGCGGTCGCCGACATGACGCGTATCGCCGGCCAGAAGCCGGTGATCAGAAATGCACGCAAGTCCGTGGCCGGGTTCAAGATCCGCGAGGGCTTCCCGATCGGTGCCAAGGTGACGCTGCGCCGGGAGCGCATGTACGAGTTCCTCGACCGGCTCGTCAATATCGCCATCCCGCGTGTTCGCGACTTCCGCGGCCTGAATCCGCGCTCGTTCGACACCCAGGGCAACTACAGTATGGGCGTGCGCGAGCAGATCATCTTCCCCGAGATCGACTACGACCAGATCGACGAGATCCGGGGCATGGATATCACTATAACGACGACAGCCACCAATCCCGAGGAAGGCCGGGCGCTGCTCGAGGCGTTCAACTTCCCGTTCAAGAAATAGGCAGGTTCCAGGCGATGGCAAAGAAATCGATGGTAGAGCGTGAGCGCAAGCGTCTGAAGACGGTAGAGCGTTACGCGCGCAA
>CAZRSA010000148.1:0-6743 GCA_964602525.1 uncultured Woeseiaceae bacterium
TCGACCACCGGCACCGCCAGGGTGCGGCTCTTCAGCTCGCCGTGGCGGCTGCGCTCGCGGCACTCGTCGCAGAATTCGCCGGGGGCGTCGGGGTCGCAACCGTAACGGCAGCCGGTGACCACCCGCATTTTCGGCAGCAGCGCGGCCAGCGCGCGCACGGTGGTGGACTTGCCCGTGCCCCGGTCGCCGAACACCAGCACGCCGCCGATACCCGGATCCACGGCGGCGATCATCAGCGCCAGCTTCATCTCGTCCTGGCCGACGATTGCGGAAAACGGAAACGGTGCCGCCATCTCAGGAACTCCGGTCGCGGGTTTCAGTAGCGGCCGGCGAAGACCGACGCGGGGCCGTCATCGGCACGCTCCTCGTGCTCCGGCGGCCCGGCGCGGCGCGAGCCCAGGCTCCAGCGCCACAGCGCCGATACGTCCAGTGGCAGTACCAGGAACCAGTGTTCCAGCACGCCCACCGCCATCAGCGCAGCGAGGAAGCTCCAGGCCGCGGCATCATACGGCGTCGTCGCCGCGGCTGCCGCGCCGATCATCCAGGCCGTCATCACGGTCGCGACCGTCACGGAGAACGGGAACAGCAGATTCATCGGCCGCCGCCGCAGGAAACTCCCGAGATAGGCGAGATGGTCGGGCAGCAGTTGCTCGTTCAGGTTGCGCACCCCCAGGAAGACGTTCAGCCGGGCACTCTCGTGCATGGCCAGCAGCACGACGAAGGTCCACAGGCCCAGCTTGTTGGGCGCGCCGGCGGTCGCGAGCACCATCACCAGCACCAGCACGACGATGGCCGCCTCGTGGTAGTAGCTGGTCTGCAGTGCATGACCGAAGTGGCGCCAGCCCGAGCAGCCCTCCTGGCAACGGTGCTTGCGGGGGCCGGTCAGGTAGCCGAGATAGTAGCTGGCCTCCACCCAGACCCATGCCAGCAGCCCGCAGCTGAACGAGAGGTAGGCGCCGCCTAGGGTGGTGTCGTCCGCCGCGGCGGCGAGGCCGGCCAGCGCCGCCCCCAGCACCGCGGTGGCGGCGGCCATGCTCCACGGGAAGGTGCGTTTCGGCAGCCCGTCCGCGTAGAAGACCACACCGGTGCTGAACCACCACAGGAACAGGGCATACAGTACCGGCAGGACATATTCGGGCACGCGGTCCTCTCTTTACCAGACCGGTGCCATCCGCACCGTGTCCGGGAGTTCGTTGCGCTTCGCGGGCAGAGTATACAGCCGCACGAAGACGGCGAAGCCGGCCGCCGCCAGCGCACCGCGCTTCACCAGCGACAGCAGGCCGCCGCGTTCCTTCGCCGCGGTGGCGGAGACGGAAATCCGGCGCAGCCGTTCGAGACCGCGGCGGAAGCGCGGGTCGTCGATGTCGAGCTGCAGCGGGAAGACCTGCTTCGTGATCTCGTTGGTGATCTCGAACACCCGGTAGTCGTAATCCGTCGGGTCCATCTGCATGGCGTCGTACATCTCAGGGCGGGTATGGTCGCGCACGTACATCGTGGCATACACCGCCAGCAGGAAGAACCGGATCCACAGCTTGTTGGCGCCGCGCAGCAGGTGCGGGTTGGCGCGCATGATCAGCGCGAAGGCCTCGCCGTGACGGTACTCGTCGTTACACCACTGCTCGAACCAGCGGAAAATGGGATGGAAGCGCCGCTCCGGATGCTTCTCGAAATGCCGGTAGATGGTGATGTAGCGAGCGTAGCCGATCTTCTCCGACAGGTAGGTGGCGTAGAAGATGTATTTCGGCTTGAAGAAGGTGTACTTCTTGGCCCGGCGCAGGAAGCCGAGATCCACCGCCACACCGAAGTCCTTCAGCGAACGGTTGATGAAGCCCGCGTGGCGGGACTCGTCCCGGGCCATGAAGCCCATCAGCTCCTTGACGTCCGGGTTGTCGACGGCCCGCTTGATGTCGGCGTACAGCACACAGCCGGAGAACTCCGAGGTGACGGAGCTGACCATGAAGTCGATGAACTCCTTGCGCAGGGCCTCGGGCAGCTCGCGGATCTCGTCCTCGAACTCCGGCGGGCGCACGAAGTGGTTGCGGTTCGCATCGTTCCTGAACTCGTCCATCATCGCTTCCCACTCCTCGCGCACCGGGCCGACGTCCAGCCGGTCCATCGCCTCGAAGTCCGTGGTGTAGAAGCGCGGCGTCAGCAGCGTCTCCGTCGTCGCCGCCGTGGTGGATTCGTTCACTCCCGGCCGGTCCCGGGTTGCCTCCATGGTTGCTTCCATCGTGTTCTCTCCCGTCCTTATCGTTGGTCCGCCGCGCCGTTGGCGGCGGTGGTGGCCGTCCCGGCCGCACCCGCCTGCAGCAGGTTGACGAATACCTGCACGTTCTCGCTGCCGAACGGCCCCAGGTAGAGCCTGCGCTCGGTTTCCGGGTCCTCCAGCGTGAGCCTGCCGTCCGCCCAGCGCGTCAGCACGAAGGCCGGCTCAGGGCCGATGCCGCGGAGCTTGCGGTCCCGGGCGAGGCCGCGGAGCACGCCGCGGAGGAATCCGTTGGTGCCCGGCTGCACGACGTGCAGCACCTCGCCACCCGCAGGGGCCCGCACGACCACCGAGCCGTCCGCCGCGTCCTCGAACACGAGCTCGCGGGTCGCGACCGCCGCCGACGACGGTACCTCCACCGTCCCCATGCCCGTCAGCCGCGCCCCAGCGGCCGCGAGGATGGTGACGACGACCAGCCCGGCCGCGCCGAGGATCGCCGCCCGGGGGATGCTGTCCCCGTGTGTGCCGCCCATCGTGGCCGCCTCAGCGCGCCGCGGCGGCGAACGAGCCCGCCGTTGCCTCGTCGGCGGTCCGCTCTGCGCTGCGTGCCCTCACGGGCTGGCCGGCATGACGAGCCAGCGCGTCGGCCAGCAGCCCCGCCACTCTCTCGGCATCCGGGATGCCGCGGAACATGGGCTGGGCGTTGCCAAAGCTCCAGGGCCGGACGTGGGGCCAGAAGATGAGCCAGGAGACGCCGTTGCCGGGCTTCACGCTGAGCGGGATGTCGCCGGAGCCGTCCTTCCAGGTCTTCACGGCAGCCGACTCCACCAGCGAGTACGGGATGTTGGCCGTCATCGGCAGAGCGATGCCGAAGCGCAGGATCACGCGCTCGGAGGTCACCGTGTAGATGGTCGTGCGGGCCATCTGCCAGGCGATCAGCAGCAGCAGTCCGACGGCGAGGCCGGCAGGCACGGCCAGCGCCGATGCACCGGCCAGCGCCGCGCCGACGGGCTGGCCGGCGGCCAGGTCGGTGCCGATACGCCAGGCAGCCAGCAGCGCGAAGTAGAACGCGAGCTTGCGCACGTGCAGCGCCCGTACGGCGAGGTTCTGCCAGAGGGGCGAACCCTGCCAGAGCAGACGCTCGTCCTCCGGCAGCTTCTCCGGAATCCCGGGCATGTACTCGGGGGCGTGGTCATGATGGGTCATATCAGCGGCTCCTGGCGCACCGGATCGGCGTACAGCGTGCCGCTGCCGAAGTAACCCATGATGCGCTCTTCCTCGAGCAGTGTGACGAGGTCGGGATTCGCCGTGCCGGGCACGTGGGCGAGCTGGTGGCCCTTCAGGGCTTGCACCTTCACCTGGCCGCGGCCGCCATTGACCTTCGCGAAGTAGATGGGCACGAGGATGCGCCGCGGACCCGTCGCCCCGCCGACCTCGGCCTCGAGGTAGCGCACATGGGGTTCGGACAGGTCGAGCCACAGGTCCTTGATGGTGCCCGCCACCTCGCCGTCTGCGCCGACCAGGTCCATGCCGCGGGGATCCGCGTCACGGCGGTCCACCTCGGCCTCGCTCACGCTGCGCATCGGCACGATGCGGGCGCGGCCGTCGTAGGTCTGGTCGGGCTCGTCGGCACGATTCGCGAACGCGCCCGGCCCGACGCCGGCGCCGACGCCGTCGCCTTCCGGGATCAGCGGCGACCCGGGGAAGGGTGCAGCAGGCTTCGCCTTGATATCCGTCTCGGCCGCTTCCTTGCGGGGCGACTGCACCGTGTGGCCGTCGCGCAGCAGGAAGGTCTTCGGCTCCGGCACGCCCGGGAAACCCTGCACGGTGATGTGCGAGGCCCGCTCGGACTCGAGCGGATAACCCTCCCGCTTGTCTTCCCGGCGCAGATAGATGATCAGGCCGGCGAAGAATATCCAGAAGGCGTAGAGGACGAGTTGTGCTACGTCGATGTAGCCAGTAATAGCGCCGGTTTCCATAGTCATTCTCCTTGAGGCAAACCGCTCAGCCGGGGAATTCCGCCAGGCCGAACCTCGATGGGGACCGCGCGGTGCCAGCGGGCGCATGACGCACGAGCGGTCCTATCGCGACCAGAGTCGCAAACAACAACAAAATTTCCAGGTGGTAGACGAAGCTGTAGCCGGCCGAGGCATCGTTCATGGCCGGACCGAATACGCCGGCGCTCGCCAACCCGGAGACGATGTCCCGGATGGCGCCGCCGGCGGCGATGGCAATCCCGGCCGCACTGGCCTGGACCGCACCCCAGGCGCCGAGCGCGAGTCCCGTGTAGCGGCCCCGGTTCATCGCCATGGCGGCGATCAGGGTGCCCACCGAGAACAGCCCGGCGCCGAAACCGATCAGCACGGTGCCCGCCCGGAACAGGTTGGCCGAGGCGAGCGGGGCCGCGAAGATCACGGCCGGGAAGGCGAACAGGCCGACCAGCGCGCCGACGCCGGCCAGGCGGAAGGCGTCGCCGCCGCGACCGAGGTAGCGTGCGGCAACAGCGAAGCCGGCGAGCGTCCCGCCGGCCAGCAGGGCGGTCAGCGCCGTAGTGGCGCCGACGCTGAGGTCCAGGATCTGGCCGCCGTAGGGCTCCAGCAGGATGTCCTGCATGGTGAAGCCGGCGGTACCGAGACCCACGGCCACCAGGAAGCGGCGGGCGCCGGGAGTGCGGGCGAAAGCGCGCCACGCCTCGCCGAAGCGTGGCCGGGGCACACTCGCAGCGGTCTTCGCCGGCTCCATGGCCTCCTGTTTCCACAGTGCCAGCATGTTCAGCGCGAAGCTGGCGAGCGCCGCACCCTGGATCACCTGTATCAGGCGCACCTGGCTGAAGTCGCGCAGCAGGGCGCCGAACACGAGGGCGCTCGCCACCATGCCGATCAGGAGCATGACGTACAGCAGGGCGACCACCCGCGGACGCGACTCCTCCGGCGCGAGGTCGGTGGCCAGCGCCAGGCCGGCCGTCTGGGTGGTATGCAGGCCGGCGCCGACCAGCAGGAAGGCGAGCGCCGCACTCGCATGACCGATCCAGGCGGGGCCGTTCGAGTCACCGGACAGCAGGATCAGCGCGAACGGCATGATGGCCAGGCCGCCGAACTGCAGCAGCGTGCCGAACCAGATGTAGGGTACGCGGCGCCAGCCGAGCACCGAACGGTGCGTGTCGGAACGGAAGCCGACCAGGGCCCGGAACGGCGCGAACACGATTGGCAGCGCGACCATGGCCGCCACCAGGGAGGCAGCCACGCCGAGTTCCACGATCATGACCCGGTTTAGCGTGCCGGCGATCAGCACCATGGCCATGCCGACGGAGATCTGGAACAGTGACAGGCGCAGCAGCCGGCCGAGGGGCAGCTCGGCCGAGGCCGCATCGGCGAAGGGCAGCAGCGCGGGGCTCACCCCCCGCCAGCTCTTCGCCAGCCTGCTGTTCAGCGATCTCATCCGCGGGTCAGCTCCTGGGCGTGAGAGGTGTAGAAGCCGCTGGCGATGCGCTCGTCCCGGCCCGTGCGCCAGCCGGCCAGCTCGGGGGCGGCGGCGATGCGCCGCTGCAGCGCGTTGCGGCCCACCGGCACGATGGCCGGCGCCCGGTGCTGGCGGTTCGGGATCAGGCGGCCCACGGCGTGCATCGCGGCCAGCACCGGCGTGCGCGGTGCGAAGGTGAACAGCACGGAGGCGTCGGCCAGGCGCCCGAAGGCGCTCAGCACGCGGACGATGTCCGACGCGTCGTAGTGGATCAGCGAGTCCATGGCCACCACGTGATCGACGCGGCCGAGGCGCTCGTCGAACATGTCGCCCACCCGGAAGTCGATGCGTCCAGCACCGAGTTCGGTCGGCAGCCGTTCCCGTGCCAGCTCGATCAGCGTCGGCGACAGGTCGATGGCGGTCACGTGGGCACCCCGGCGGGCGGCCTCGACCGCCAGCGCGCCGGTGCCGCAGCCCGCATCCAGGATGGTCCGGCCCTCGAGATCCGCAGGCAGCCAGGACAGCAGACGCTCACGCATCCGGTCCCGACCGGCGCGCACGGTCGCCCGTATGCGCCCCACCGCCTCGTCGGAGGTCAGCCGCCGCCAGGCGTCGGCCGCCGTCCGGTCGAAATAGGTCTCCAGCTCGCCGCGGCGTTCCTGGTAGGTCATGGTGGTCATCAGTCGAAACCCAGAAAATCGAAGATGTCCCGGTCTTTCATCGGGGCGGCATCCATCGGGTCGGTGCCGTCCCACAGTGCCTGTGCCAGGCGCAGATACTCCTGCTGCACCGCCGCCAGGCCCTCGGCGTCCTCCATCTCGAACAGGGTGGACTTCTTCAGCCGGCTGCGGCGGATGACGTCCAGGTCCGGGAAATGAGCCACCCGGTTCAGGCCGATGGCGTCGTTGAAGCGGTCGATCTCGTCCGTCTGGGCGCTGCGGTTAGCCACCACGCCGCCGAGCCGAACGTTGTAGTTCTTCGCCTTGGCCTGGATGGCGGAGACGATGCGGTTCATCGCGAAGATCGAGTCGAAGTCGTTCGCGGTGACGATGAGCGCCCGGTCGGCATGCTGCAGGGG
>CAZRSA010000149.1:0-6625 GCA_964602525.1 uncultured Woeseiaceae bacterium
ACTCGGCCGGCGCCTCGCGGATCCATTCGCCCACCATCTCGTTGTAGCGGGCCGCGTCGGTCGCCGGGTCTCCGGACGGGAAGTCCTCCAGCGGGGGATAGACGGTAATGCGGTAGCCCGCGTCGTCGGGCAGCCGGCGCGGGAACAGTGGCAGCACCACGGCCTTGCCCAGCTTCGCCAGCGCGCTGGTGGCGGTGTTGGTCATCGCCGGCTCGCCCATGAACGGGATCAGCTCGGACTGCTTGCGCCGGTAACTCTGGTCCGGCGCGTACCAGACCGGCACGGCCTCGCGCAGGCTCCGCACCATGGTCTTGATGTCGCTCTTCTCGATGGTGCGCCGGGCCGAGCGTTCCCGGCCGCGGCGCCAGATCTCGTTCACCAGCGGGCTGCGGTGCCTGCGGTAGACGGCGTCGAAGGGCGGCAGGTGTCGGTGCAGCACCGGGCCGCTGAACTCCAGCGTGCTGAAATGAGCGGTAAGAAGGATCGCGCCGCGCCCCTGCTCCACCGCGCGGTGCACGTGCTCTGCGCCTTCCATCGTGGCCAGGCGCGCAATGAACTCGTCGCCCCGCCACCAGGCGCTGGCCGTCTCCATGAGCGACATGCCCAGCGAGCGGAAGTGGGCGCGGGTCAGTGCCTCCACCTCCTCCGACGACTTCTCCGGAAAGCAGAGCGCGATGTTGCGCCGGGCCACGGCCACCCGGCCGGGCAGCAGCGGTCCCGCGAGCCGTCCCAGCGTGCGCCCGAGCCGCATCTGCGCCCGGTAGGGCAGCAGGCAGGCGAGCCGGAGCAGGCCCACGCCGAGCCAGGTCGGCCAGTAGCGCGGATGCAGGAAGGCGGTCAGGCGGGGGCGGTCCTCGGACATGGCGGCGACAGTTTAGCCGCCCCCGCAAAAAAAAGCGGCCCCGCCGTATGACGGGGCCGCGGTGCGAGGCGGGGGAGGTTGCCTCAGAAACGGTACTCGAACGTCCCCATCACCCGACGCGGATCGCCGTAGAAGGCAGTGATGCTGCTCTCCAGGCCCAGGTTCGGGAAGAAATAACCCGCCACCTTGTATTCTTCGTCGGTGAGGTTCTTGCCGTGCAGGCCCAGACGCCAGCGGCCGTCCCCGCCCTCGAGCACGAAGCTCAGGTCCCACAGCGTATAGGCATCCTGGTCCAACTCCGGCGTGGGTACCTCGAACTGGCTGGTGTCGTCCCGGTAGGCGATCGTGTTCAGGATGGAGAAGTCCGTATCGCGGCCGAGCACCTCCAGGGGCCGCTGGTAGACCAGCGTGGCGCTCGCCGTCAGTTCCGGCGTGTTCTGGAACACGCGCTCCTCGGCTACGTCGTTACCCAGCGCGTCGATGAACTCGTTGAACTCCGCATCGATGTAACCGAGCATCCAGTTCAACCGGAACGCATCCGACAGCTGTGCGGCGCCCTCGAACTCGACGCCGAAGATGTCGGCATCGGCGGCGTTCGAAGTGATGCCGATGAAGGTGTCCACCACCCCGTCGTTATCCGAGTCGACGCCCACGGAGCCCGGTATCTGGACGTCCTGGTAGTCGGCGAAGAACACGGCAATATTCGTATTGACCCGGTTCTCCAGCCAGGACGATTTCAGACCCACCTCGTAGGAACTCACGGTCTCGGGCTGGAACAGCATGAACTCGAAGATGTCCTGCTCGTCGATGTCGCCGTCGCCGTCGAGGTCGGGCGCCAGGCTGGTCTGGCCGCGGGGGTCGAAGCTGCCGCCCTTGAAGCCCTCGCTCCAGGTGAAGTACAGGTTCTGGCCGTCGACGGGCACGTAGCTCACGGAGAAGCGGGGCGTGAACTCGGTGAATTCCTCGCTGCCGTCGAAGTCGGAGGTGGTCGCGATGGGCACGGCCGAGCCGCCGAAGAAGCCGGATGTGCCGCCGACGAGCGTCTGGCGCAGCACCCGGGAGGTACGCTCGTCCACGGTGTAGCGGCCACCCACGGAGATGTCCACCTGGTCGGTGAGCTGGTAGGTGAAATCGGCGAACAGCGACCAGGTCTCGGTGTCCACGTCGCCCAGCGTAAAAGCGTTCAGCCCGGGCGCGCCGATCAGATCGCCCGTGGTCGCCAGGATGACGTCGAAGGCGGTGAAGGCGTTCGCGTCCAGGTAGTAGGCGCCGGCCACGCCGGACAGCCGGTCGCTCTCGTAGAGCAGCTGGAATTCCTGGGAGAACTGGTCGTTCTCGTAGACCGCCGGCACGTCCAGGTCGGCGGCGGGCAGGCTGTCGAAGTCGATCGGCGTATAGGTCTCGTCGTCCCGGTAGGCGGTGATGCTCTTCAGCGTGAACGCCGGGTTGAGATCCCACTCGGCCGTCAGCGACAGACCCCGCGCCTGCACCTCCTGGGTGGGGTTGTTCAGGCCCGCGCGGGTGTCGTAGACGTCGTCCAGGACGGGTGCGCCGGACAGGTTACCCACGGTCAGGCGATGGCCCTGGCGGGGATCCGAATCGTCGTCCAGATAGTCGCCGGTCAGACGGAAGAACAGCGCGTCGGTCGGCAGCCACTCGACGCTGAACCGGCCGGCGAGCAGGTCCTTCGCGTAGTTCTCGAGACCGGGCAGGTTCAGGTTGTCGCCGAAGCCGTCGTGGGTGAGGCGCGCCACCGAGCCGCCGATGCGCAGTGTCTCGCCGATGGGCGTGGAGCCGGTCACCACGGTGTCGAGCTGATTGTAGTTGCCCACCGTCACCCGCACCTTCGCCTCGGGTTCGTCGGAGAGCCGCCTCGTCACGTACTTGATGGCACCACCGATGGTGTTACGGCCGTACAGCGTGCCCTGGGGCCCGCGCAGGACCTCGATACGCTCCACGTCGTAGATGTCGAGCACGGCGGCCTGAGGCCGGTTCAGGTAGACGTCGTCCACGTAGATGCCGACGCCCGCCTCGAAGCCGGGGACCGGGTCCTGCTGACCCACGCCGCGGATGAACGCGGTGATGGTGGTGTTCGTGCCGCGGGAAACCTCCAGCGTCACGTTGGGCGTGGTCTGACCGATCTCGGTGATGGTCAGCGCGCCGATACGCGCGAGTTCCTCGCCGCTGAAGGCCGTGATGGACAGCGGTACGTCCTGCAGCGTCTCCTCCCGGCGCCGGGCCGTGACCACGACCTCCTCGATGGCGCGGGCACCCTGCTCGGTGTCCTGGGCCACGGCGACCGGACCGAATCCGGCCATGGGCAGTGCGACGGCCAGGGCCGCGCCCAGTCTCCGGGCATAGCGATAGCGTATAGGCATGACAGATTCCCCCGTTGGTTGTGATAACGGCACCGCGGTGCCGGCGCTCGGGCTCTTGCAGCCGTAATTCAACGAACGCTGAATGAATCCTATTTCAACGCTGGTTGAATTACAAGATGCTTCGGAAACCGGGGCCTGAAGGTCCCCTACTCCTCGGCCAGGGCGCGGAAGCCGGCGGCGACGAAGCGGGGCATGCGCTCGCTGATGGCCTCCATGTCGGTGGAGCGGCACAGCCCGCCCGAGAGGTTGTCGATGCGCCCGGTCTCGGCGAAGGTCAGGGTTAGCGCGCCCGAGAGGAAGTGATAGGACCAGTAGATCTCCTCCTCCGACCACTCGGGCTTCGCCCGCCTCAGTGCCTCGAGGAAGCGCTTCACCAGGGGATCGAAGAAGCGGGTCATGAGCTCGCCGCCCCACTCCGGCGAGTTGTTGATCTGGGCGATCAGCGCGAAGTAATGCTTCCACTTCTCGTGGTCCTCCACCAGCAACTGCAGCAGCGGGTTGGTGAAGGCGGCGATGATCTCTTCCACGCTGGGCAGGTCGTCGGTATGCCGGGCCTCCACCTCCTCCAGCGCCTTCAGCCGCAGGGCGTTCAGCACCTCGGCATGGCGCAGCAGCACGGCGTCGAAGAGGTCCCGCTTGGACTTGAAGTGGTAGTAGGCGAGTGCGACGTCGGCGCCGGCCTTGCGCATGATCTGGCGCACGGTGACGCCGTCGAAACCGTGCTGGGCGAACAGCTCCTCGGCGGCGTTCAGGATCCGTTCCCGGGTTGCCTCGGTCTTGCGCTGCTTCTTCTTGGCCATACGGATCACCTGCCGTCGGAGCCTTCGCATTCTAGGGGCCGCCCCCTTGCAACTCAACAAATGTTGAAATAACCTTCAACGAGCGTTGAAAACTGCGACAGGGGGATCGCACATGGCCTGGTTCCGCGCCGGAGAAGCCTATCTGCCCGGCATCATCGACCTGAATGCCCGCTGGCTGGCGAGCAAGCCGGCGGTCGTCTGCCAGGGCGAGACGCTCACCTGGTCCGCCTGCCGGGAGCGCCTCGGCCGCGTCGCCGCCGGCCTCGCGGCGCTGGGGCTCGAGCCCGGCGACCGGGTGATCGTGCTCATGCGCAACGGCCTGGAGATGGCCGAGGCGATGTTCGGCACCATCTACGGCGGCTTCGCCGCGGTGCCGCTGAACGTCTCGGTCAGCGACGAGGGCATCCTCACCCTCATCCGCGACAGCGGCGCGAAGGCGCTCATCGCCTCCCACGAACACGTGGGGCGCCTGGTCGCGATGGGCGACGAGCTGCCGGCCGAACTCACCGGCCGCATGATCGGCCACGCCGGGGCCGGCGCCTCCGCCGAGGGATTCACCGAATACACCGCCTGGCGGGACCATCACCAGGCCCGGGAGAGCGGCTATCCGGTGACCGCGGGCGACGAGTGCAACATCATCTACAGCTCCGGCACCACCGGGCTGCCAAAGGGCATCGTACACTCCCACCAGTGCCGGGCGGCTTGGGCCTACGACATGGCGCTGGCGCTGCGCTACCACGGCGGTGCGCGGACGCTGTGTTCGCTGGGCCTGTACTCGAACATCACCTGGGTGGCGATGCTGGCCACCTTCTGGTGCGGTGGCACCATCGTGGTCACGCCGTCGTTCGACGCCGAAGGCTTCCTGGCCACCGTCGAGGACGAGCGCGTCACCCATTCGGCCATGGTGCCCGTTCAGTTCCAGCGCATCATGGAGCACCCGGCCCTCGGCCGCTACGACATCTCCAGCCTGGACAGCCTGATGTGCTGCGGCTCGCCCCTGCAGGAGCCGCTGAAGCGGCGCATCTACGACGAGATCTGCAGCGGCTTCATCGAGCTGTACGGGCTCACCGAGGGCCTGGTCACGACGCTGCAGCCGGAGGACGCGGAGCTGCGCATGAACTCCGTGGGTCGGCCCTGCCCGGGCCAGGACATCATCATCCTGGGCAACGACGACCAGGTGCTGCCGGCCGGCGAGGCCGGCGAGATCGTGGGCTACGGCCGGCTGCTCATGACCGGGTACCTCAACCGGGACGACGCCAACGAGGAGGCCACCTGGACCGACGGCGAGGGACGGCGCTGGCTCAGGACCGGCGACATCGGCCGGCTCGACAACGAGGGCTTTCTCTACCTCGTCGACCGCAAGAAGGACATGATCCTCTCCGGTGCCCAGAACATCTATCCGGCCGACATCGAGGCCGTGGCGGCGCGGCATCCCGGCGTGGCGGACATCGCGGTGATCGGCGTGCCCAGCGAGAAGTGGGGTGAGACGCCGCTCGCCGTGGTGGTCCCGACAGGGGGCGAGGACACCGACGCCGGGGCACTCACCGCCTGGATCAACGAACGGGTGGGCAAGCAGCAGCGGGTGGCCGGCGTGGTCTTCGTCGAGGAGCTGCCGCGCAACCCCAACGGCAAGGTCCTGAAGCGCGAACTGCGCAAGGACTATGCGGATACCAGGGTCTGAGGGGAACGCCGTGAGCGAGCGCAGCCACCATGGCGACCATAGTGACCATAGCGACGAGTACTTCGAGAGCGGCGACGGCCTGCGCCTGCACTACCGGGATTATCGTCCGGAGGGGGGCCCCGACGACCTGCCGCCGGTGTTCTGCCTGCCGGGCCTCACCCGCAACTGCCGGGACTTCGAGGCCATTGCCCGCCACCTGTCCCGTCACCTGTCGCCGGGCCGGCGCGTGATCTCGCCGGACTTCCGCGGCCGCGGGCTGTCCGACCACGACCCGGAGTGGCGCAACTACCATCCGCTGACCTACGTGCGGGACATGGAGACGCTCGTCGACCGGCTCGGCTTCCCGCGTATCGTCTGCCTCGGCACCTCCCTCGGCGGGCTGGTCTCGATGACCCTGAACCGGCGCCGGCCGGAACTGGTGGACCGCGTCATCCTGAACGACGTCGGCCCGGAGATCGCGCCGGAAGGCCTCGCCCGCATCATGGGCTACGCGGGCAAGACCCCGGACATCCGCTCCTGGGAGGACGCCGTGGCGCTGTCGAAGGCCAACTACGGCGTCGCCTACCCGGACCTCACCGACGAGGAATGGCTCGCCTACGCCCGCACGGGGTATCGCGAAGACGCCGACGGCGTTCCGCGCCTCGACTGCGACCCGAAGATCGGCGAGGCGCTGCGCGAGGTGGGCGGCGAGCTGGAAGACCCCTGGACGCTGTTCGCGGGCCTGGCGGACACGCCCACGCTGGTCATCCACGGCGTGCTCTCGGACATACTCACCGAGGAGATCATCGCGAAGATGCGCGAGGCCAAGCCGGATCTGGAGGTGCTGCAGGTGCCGAACCGGGGGCACGTGCCGATGCTGAACGAGCGGGTGTGCGTGCGCGGCATCGAGGCCTTCCTGGCCTGA
>CAZRSA010000150.1:0-6602 GCA_964602525.1 uncultured Woeseiaceae bacterium
ACCCGTAGGAGGGGCTTCAGCCCCGATCCATGTCGGCAATCGGGCCTGAAGGCCTCCTACATTTTTGTCAGCGCAGCCTCGAGAAAATCTTCCAGCCCCTCCAGGTAGCGCTCCTCGCTCAGCACATGGGCCCCGTTGTGGGGGCCGGACAGCTCCAGAAACTGGCGCGGCTCGCCGGCGGACTCATAGATGGCGCGGCCGTGGTGGAAGGGCACGATGTCGTCGTCCCGGCTGTGGATCACCAGCACCGGGCAGTCCGCCGCGGCCGCGTACTCGGCGGTGGGATAGCGGAACCGGCTGAGCCAGCGCACCGGCAGGAACCAGTAGAGCTCGCCGGCCAGTGCCGGCAGCGACGAGAAACTCGACTCCACGATGAGCGCACCCGCCTCCCGGTTGGCGGCGAGCCACGCACCCACCGCGCCGCCCACCGAGCGGCCGAACACCACGATGCGCGACGGCGCCACGCCGCGCGCGTCCGTGAGATAGGCCCAGGCCGCCGCAGCGTCCCGGTAGGTGCCCTGCTCCGACGGCTTCCCCTCGCTCTGGCCGTAGCCGCGGTAGTCGATGATCAGCACGTCCAGGCCGAGGCCGTGGAACTGGCGGACGGACTCCAGCCGGTGGGAGATGTTGCCGGCGTTACCGTGGAAGAACAGCAGCGTGCCGCGCGCCTCGCCGCCCGCCGGCACGAACCAGCCGTGCAGCTCCACGCCGTCGCTCGCGGTGAGGCGGACGTCCTCGTAGCGCAGGCCGACGTCTTCCGGCGTAGCCGCGAGCTCGCGGCCGGGCAGGTTGGGCAGGTAGAGCAGGCGGCCCTGCATGGCGTAGACCAGGCCGACGAAGAACAGGTAGAAGCCGAGGAGGATGGAGAAGAGTTTCAGCATCGGACGAGATGCCGGCGAAGCCAGGGCAGCAGGTGCTCGAAGTCGCACGCGTTCCTCTCCAACAGCCCCACCAGGAACTCGTGGGCGCTGTCCGCCTCGACCGCTAGCTTCCAGCCATTCAGGCGCAGGAAGACATCGGTGGCGAAGAACGCCACGCGCTTGTTGCCGTCCACGAACGGGTGGTTCATCAGCAGCGACTCGAACAGCGCCGTCGCCATCTCCGCCAGGTCCTCGTAATAGCCGGTGCGCGGCCGGAACAGCGCGCTCTCGAGCAGGCCCTGGTCGCGCACACCCGGCGGGCCGCCGAATTCGCGGATCAGGGCTTCGTGGATGGCCAGCACCTCGTCGGAGGTGAGGAACAGGACCCTACTTGGCAAGGAGCTCCCCGAGCCGGCGGTTCTCCTCGATGGAGTCGTCGAGGTGTTTCAGCACGTCCGGCCGCACGCGCCGGCGCTGCAGATATTCGCTGATGGCCTCGGTCAGCAGGCCAGAGACGCTCTGGTGCTGCTCCTCCGCCATGGCGCGGAGTTCCGCCCAGACCTTCTCGTCGACTTTGGAGCTGATTTTGATAGCGGTCATGAAAAAGATGCTAGCCTGACGTGTCTTGATTCGTCAATACATAAATCGGGCCTGAAGGGTCTCCCTGCTCGCAAGGGCTGCCCAATAAATAGTATGATCGTACTGTTAATACGGGCCACGACAGGAAGCCGGACATGCCAAGGAACGCTCCCGTTCGCCGCCGCAGCCAGCAGGAGCGCAGCGAGTCGACCCAGACCGCGTTGCTGCAGGCCACCGTGCGCTGCCTCGGCCGCGACGGCTATGCGGCCACCTCCATCAGCTCCATCATCGCGGAGGCAGGCGTCTCGCGCGGCGCCCTGCTACACCATTACCCCACCAAGAACGAGCTGATCGCCAGCGCCATCGTCTGGTTCTATCGCCAGCGGCTGAACCGCTTCAAGGAGAAGTTGCTCGGCGCCGATACCGATCGACTCTCGCTCGAGGATCGGCTGCAGGTCTTGAGGGAGGACTTCGAGACCTGGTACGCCACTGCTCTCGAAATCGAGGTGGCGATGCGCACCAACGACGAGATCGCCGCGCTGCAGCGCGAGATGACGGCCATCGACGATGAGGAGATGAGCCGCGAGTACGAGCAGCTGTTCCCCGAGTTCGCGGCCGCCGAGTACCCGCGAGACCTCGTCGGCATCGCCTGCTATCTGATGCGCGGCCTGGCCTCGGACGCCGATGGCCCCGCCACCGACCGGCGATTCGAGCTGGTCGTCGCCATGCTGAAGGCTTATTTGAACGGCAGTAACAGCGCCTGATCAGCATTTCTTTGCAAACAATACGTCTGTACGGTATGTTTTTCCCGGGGTATTTCCGAGAACTGACCGTGCCGGTCCGACGCCGGCGCCAGGGGGCTGCAAAAATGCGTTCGTTCACCTCTCGCCTGATCCGCCTCGCGGGTTTCGCCGGCGCACTCGTCACCGTCGCCAGCGCTATTGCCGCGCCGGTAGCGGCCCAGGAAATCGACTCCGACGCCACGGTGATCGAGGAGATACTCGTCACGGCCGACAAGCGATCCGCGCGCAGCGTGCAGGACCTGGCCGCGAGCATTACCGCTTTCGACGAGACCAAGCTCGAGCGTCTCGACGTGCTCGATTTCGATGACTTCATTGTGCAGGTACCGGGCACCAACTTCATCAACGACGGCGGACCCGGCCGGAGCAACGAGGTGGCTTCCATCCGCGGTCTCTCCGCCGTCGCTGACAACACCGAAGGCGTGGTCGCGCAGTATCTGGACGGAGCGCCGCACTTCGGCAATACCTACCGCTTCTTCGATATCGGCGAAGTCGCCGTGCTGCGCGGACCGCAGGGTACGCTCTGGGGCGCACAGGCCATCGGCGGCCTCATTTATTTCCGCTCCAATCGTCCGGACCCCTCCGGTTTAGACGCGGAGGTGCAGGGCGACGTCTACGGCACGAGCGGCGACAGCGGCACCAGCAGCCGCATGAGCGGTTACGTGAACGTGCCACTGGCCGAGGATGTCTTCGCCGTCCGGCTCGCCGCGCAGCGTATCGACGAGGCCGGCTACATCGAGAACATCCGCACCGGCGCAGAGGGAATCAACGACGTCGAGGAAACCGCGTGGCGGCTGTCGGCGCTCTACCAGCCCACCGATGCGCTCAGCGTCACCGCCATCTGGCACGGGAATGATCTCGAGGCGGACGCGCCGACCTATTTCGATATCAGCCTGGGCGGCCTCCAGGTGGATCAGCCGTCGGATGCCGGTCCCGCCGAGCAGAATTACGACCTGTTCAACCTCATCGTCGACTACGACCTCGGCTGGGCCACCGTCTCCTACAACGGCTCCCGCTATACCAACGACGGCTTTTATACCGATTTCAACGACGAACTTGGTTTCCTGCAGCAGGTCACGACGACGATCGACGAGAAGGCGACCACCCATGAGCTGCGCCTGGCATCTGCCGGCGGGGGCCCGCTGCAGTGGATCGTCGGACTCTACTACGACGAGTACGACGACTTCGACCAGACCATCGACTATACCCTCGCCTCCCTCGACGATCCGGCTCCGGTGGAGGGCCTCACCCAGGGCGGTCTGAAGATCCTCACCGACCGGGCATTGTTCGGTGAGGTCAGCTACGACCTCACCGAGAAGCTGACGGTGCTGGTCGGCGGTCGCTTCTTCGACTGGGAGGTCGACAACCGGGAGGTATTCCTGATCGGCGGCGCAGACTTCGGCTTCGTCACCAACGGCGTGGCATCCGACAGCGACTTCTTCCACAAGCTCGCGGTCGAGTACCGCGCCACCGACGACCTGATGGTCTACGCCTCCCGCGCAGAGGGCTTCCGCTTCGGCGGCTTCAACACCTTCGTCGGTGAGGACCTGTTCGGCATCTCCGAGGAGTTCTTCGAGTTCGGCCCGGACACGCTGGTGAGCTACGAGGCGGGCATCAAGTCGACGCTGCTCGACAACCGCATGATCCTGAACGCGTCCGTCTACTTCCTGGACTGGCAGGAGGTGCAGGCCGTCGTGCAGAGCGACACGGCAGGCGCGTTCGGCCAGGGCTTCTTCACGACCAACGCACCCGATCTCGAGGCGAAGGGCGCCGAGATCGAGATCGTCACCCAGGACCTGATCGCACCCGGCGTCTATGCCGCGCTCACCTATGCCTGGACCGAGAACGAGTTCCAGGATGATGCCCAGCTCTTCCCCGGGACGCGCGTGACCATCCGCAAAGGCGACGAGCTGAGGCGCACACCCACCGACACCTGGTCCCTGGACGTCGGCTATCAGTTCCCGCTGACGCCGAATGCCGACGCATTCGTGCGCGCGAACTACTGGCACAAGGCTTCCACCCCCACCTTCGGCTTCGACGGTAACGACGGCAACGTCACGGTGCCGTCCCAGAACGTCGTCAATTTCTCGGCAGGCGCCAACTGGGACAGCTGGCAGTTGAAGCTCTACGTGGATAACGTCACGGACAAGGCGCCGTGGCTGAACGTTTTCTCCGGCGGAGCCGTCGGCACGCCGGAGGCTGGCCAGGCGGTGCGGGCCAATACGATACGCCCGCGTACCGTAGGACTCGAGGCGACGTACCGCTTCGGACGTTGAACAAACGCGTCAGCGCCACGACGGTCGCGGCCTACTCCGCGCCGCTCGTCCCCATCTGGATGCTGCACACGCCGGCGCTGTCCATCCTGCCCGGGCTCTACGCCACCGTTGCCGGCATCGATCTCGCCGTGCTCGGCATCATATTGGTGGCGAGCCGCGTGCTCGACGGAGTCACCGATCCGCTGATCGGACTGCTCTCGGACAAGACCGACTCGCGGCTGGGCAAACGCAAGCCCTGGATCATCTTGGGCGGGCTGCTCTGCATGGTCGGTGTGGTCTTCTGGTTCCGCCCGGGGCCCGACACAGGTGCTTTGTACTTCCTGCTGGCATCAATCGCCGTCTATCTCGGCTGGACCATGGTGGAGATCCCCCACGGCGCCTGGCTCAGCGAACTCACGACCGACTACAGCGAACGCTCACGGATCTCCGGGTTCCGCACCACCGCCATCTACCTCGGTTATGTGCTGTTCTGGAGCGGCCCCTTCCTGCCGATTTTCGCCACCACGGAGATCACGCCGGAGGTGACCGGATTCCTGTCCTGGCTCATCGTGGGCCTCATCTTCGCCAGCGTCATGTGGGCCGTGGTCCGTGTACCCCAGGGCCATGTCGGCGTGGCGAGGACGCCCGACCTGCGCACTGCCTTCCGCGGTCTCGTCGCGAACCGCCCCATGCGCTACTTCTCTGTGCTGATGCTCGCGAGCGCGATAGCCAGCGGGATGGTCGCGGGGCTCTACTTCTTCTTTATTGCGACCTATCTCGGCATCCCAGAGCGCTTCAGCCATATCGGCCTGGCCGTAGCCACTATTGGCGTGGCGAGCGCGGCCTTCTGGGGTCTTGTAGGTGCGAAAATCGGCAAGCACCGGATGCTTGCGATCTGTAACCTGAGCACGGTGGCCACACTGGTCGCGATGGGTTTCATCCGGCCGGGCGACAGCGCCTACCCGGCCATGTTCACGGTCTTTAGCCTGTCCGCGCTGTTCTCGGCGGGATCCACCGTGGCCTACTACGCACTGATGGCGGATGTCGTCGACTATGACACGCTGAAGACCCGCAGCAACAATGCCGGCAACTACTATTCGCTGATCACCCTGTTCCAGAAGATCGGGCTCGGCGCGGGCGCGGGCCTGGCGCTGATGCTCGCCTCCGCATTCGGTTTCAATCCCGACGCGCACAATGAAGGCCTGGCGCTCACCGGCTTCTTCATCGCCTTCCTCGGCGTCCCCATACTCCTCAATCTCGCGTCCACCGTCCTCGCCTTCTTCTTCCCCATCACAGAGAGACGCCACCGCATTATCCGCCGGCGGCTGGAAGCACGCGAGCGGCGCACAGCCGGAGTACGACATGTCTGATATCCGCATCTACACGGGCCGCGGCTGCGGCTGGGCCGTCAGGAATTATGCCGCCCTCCGTGAGAAAGGCGTGGAATTCACGGCCATCCCTGCCATCGACGCCAGTGGCAATAAACTGTCGGAATTCCTCGCCACTACCCCCTATGGAAAAACGCCCGTCCTTGTCGATGCGGCGACCACCGTATTCGAATCGAATATCATCAACGAATACCTCGATGAGCGCTTCCGGCAGCCGCCGTTGATGCCGGATAATCCGCAGGACCGTGCGGCCGCCCGCAAGTGGATCCATTACTGCGACAACACACTGTTGCCACAGCTGACGGCGATCGCGCGGTCGGGCGAGGACGAGCGTGCACCCGTTATCGCCCGTCTCCAGGAGCAACTGGACTGGTTCGAGACCGCCGTCCTCGCCCCGCGGTTCGAAAGCCCGTACTTCTTCGGCGACGGATTCTCGTTGCTGGAGATCGCGTTCCATACCTTTTATACGAGCCTGGATGCGGTGCGAACGCATGCCGGTAACGACGCAGCGATATTGCCGCCGCGCATGCACGCCTGGGCAGAGGCAATTCGGCAGCGGGAGTCGGTTCGCTATGCCGAGGCTTTCAGAGGGGGCCTTGGCTTCTGAGCGAATCGGTTCCCGCGGCCACGCGCCGGGAACCGGCCGGAAGGCCCTTGTATGGTAGCTGGCGCCTGAAATCAGGATGATGAAGGCGCCGGGATGGGAGGGACACAAGGCCC
>CAZRSA010000151.1:0-6514 GCA_964602525.1 uncultured Woeseiaceae bacterium
TCATCTACCGCGGCAAGCGGCTCGTGAACTGGGACCCGGTGCTGCACACGGCGCTGTCCGACCTCGAGGTGCTGAGCGAGGAGGAATCCGGCCACCTCTGGCATTTCCGCTATCCGCTGGCCGACGCAGACGGCCACGTGACCGTGGCCACGACCCGCCCGGAGACGATGCTGGGGGATACCGCCGTGGCCGTCCATCCTGAGGACGAGCGCTATCGCCATCTCGTCGGTCGCGAGATACTGCTGCCGCTGGCGGAGCGGCGCATCCCGGTCATCGCCGACGAATACGTGGACCCGGAGTTCGGTTCGGGCTGCGTGAAGATCACGCCGGCCCACGACTTCAACGACTACGAGATCGGCGAGCGCCACGACCTCGAGATCATCAACGTGCTCACCGACGACGCGGCCATGAACGACGCCGTGCCGGAGCGCTACCGCGGCCTCGACCGGTTCGAGGCGAGGAAGCGGGTCGTCGCCGACATGGACGCCGCGGGGCTGCTGGAGAGGACGGAGGACCACCGGCTGATGGTGCCGCGGGGCGACCGCACCGGCGCGGTGGTGGAACCCTACCTCACCGATCAGTGGTACGTCGCCATCGAACCGCTGGCGGAGCCGGCCATCCGTGCCGTCGAGCAGGGCGACATCCGCTTCGTCCCCGCCAACTGGGACAAGACCTACTTCGACTGGATGCACAAGATCCAGGACTGGTGCATCAGCCGCCAGCTGTGGTGGGGCCACCGCATACCGGCCTGGTATGACGGCGACGGCAACCTCTACGTGGGTCGCAGCGAGGCGGAAGTACGCGAAAAGTACGGCCTGGACGACTCGCTGGCGCTGGCGCAGGACGAGGACGTGCTCGATACCTGGTTCTCCTCGGGCCTGTGGCCGTTCAGCACGCTCGGCTGGCCGGAGGACACGGAGGCGCTGAGGACCTTCTACCCCACCTCGGTGCTGGTGACCGGCTTCGACATCATCTTCTTCTGGGTGGCCCGCATGATCATGCTGGGACTGAAATTCACCGGCGAGGTGCCCTTCCGCGAGGTCTACATCCACGGGCTTATCCGCGATCAGGACGGGCAGAAGATGTCGAAGTCCAAGGGCAACGTGCTGGATCCGCTGGACCTCATCGACGGCGTGGACCTCGATACCCTCGTGGCGAAGCGCACCCGCGGACTCATGCAGCCGCACCTCGCACCGAAGATCGAGCAGGCCACGCGCCGGCAGTTCCCGGACGGCATCCCGGAGTACGGCGCCGACGCGCTGCGCTTCACCTTCGCCGCGCTGGCAACCACCGGCCGGGACATCCGCTTCGACCTGGGCCGCATCGAGGGCTACCGCAACTTCTGCAACAAGCTGTGGAACGCCTCGCGCTACGTGCTCATGGCCACGGAGGATCTGGATGAAGGCGAGGAGGTGCTCTCCGCCGCTGACCGCTGGATCCGTTCCCGGCTGGCACGCACCGTCGCGACGGTGCACGAGCAGTTCGCGGCGTACCGGCTGGACCTTGCCGCCCAGGCCATCTACGAGTTCACCTGGCACGAGTTCTGCGACTGGTACCTGGAGCTCTCGAAGCCGGTGCTGCAGTCCGACGATGCGAGCGACGGCGCGAAACGGGGCACCCGGCGCACGCTGATCGGGACGCTGGAGAGCCTGCTGCGCCTGGTGCATCCGCTCATGCCCTTCATCTCCGAGGAGATCTGGCTCAGGGTTGCAGCGCGGGCCGGCGCGGACGGCGAGACCGTTATGATCCGGCGCTACCCGGAGGCGGCCACGGGCGACGTCGACCCGGCGGCCGAGGCGGAGATGCAATGGGTGCAGGGCTTCATCCTGGGCCTGCGGCGCATCCGCGGAGAGATGGACATCGCCCCGGGCCGCAGACTGCCGCTGCTGCTGCAGGGCGCCGGCGACGACGACCGCCGCCTGCTGCAGCGCCACGGGCGGCTGGTGCGCGACGTGGGCCGCATCGAGTCGGTCGACTTCCTGGACCAGGGCACCGAGGCGCCGCCCTCGGCCACCGCGCTTCTCGGCGACATGAAGATCTTCGTGCCCATGGCGGGGCTCATCGACGTGGAGGCCGAGCGCAGCCGGCTCGGCAAGCAGGCGAAGAAGGTGGAGGCCGAGCTTTCCCGCGCCGAGGCCAAGCTCGCCAATCCCCGCTTCGTGGACAACGCACCGGCGGAAATCGTGGCGAAGGAGCGGGACCGGGAGACGGAGTTCCGCCGCCAGCTGGACCAGATCCGCGAGCAGCTCGAGCGCCTGGAACAGATCGCCTAACGGCGCAATCTGAGTATCCGGTCACATTCCGGCCCCGAGCCAGGTGCAATCCGCGCCGCGACGGGTCAACATAACGGCCGGCCGAAGGAGAATCGGATGCGCATCGGGAACGTGCTCGAGAAGGAAAACGGACTGACCGCAGAGACCGGCGACGCCCTGGCGGCGGCGCTGGACTCGCTCGACTCGATCATCCTGGGCAAGGGGCCGCAGCTGCGCCTGGCGCTGGCCTGCCTGATCGCCCGTGGCCATCTGCTGATCGAGGATCTGCCCGGCGTGGGCAAGACGACCCTGGCCCACGCGCTCGCGCGGGTGCTCGGCCTCACCTATCAGCGCATCCAGTTCACCAGCGACATGCTGCCCGCCGACATCGTCGGCGTCTCCATCTACCGGCCCGACGACGGTCGTTTCGACTTTCACCCCGGCCCCGTCTTCTCCCAGCTGGTGCTGGCCGACGAGGTCAACCGCGCCACGCCGAAGGCCCAGAGCGCCCTGCTCGAGGCGATGCAGGAGGGACAGGTCACGGTGGACGGTGCCAGCCACACGCTGCCCGAGCCGTTCTTCGTGGTGGCCACCCAGAACCCGGGCAACCAGATCGGCACTTTCCCCCTCCCGGAGTCCCAGCTGGACCGCTTCCTCATGCGCATCGAACTCGGCTATCCCGGCGAGGAAGCCGAACGCCAGCTGATCGCCGGCCGCGACACCCGGGTGGCGCTGCACGAGCTGAAACCGGCGCTGACGCCGGAGGCCGTCGTCCGGCTGCAGCGCGCCGTTGACGAAGTGAAGGTCAGCGAACCGCTGATCGACTATATCCAGGCGCTGGTCCGCTACACCCGCGAGTCCGGCGACTTTCCCGCCGGCCTCTCGCCCCGCGGCGCCATTGCCCTCACCCGGGCCGCCCGCGCCATCGCCCTGGTGGAAGGCCGGGAGGCGGTATTCCCGGACGACGTCCAGGCCGTGTTTACGGCCGTGGCCGCCCACCGGCTGACGACGGATGAGCTCTCCGGCCGCCGGCACCCGGAGGAGATCGGCCGCCATGTCCTCGAGTCCGTCGCTATCCCCTGAGGTACTGCGCGGCTGGCGCCGCCCGCGGCAGCGCCTCGCCGGCTGGGCCGCGCGCTGGGCCCGTCGGCGCCAGGGTGCGGACCCGGTGCCGGTGCGGCTCGCTTCGCGGCGCATCTACATCCTGCCCACGGGCGTGGGCATCACCTACGGGCTGATGACCTTCGCCATGCTGCTCGGCTCGATGAACTACAACAACAGCATGGGCTTCGCGCTCACTTTCCTGCTCGCCGCCCTGGGGCTGGTGGCCATGCACCATTGCCACCGCAACCTGGCCGGCCTCGTCATCGGCTTCGCCGGCGCCGAGTCCGTCTTCGCCGGCGAGGAAGCCCGCCTGCGGTTCAACCTGGCCAACGACGGCCGGGCGCCACGCTACGAACTCGGCGTAGAGGCAGGCGCGGGCTCCGCGCGGCGGGAGGACGTGCCGGCCGGTGGGCACGCCGTGGCCGAGGTGCCAGTCCCGACCGAGCGGCGGGGCCGACTGCGCCTGGAGCGCTTCGGCGTACGCACCACCCACCCGCTGACCCTGTTCCGGGCCTGGGCCTGGATACACGCCGAGGCCGGCTGTCTGGTGTGGCCGCAACCGGCGGACGCCCCGCCGCCGCCGCCATCAAGCACCGTGAGCCGGGGCCGGCGGCCCACCGCCGGGCAGGGCGACGACGACTTCGCCGGCCTGCGCGATTTTTATGCCGGCGACCCGCCTCGCCACGTCGCGTGGAAGATCTACGCCCGCAGCGGTGAACTGAAGTCGAAGCGCTTCTCCGGCGCGGCGGCTTCGCTCGCCTGGCTGGACCTGCGCGACGCGCCGGGCCGCAACCTGGAAGAGCGGCTGTCGGTGCTGTGCCGCTGGATACTGGACGCCGAGAGCCAGGGCCGGCACTACGGACTTCGCCTTGGCGGCGAGACCGTCGAGCCTTCCCGGGGCGGCGCACACCGGCGCCGCTGTCTCGACGCGCTCGCGCTCTTCCCGGCCGACCCGGCGGAGGCTGGTCGTGGCCGCTGACCGGCGCAGCGACGGCCGGCTGCTCGATACCCTGCCGTGGACGCTGGCGGCCCTCGGACTGGCGGTCGTTCCGCACATCCCCGCACTGCCGGTCTGGGTCGTATTGCCGGCCTTCGCCTGCGGCCTGTGGCGCTGGATCGTGGAGCTGCGCCGCTGGCCGCTGCCCTGGCGGGGATTCCGCATCGCGCTGGCGTTCGGCGGCTTCCTTGCGGTGCTGTTCGCCTACGGCGGCATCAACGGCGTGGGCCCCGGCACGGCGCTGCTGGTGATCATGGCGGCGCTGAAGCTGCTGGAGACACGCACGCGGCGGGATCAGTTCGTCCTGCTGTTCATCGCCTTTTTCCTGGTACTGGCCACGCTGCTGCGCGAGCAGTTCCTGTGGACACTGCCGTATCTGTTCGGCGCGGTGTTCGTCATCATCGCGGCCTGGCTGAATGCCGGCCGCTCGGGGGAGGCTCTCGCACCGCATGTGGCGAGCCGCGGCGCGGGCCGCCTGCTGCTGCACGCCCTGCCTCTAATGCTCGTCTTCTGGGTGCTGTTCCCCCGGGTGCCGGGACCGTTCTGGGCCATCCCCAACGAACAGGAGAGCGCGGTCACCGGCCTGAGCGACCGCATGAGCCCGGGCGACATCAGCAATCTCAGCCAGTCCGACGCCCGCGCCTTCCGGGTCTGGTTCGATGGCGAGGTGCCACGGCCGGCGGAGCGCTATTGGCGCGGCATCGTCATGGACCAGGTTCTGAACGGCCGCACCTGGAGCGCCCGACAGCTCCTGCCCGACCCGGAGTCGCAGTCCCGGCTGAAGCCGGCCGGCGAGGCGCTGCGCTACCGCATACGCCTCGATGCCACCAGCCAGCGCTACCTGTTCCTGCTGGAACGCCCCTACGATGTGGACGTGGACGGCGCCTTCGTCACCCCGCGGCTGGAAGTCGGACGCCGTCGCCCGGTCGACCGGCAACTGGTCTATACGGCCGCATCACTGCCGGACGCGACGCTGGAGCCGACCTTGAGCGAGGGCTACCGCAACTGGCTGACCCGGTTGCCGAACGGCACCAATCCGCGCACCCGCAGCTTCGCGGCGGAGCTGCGGGCCCGTGCCGGAAGCGACCGGGACTACGTGCAGCGGGTGCTGGAGTGGTACCGGCAAGAGCCGTTCTACTACACGCTCTCCCCGCCGGCACTGGGACAGGACGCCGCCGACGAGTTCCTGTTCTCCACCCGGCGCGGTTTCTGCGAGCACTACGCAACGTCCTTCGCCACGCTCATGCGCGCCGTCGACATACCCGCCCGCGTCGTCGCCGGCTACCAGGGCGGAGAGCTGAACCCGCTGGAGACCGCCGACCCCTACTACCTCGTCCGCCAGTCCGACGCCCATGCCTGGGCCGAGGTCTGGTTCGAGGGCGAGGGCTGGGTGCGCGTGGACCCCACCGCAGCCGTGGCGCCGCAGCGTATCGAGTCCGGCCTCTACGGCGCCCTGGACGCCGCGGAGTTCGGCGTCACCGACCGTATCTGGCGGGCGGATTTCGTCGAGACCCTGCGCTTCTACTGGGACCTAACCAACGCGCGCTGGGACGAGTGGGTGCTCGGCTACGGCCCCTCCACCCAGGAGGATTTCCTGCGCTGGCTGGGCATGGAGCGCCCCGACTGGCGGCGGATGGTGGTCTGGCTGGTCGCGGTCATGGCTGTGCTGCTCGCGGGCCTCGCCGGCTGGCTCGCGTGGCGTCACCGCCGGCCCGGACCGGACCGGTCGGAACGGCTGTACCGGCGCTTCGTACGCGCCCTCGGCATCCCCCGGGGAGCCGCGGAGCCGCCGCTTGGCTATGCCGCGCGGGCCGCGGCCGCCCGGCCGGAACTCGCGGCCGAGATCGACCGGGTGACGGCGCTGTATCTCGAGGCGCGCTACGCCGGCCGGCCGCGTGACGCCGAACTGGCCGCGGCTGTCAGAAGACGCTGGTCTCCACTTCGCGCCGCCTGGGCGGATGTACGCGCGAGAGCAGGGCGGCGCCGATGATGAACAGCGGCACGATGGCCACGATCACGGCCTTCGGACTGTCGCTGACGGTGCTGGTGGCCGCCACCAGGAAGGGTCCGAGCACGGCAGCGAATTTGCCGATCATGTTGTAGAAGCCGAAGAACTCGGCGGACTTGTCCGGCGGCACCATCGCCGCATAGTAGGCGCGGC
>CAZRSA010000152.1:0-6418 GCA_964602525.1 uncultured Woeseiaceae bacterium
GGCAGCAGCAACAGCAGTCCTCGGGCGGGGAGGGCGAGTCCGGCGAGGGCGAGGGGCAGCAACAGCAGCCGGGCCAGGGTCAGCAGGACCCGGGTCAGAGCGCCCAGCAGGAAGAACAAGCGGACGGTGCGCAGCAACAGGGTGAGCCGGGCAGCGAACAGGACACCGGCGGCAGCCGCCAGGCCGAGGCGGAGGGACAGTCCGGCCCGGCGGATGCCGACGAGCGTCAGGCGATCGAGGAACTCCGCGAGGAGATGCGCCGCGCGGCCGAGGCGGAGGAGGACGCCAATGGCGACGAGGGTGACGACGAGCGTCGGCGCCGGCTGGCGGCGGCCTCTGCGGAGGAGCGCAGCGCCCGGGAGCAGACGCAGGCGATGGAGCAGTGGCTGCGGCGGGTGCCGAACGACCCCGGCGGCCTGCTCAGGCGGAAGTTCCGCGACCAGTATCAGCGCCAGGGCCGCGACCAGGACGGCAATCCCCTGTGGACGGACGAGCAGGAGGTTCAGCCGTGGTGAGGTGGCTCGCGGCGATGCTCACGTTCCTGCCTGCGCTGTCGCTGGCCGCGATGACGGCCACGGTGGACCGCACGGATATCCGCATCAACGAGTCGTTTACGCTGAAGATACAGATCAGCGGCGACGTGACCGGCGAGCCGGACCTGAGCGTGCTCGAGGAGGACTTCGACATCCTCAGCGAGAACCGCACCTCGAGCACCACCATGGTCAATGGCCAGGTCAGCCGGTCGCGCACGTGGACGGTGTCGCTGATGGCCAGACGCACCGGCGAACTGACGGTGCCCGCGCTCACCATGGACGGCGAGTCCAGCGAGCCAATCACCGTCACCGTGGGCGACATCGAGGAGGCGCCGCCGGGCGAGGCTGATATCTTCCTGGTGGCGGAGGTCGACTCCACCGAGACCTGGGTGCAGGCCCAGGTGGTCTACTCGGTGAAGATCTTCGTCGGCGTGTCCTCCCGCCAGCCGCGGCTGGTGCAGCCGTCGTTCGACGGGGTGGAGGTGCTGGTGCAGCCCTTCGACGACGACCGCCGCTACGAGTCGATGATCGGCGGCCGCACCTACACGGTGCTCGAGCGGCGCTACGCGCTCTTCCCCCAGGCCAGCGGCACGCTGGAGATCGGCAGCGCCCGTTTCGAGGCGCGGCTGCTGGACCAGGGCATGCGCGCGGTGCGCAAGGTGTTCACGTCCGATCCCGTCTCGGTGGACGTACAGCCCATTCCGCCGCCGCCGCCGGGCTATCCGGACGCGGCCTGGCTGCCGGCCATTGACGTCAGCCTCGACGAGGAATGGGAGCCGGCGGCCGCGCCGGTGACGGCCGGCGAGCCGGTGGCACGGCGGGTCGAGTTGCGTGCGACGGGCCTGCTCGCCAACCAGCTGCCCGGGCTCGAGCTGCCCGTGCCCGACGGCGTGCGCAGCTATTCCGATCAGCCGGAGCTGGAGACGCTGGGGGTGGAGCAGGGCGTGCTCGGCATCCGCCGCGAGAGCTTCGCGCTGGTGGCGTCAGAGGCGGGCGAGGTCGGATTCGAGGCGCTGGAAGTGCCCTGGTGGGATGTACGCGAGGGCGAGTGGCAGATCGCGACGCTGCCGCCCCACGCCATTGAAGTGCTGCCGGGTGCGGCGGCGGAGCCGCCGGCGCCGCCGCCCGAGACCCCCGCCGGTATGCAGCCGGCACCCACGGCCGCCGCGGAGACCTTCTGGTATCGCATGAGCCTGATCCTGGCCGGCGGCTGGGTGCTGACGCTGATCGCCTGGTGGTACTCCCATCGCCGCCGCCGCGCGCCGCGGCGCCTGCGGGAGCCGCGCGAGTCGCCGGGTTTCCGGCAGGAGAACCGCCGGCTGAAGGCGGTGAAGGAGGCCTGCCGCCGCGGCGACACCGCAGCCGCCGCCGAGGCGTTGCTGGCGTGGGCGGCGGTACGCTGGCCGGACTCGCCGCCGCGCTCCCTGGGCGAGCTGGCCGAGCGGCTGCCGGCCGAGGCGGCCGACGAGCTGGAGACCCTCAACCGGTCCCGTTACGGCGAGCCCATGAGCACCTGGGACGGCCACGCGCTCGGCCGCCGGCTCGAGGCGCTGACCCGGGGCGGGCGCCGCGGCGCCGCGGACCCGGCCGAAGAGGTCCTCGACCACCTCGCCTGAGCAGCGCAGGAACCGGGTGGTGCCGGGTTGCGGCCGCGACTATGCTCCTCCCATGCCGATAGCCCTGAAACAGGCCGACTACACCCGGATGGAACGCGCCATCGCGTTCATGGACCGGCACTATCGGGAGCGCCTGACGCTCGGCGAGATTGCCGGCACCGCAGGCCTCAGCCCGGCCCACTTCAGCCGCCTTTTCCGCCGCTGGTCGGGGCTCTCGCCGCTGCGCTATCTGCGCCGGCTCTCGCTCGTGAACGCGCAGGCCGATCTGCTCGCCGATGCCAGCGTCGAGGAGGCGGCCTGGGCGGCCGGCCTGTCCGGACCGGGACGCTTGCACGATCTGTTCGTCAGCATCGAGGCGGTGACGCCGGGCGAGTTCAAGAGCGGCGGCAGCGGCGTGGAGCTGCGTGCAGGCAGCGGCGAAACGCCCTTCGGCCGCGCCTTCCTGGCGCGGAGCCGGCGGGGCATCGTGGAACTCGGTTTCGCCGGCGTGCGCCCCGACGCGGAGCTGCTCGCCGAGCTCGCCGAAGCCTGGCCCGGCGCGCGCATCGTCGCCGACCGCCGGGCCGGCGACGTGCTTGCGGATATCTTCCGCGGCGACCGCGAGCATGTACTGCACCTGCGCGGGACCAACTTCCAGCAGCAGGTCTGGCGCGCGCTGCTGGCTGTGCCGCCCGGCGAGACCACGGACTACGGGGAGCTGGCGGCGGCTGTCGGGCGCCCCGGCGCTTCCCGCGCCGTCGGCAATGCCGTCGGCGCCAACCCCGTGGCCTGGCTCATCCCCTGTCATCGGGTGCTGCGGCGTAACGGTGCGCTGGGCGGGTACCGCTGGGGTGCGGACCGCAAACGGGTCATGCTCGCCTGGGAGCGCTGCCGGCCGCCGGCGGATTCCGCCGCGGTCTGACTGCCGCCGGGGCGGGTGGTATCCTGCGCGGCCTCGCTCCGCCGCTGCCGGTCCGTCCATGAGCCTGCCGCACATCGTCCTCGTCCTGGCCGTCAATCTGGTATTCGGCTTCAACCTGGTCGCGGCCAAATTCGTGATGGAGCAGCTGCCGCCGCTGGCGTTCGCCTCGCTGCGGTTCCTGCTGCTGTTCCTGGTGCTCTTCCCCGTGCTGAAGATCATGCGCGGCCGCATGCTGCTCATCACGGGCGTTGCCCTCAGCATGGGCGCGCTCCACTTCACGCTGATCTACCAGGGCCTGGCGCTGGCCGACGACGTCTCCACGGTGGCCATCGCGCTGCAGCTGGCGGTGCCGTTCTCCACCGTGCTGTCGATCATCTTCCTCGGCGAGCAGGTGCGCTGGAAGCGCTGGACCGGCATCGCGCTGGCCTTCGCCGGCGTGCTGATCATCGGCTTCGACCCGCGGGTGCTCGGCTACCTGCCGGCGCTCGCCTTCGTGATCGCCGGCGCGCTCATGGCGGCCACCGGCATGCTGCTGATGAAGAAACTGGAAGGCGTCAGCGTGTTCGAGCTGCAGGGCTGGCTCGCCACCATCTCCTGGCCGCTGCTCGCCGCCGCCTCCTTCGGCCTGGAGGACAACCAGGCCGCGGCCATCGCCGGCGTGGACACGCTGGGCTGGGCGGCGGTGGGCTTTTCCGCCATCGGCGCGAGCCTGTTCGGCCACGGCGCCACCTACTACCTGGTGCAGCGCTACGACGTCTCGCTGATCTCGCCGCTGATGCTGATGTCGACCCTGTTCGGCGTCATGTTCGGTGTGCTGCTGCTGGACGATCAGCTCACCGTGCGCATCGTCACCGGCGGCGCACTCACCCTGGGCGGCGTACTGCTCATCACCCTGCGCTCGCCGTCCCAGCCGGCCTCCGCGGCGCTGGACCAGCCCAGCGTCTCCGGCTCGAAACGGGGATAGGAGGGTTACCAGTGGCCCGTGTTGTCCATCGACGCCCAGGGCTCCTCCGGCGGCAGCGCGTCGCCTTTCTGCAGCAGCTCGATGGAGATGTTGTCCGGGGAGCGCACGAAGGCCATGCGGCCGTCCCGGGGCGGGCGGTTGATGGTGACGGCCGCGTCCATGAGCGCCCGGCAGGTGTCGTAGATGTTTTCCACCTGATAGGCCACGTGGCCGAAGTTGCGGCCCTCGCCGTACTCCTCCGGGTCCCAGTTGAAGGTGAGCTCCAGGGGACATTCCTCGTTGCCAGGCGGGGCGACGAAGACCAGCGTGAAGCGGCCCTGCTCGCTCTCGTGGCGGCGGAGTTCGCGCATGCCGAGCTTGTTGCAGTAGAAGTCCAGCGATGCGTCGAGGTCGCTGACGCGTACCATGGTGTGCAGGTATTTCATCTTGTCTATCGCCTTCTGCGGGCCTTCTGCGGGCCTTCACTTGTTATCCGGTGAAATGAGCGCACATTATAGCCGTCCTCGCCAAGCCATCGATCCGGACACCACAGACACATGCTGCACAGTATCCGCGCACTGACCATAGATCTCGACGACACCCTCTGGGAGGTGGCGCCCGTGATCCGGCGGGCCGAGCAGAAGCTCGGCGAGTGGCTGGCGGAACGCTATCCGCGCATACCCCAGCGCTACACGCCGGCGGACATGCTGGCCCTGCGCCGGGAGATCGTGGCGGCCCACCCGCAGCAGGCCCACGACTTCCGTTTCCTGCGCCGCGCCGTGATGCGGGATATGGCGCGCGCGGTGGGGTATGCCGAGACGCTGGCCGACGAGGCCTTCGCGGTGTTCGACCGGCATCGCAACGAGGTGGAGTTCTTCGAGGACGTAGTGCCCGCGCTGGAGCGGCTGCATCCCCGCTACCGCCTCGTTGCGGTCACGAACGGTAACGCCGACCTGCACCGCATCGGCGTCGGTCATCTCTTCCACGGTATCGTGACGGCGGTCTCGGCGGGGGCGCCGAAACCCCATCCGCAGATCTTCGCCCAGGCCATGACCCATGCGCGCAGCGAGCCGGCCGAGGTGCTGCACGTGGGCGATCATCCCGACCACGACATCGAGGGCGCACGCCGGGCCGGCATGCTGACGGTCTGGGTGAACCGCCGGGGAGAGGACTGGCCGGACGAACTGGAGCCGCCCCACGCCGAGGTGCCGGACTTCGACGCCCTGCTGGACCTGCTCGAAACCGCCTGAGGCCGGGCCGTGTCGCGCCCCGTCGTCATCTTCGTCCCGGGCATGAAGCCCAAGCCGGAGCCCGACCTCCACCGCCAGCAGATCTGGCGCACCATGCTGGAGGGCGTGCGCCGGGCGGACGAACCTGTCGCCGCCTCCATGGCCGAATGCGGCGACTGCCTGACGCTGACGGACTGGACCTGGGTTTTCTACAACAGCCGGGTCGATATCGAACCGGATCTGGCCGCCATCGAGGAATTGCTACGCAAGCCCGGCCCCAGCGACGACGACGCCGCCGCGGCCCGCTCGTGGGGCAAGCGGCTGAAGCGGTTCGCCTACATCCTGGGCGACACGCTGCCGTTCCTGATTCCCCATCTGGCCGACGAGCGCATGCAGGTCACGCTGCAGGACGTGCGGCGCTACCTGAATGACGTCGGCGGGATCGGCCGGCAGGTGCGACGCCGGCTCGAGATCCGCCTGGACGCCGCCTGGCAGGAGGGCCGCCCCGTGCTCCTCATCGGCCACTCGCTCGGCTCCGTTATCGCCTGGGATGCGCTCTGGGAACTCTCCCGTGTGGATGCCCACCCGGGCCGGGTGGACCTCTTCCTCACCCTCGGCAGCCCGCTCGGCCAGCGCTTCGTGCAGCGCCGCCTGAAGGGCCATGACGCGGACGGGCCGGAGCGCTACCCGGACAACATCCGCCGCTGGGTGAACATTGCGGCCATCGGCGAACTCACTGCCCTGGACCGTTCGTTTCGCCGGGATTACCGGGAGATGCTGGCCGCCGGGCTGATCGAGGAGATCGAGGACTACGAGGTGCTGAACTTCTTCCGCAGGGACGGCGAGCTGAACGTGCACAGCGAGTACGGCTACCTGGTGAACCGCACCACCGGCGGCGTGATCGCGGACTGGTGGCGCTCCGCAACGCCGGTGTAGGAGGGCCCTTAGGCCCGATTCCTCCCCTGCCGGGTCCCTTCTATCGTCGCCGCCCTGCGGGGGTACCCATCTTGCTCCCGACAAAAGGTCGCGGCGACGGATACCCCCGCATGACGGCGACGCCTTCAGTGGCTTAGAGGTGCTGCCAGTCAGTCGCGCCTGCTAACAGGAGCCACGTCTGTCGGCCAATGCCAAGAGAAAGCCGTCGGGCCTGAAGGCCCTCCTACATGTCGTCTATCTCGGGCTTGATGACCAGGTCG
>CAZRSA010000153.1:0-6270 GCA_964602525.1 uncultured Woeseiaceae bacterium
GACGGCCGTGCCGCCGCCCTGAACCGGCGGCTGGCGGACGAGCATCTCCCTGTGAACGTCGCCAATATGGTGTCCATCTGGACGGTGACCTACACGCGGCCGAGCCGCTACAACTGGATGCTCCAGTACTACCTGCGGGCGGAGGGCATCGCCCTGCCCTGGATCGGCACCGGCCGGCTGATCTTCAGCCACACCTGGTCCGACGAGGAGTTCGGCGAGGTGGCGGAGCGCTTCGTGGCCGCGGCCAGGGCCATGCAGGCGGACGGCTGGTGGTGGCAGGCGTCCGGCATGACCGACAAGACCATCAAAAAGCGCATCCTGCGCGAAATGGTGGCGGCCCGCCTCGGCTGAGTCGGGCCGGGGCTTTCGAACCGGCGCCGGCGCTCAGTGGCGCTGGCCGATCATCTCGTCGATGCTCTCGCCGCGCAGCAGCGCGATGGGCGCCTTGTGATACAGCTTGATGTCATGGAACGGGTCCGTGAGGATCTTCGTCGCCCACACCAGGCCGGTGCGCACGTCGCGGATGAAAAACAGGTGCACCGTGCGGAATACCAGCGCCGCGGCGGCCAGCAGCAGCCACATAACCGACAGATTGTGGATGAACCCGGACCAGTCGGCCGGCGCCGCGAGCAGACCGAGCATGGTCGGATCGGCGTAGAGCGCGAACGGCGTCACCGCCCAGATGGCCAGCAGCACCACCTTGCGGCGCAGGTTGTAGCCGATCTTGATCTGTTCCTTGTATTCGTGGGTGGCATCGTTCACCACGTCGTAGGTCTTCGGTTCGAAGAAAAAATGACCGATCTGCCGCGACCACATGGCGACAACCCACGCGAGGAACACCGAGGCCACCGGGTTGAACGCCACCAGTGCGTAGGCGGCGACGAAGCACAGCGCGCTCAGCAGGTGCAGCGACTGATTGACCCGGCTGTGGTGATAGTAGCGATGATCGTCCCAGCGCTGTTCTCTCAGTTCTTCCAGAAAGCTCATGGTGGCGTATCTCCGGCGGTTGGCCTCTGACAGGTGCTATACATGCCTTCGTAACGTGACACAGGCATGACAGACGTCGCGGTATTGCAGCACCGCTGTCATCTGCGGCGGCGCAGCAGCGCCTCGCCCATCCGCAGCGTTCTGCCCGACGCGACGCCCGTCACGGGCGCGAAGCGGCCGTTCGCGAACACGATGATGGTCGAGCCCTGCTGGAAGTAGCCGAGCTCGTCGCCTTTGCGGAACGCGGCATCGCAGGGCAGCCGGTTCGGGCCGCGGTACCTCAGGTCGAGATCGCGGGGCAGACAATGCAGCCGGACGCTGGCCACCAGGATGGCGGCAACCGCGACCAGGCTCACGTGCTCGCCGGCCACGGGCAGCCCGAGGTCCATGACCACGCGCTCGTTCTTGCAGTAAAGGCGCTCGATCCGCTCCAGCGCCGGCGGATTCACGTTCCAGGTGTCGCCCGAGATGTAGTTCACCTCTTGCATGCTGCCGTCACAGGGCGCATGGAAGCGGTGATAGAAACTGGACTTCAGGCGCAGGGTCACGTAGCAGCCGTCCCGGTAGCGTTCCACCAGCGCAGGATCGCCGAGCAGCTCCTCCAGCGTGTAGGGAAAGCCCTTGGCCTGCAGCACCTCGGTGCCGCGGATGCGGCCGTGGGATACCACAATGCCGTCGCAGGGGCTGACGAGCACGGCAGCGTCGTCGTCGATGGTACGGGCGCCCTCCTTCAGCTCCCGCGTGAAACAATCCTGCATGCTGCGAAAACGGGTCTGCTTCGCCTCGCCGAGATCGAGATCCCGGGCGAAGAGCCGCCAGACACCGATGCACAGAGCTGCGAACCACTCGCTCTCGATACGGCTCAGCCGCCCGACGAACAGGGTGAGCCAGCGCCGGGGGATGCGGTTGGTGAGCAGGAAATTGAGCTGCCCCCGCCGGGGCAGGCGGGCAGGCCGGACGTCAGTAGCCATCGGTAGCGCTCGGGAACGCCGTAACGCCCGGCACTCTGAACGCCGTTGATTACATCGGCATTACACACGCGCCGCTGCCCCGGCGGATGCGCTGCGGCCGGAACAACCCGCCGTCATCCGCTCCGTTACGGTAGGTAATTGCCCGAATGGTATCGATCATGCTGCGCAATAGAGTCGAGGGGTGGGCACGTCGGGCCGGGACCCGGGCCATCGGCGGTCTCCGGAACGGCCGGCAGAGCCCGATGACGGTTCACCGGTCCGACGCCTGCCGCACGCGGCCAACCAGGGAGGGGCAGCGATGGACGAGCACCTCGTAGAGCAGACGTGGCGTAACGGCAGGGTCGTTGCCGGCTTCGACCCGGGGGAGTGGCGCAAGGACGAGTGCGGCGCCTGGATGCGCCGCGACCAGCACGATGCCGAATCCGAATTCGGCTGGCGCGCGCTCAAGATCCGGGGCGGCCCCGCCGAAGACGCCGGCAGTCTGCGGCCGTTTCACTGGCAGAACAGCTACGACATCGAGAACGGCCGCGCCGTGTGTCACGTCAAGGCCGACCGGGCCGACCTGCCGGCGGGGCAGGCCATCGCGCAACCCGCGAACAGCGGTGAGTGGTAGCAGTCCGCAGGCGCTGCCGGGATCGGCCGGCGCGCCGTCACAGGAGCGAATCGACATGAGTGGCAAAGACGCGAGAGTGGCCGGCCGTAACCGACGGGACCGGCTCATACAGGAGGAAATACACGACCCCTACAGGACGCGCAGCAAGCCGCCGGAACCGGCGTTGTGCCCGGAATGCGAGGCGGTGTTCTCGCAAGGCCGGTGGCAGTGGCTGCCGGAGGTGCCCCAGGGCGCCGAAAAAGAGCTGTGCCCGGCGTGTCAACGCATCCGCGACCGCGTACCGGCGGGGTTACTCTACCTGAGCGGCGCGTTTTTCGCCGAGCACCGCGACGAGATCATGAACCTGGTCGACAATAAGGTGGAGTCGCAGAAGTCACAGCATCCGATGAAGCGGCTGATGGGTGTCGCGGAACAGGAGGACGGCGTCGAGATCAGCTTCACGGACGTGCACCTGCCCCGTGGCGTCGGCGAGGCCATCGAAAGGGCCTACGAAGGCGAACTCGATATCCACTACACGGACGAGGCCGGCATCGTCCGGGTCTACTGGCAGCGCTGAGCCGCCGGAGCATCCCGACGAGCAATGCGGGAGCCTATCGCCCCACCCGACGCCGTCCGGTGATCATCGGCCGCACCAGCTCGATCCGGCCCAGGTGCTGGACGGCGAAGACGGCCGCCACGTGGATCAGGGAGGCGATCCATAAGGTATGCCCGGTGAACCGGTGCACCTCCTCCAGCAGGTCGTTGCCGTACAGTGCATCGACCTCCTCGTGCAGGAAGCCCGTGAACACCAGAACCGCCACGAGCAGGAACATCAGGTAGATCATGGCCGCGCCCAATGGGTTGTGGCCGGAATCGGCCGGGATCCGGCGGACCGACAGCTGCCGCAGGTGCTCGCGTATCCCGGCGGGTGTCACCGGGAAGTCGGCAAAGCGGGCGCGCTTCGTGCCCACGAAACCCCAGACGATACGGGCAAGCACGGCCGCCGCGGCGGCGTAACCGAGCCAGGTATGGATATCTTCCCCCGGCTCGGTCAGCCAGTAATTGGCGAGAACGATGACGGCCAGCGTCCAGTGGAAGATCCGCACCGCCGGATCCCAGATCAGGATGGCCGCCGGCCGGCCCAACGGGATCAGCCTTCCTCGCGCTTGACGATGCTCCCGTCGACGGGATTGAAGTAGATCTCCACCTTGGTGTCGTCGGGCTCGAAGCCGTAGATCTCGTAGCAGTTGCCTTCGGTGACCTTGAACTCGTTGATCCTGTAGCCCTGGTTCACGAGCTTCTGCCGGAATTCGTCGGCGTCCTGCCAGGCCGAGCGCGGCTCCGTCGTGCACTGGGTGGTTTCCCCGCCGGCACAGCCGGCCAGTGCCGCGATGGCGACGGGCGCGAACAGCAGTTGACGCAGTTTCATGGCAATCCTCCGTGGCCTTCGAAAACGCCGCTGAATGCTAGCACAGGCCCCGCACGGACCGGCGCCCGCACGCTCTGGTCAGGATGAACCGGTCAGCAGCACGACCACCCCGATGACGATGAAGACGGCGGCGGCGACCACGTTGATGAGACGCATCGGCAGGCGCTCGGCACTGAAGCGCCCGAGCAGCACCACCGGCACGTTGGCTGCCAGCATCCCGAGTGTCGTGCCCAGTACCACGATCCACACCGCCTCGAACTGAACCGCGAGCACCACCGTGGCGATCTGGGTCTTGTCGCCGATCTCCACCAGGAAAAAAGCGATCAGCGTGGTGAGGAAGGCACCGTAGGGGTACTTTGCCGCGGCGTCGTCCTCGCCGTCCGGTACCAGCACCCACAGGCCCATCACGATGAAGGCACCGGCGATCAGCCAGCGCCCTACGTCCTGCGGCAGCCATTCGGCGATCAGCGCGCCGATCTCGGCAGCCACCCAGTGATTGGCGATCGTCGCCAGCAGGATACCGGCGAGGATGGGCGCGGGCTTGCGGAAACGCACGGCCAGGATGAGGGCCAGCAGCTGGGTCCGGTCGCCGATCTCGGCGAGAGCCACTGACAGGGTGGAGACGATGAGTGCTTCCAAGCGGACTTCCTCAGGGGCGGGACCAACGACCGATGACGCACGCCCCCCGCCCCGGATTCGAGAGCCGCGCGTCAAAGGTCTCGCCAGGCCCGAGGCTGCCTGCGCCACGATCCATGCGGATCGAGTGTGTTGACGCAGGCCTTCCGCCGGAGCGGAAGCGGCTACTCCCCTAAGACGAGTCGTAGCATAGCGAGCGGCGGCCGGGACGGCAATCCGCACCGCGCCCCGCGCCGACCGGTTCCTGATGAATGCTTGCAATGCAAATAGGAATCATTATCATTGATAGTTGTGGACCATGGAAAAGGCAATCAGGAACCCCCGCCTGCGGCGCAGAACCGACCGCTGCCGGCGACAGACCTTTTCCGGGGCAAGCGTGAGATAAGAATCGAGTATCGTGGCGAGACCTATCGCCTGAGGATCACCCGTAACGACAAACTCATACTGACCAAATAACACCGCGCCAGCCAGCCAGCCGCACGCCAGCACGCCAGCGACGGACTCCCGAGGAGGACGAAGATGTTGTCTGAAGTGCTGTGGCTGCTGGCCACCTCCACCGGCGTCGGCGAAATGACGCCCGACGAACCAGCGACCCGCGACGAAGAGATAGAGGTCATCACCGTCGAGGCGTCGAAACTCCCCACCCCCGCGGCGAACATCGCCAGCCGCGTCACCGTCATCGACGCACGCCGCATCGAGCAGGAGCTCGCCCAGAACATCGACGACCTCGTGCGCTACGAGCCGGGCGTGAGCGTCGCCGACCAGGGCAGCCGCTTCGGCTTCTCCGGCTTCAGCATCCGCGGCATCGGCGGCAACCGGGTACAGATCGAGGTGGACGGCGTGCCCACGGCCGATGCCTTCTCAATCGGCAGCTTCTCCAATGCGGGCCGGGACTTCGTCGACGTGGCCAACCTGAAGCGGGTGGAAATCATCCGGGGCCCCTCCTCCGCCCTGTTCGGCTCCGACGCGCTCGGCGGCGTCGTCAGCTTCGTCACCAAGAGCCCCGCCGACTACCTGCGCGACGACGACACCCACTACGACGTGAACGGGGGCTTCAACAGCGTGGATGACAGCACCGTCGCCGGCGGCACCTTCGCCTGGCGCATGGGCGACGACGTCACGGCGATGCTCCGGGCCACGCGGCGCGACGGCGGCGAGCGCGACGTGCCCGGGACCGATCCGCTGGACGAAAACAGCCTGAACGCACTCGCCCGCATCGGCTTCGGCGAGGCCGGGGCCGGCGGCGTCGAACTCGCCCTGGAGCGCTTCCGGGCGGACAGCACCACGGCGGTGAACTCCCTCGAGCGCGTGCAGGACTTCACGGCCGCCTTCGGTTTCCCCTATGTCATCGACACCAGCGTGGTGGCCGGGGACGACGAACGGGAGCGGGACCGCTTCAGCCTGAGCCAGGAATGGAGCGACGGCCGCTTCGGCACCGACTACCTGCGCTGGCGCGCCTACCATCAGAGCAGCGACACCCGCCAGAATACCTTCGAGGCCCGGGAGAGTTTCATCGCCGGACAGGCCTCGGCGGTGGAGCGCCAGCGATCGTTCCGCTTCGAACAGGATCTGACCGGCCTGGAGCTGAACGCGGCCAACCGGTTCGAGTTCGCCGGAATGGCCCACGAGCTGGCGTGGGGCCTGGAGTACGAGGT
>CAZRSA010000154.1:0-6247 GCA_964602525.1 uncultured Woeseiaceae bacterium
GCCACGATATGTCAACCGCTTGTCGGCGGAATTCGACACGCTACCGGCCGCCTCGGGACAACCGCCTGATTGGTCGAACGATTTCCCTTGTCGCCGAATACAGACAACGGACGTCCGGGTGACAAGGCGTGACTTCGGTGTACTGCGGGCATCCGGCGCGGCCCGACGGGTCTGCGCTGTCGCCGAAATTCCACATTACGCGGCGTGCGGAACCGTCCCTATACTCCGCCGCTCGTTGGCTACCAGCTCGCACGCGAAACGGATCTCCATGGATTTGTGATGTTGTTAACAGAACGCAGTGAGGCGCCTGTCCACCATTGGTCACCGCCGGCCGCGAACACGCCTTGGCAGGGCTAGAGGGCGGCGGTGCCGGGCGCCTGCAGCGATACCGCAGAGATCACAGGGGTGCGTCGCGTGAAGGCTGCAGGAAAGAGGATGTCCAATGAACAGCACGATGCAGACAGTTACCCCGAGGGCGCCGGCAGTGGCGCGCCTCGCAGCAGTCACCTGCGCGGCACTGGCCGTGGCAGCTTGCGGCGGCGGCGGTAGCGGCGAGGGCCGCATTGGTTTCGGCAGCGGTCAGGACCCGGACCCCGTAGTGCTCGATTTTCCCATCGCCTACGTGAAGCGTCCGCTGCCGGTGGACGACAACGGCGACCCGACCGAATTCGACATTCGCGAGCCGGTCACCTTCGATATCGGTGCCGATCTCTACGTGCGCGACCGTGCATCGCCGAGTACCGCGGACGTCAACGTCACCGGCGATATCACCGAGGGGCTCGGCGACGTCCGTGATCTGGAGGTGTCGACCGACGGCACGAGGGTGCTGTTCGCGATGCGCGCCCAGTTCATCGAGGGCGCCGACGAAGAGGATCAGCCGACCTGGAATATCTGGGAGTACGACATCCCCGGCGATACCCTGCGGCGGGTCATCGACTCCGACATCGTTGCGGAGTCGGGCCACGACGTGGCGCCGGCCTACCTGCCGGACGGCCGCATCATCTTCTCGTCCACCCGGCAGCGCCAGTCAGGCGCCGTGCTGCTGGACGAGGGCAAGCCGCAGTTCTCGGCCCTGGACGAGGATCGCAACGTGCCGGCGCTGGTGCTGCACGTCATGAACGGCGACGGCACCGACATCCAGCAGGTGAGTTTCAACCAGAGCCACGACCTCGACCCCGCCGTGCTCTCCAACGGCCAGGTCGTCTTCAGCCGCTGGGACAATGCCCCGGGGAACGACGGCATTCACCTGTACCGGATGAACCCGGACGGAGCCGCGCTGGAGCTGCTGTACGGCGCCAACAGTCACGACACGGGCAGCGGCGGCGAGCCGGTGCAGTTCCTGCGTCCCCGCGAGCTGCCGAACGGCAATGTCATGGCCCTGCTGCGGCCCTTCGATGGTGCCGGAGGCGGCGGCGACATCATCGAGATCGACGTCGCCAGCTACATCGAGAACACCCAGCCGAACAGGGACAACATCGGCGTGCTGTCCGGCCCGGCGCAGACGACAGCCACCATCAACGAGGTGCTGATCGACGACGACGCGCCTTCGCCGGGCGGCCGCTACAACTCCGTCTTCCCGCTGCGCGACGGCACCGAGCGCCTGCTGGTGAGCTGGAGTCAGTGCCGCCTGCAGGAGCCGGCGGATCTCAGGATTCTGGCCTGCACCGACGACAACCTGGCGGACCCGGCGCTGGTGGAGGCGCCGCCGCTTTACGGCATCTGGATCTACGACCGCACCGACGAGACCCAGCAGCCGGTGGTGGCGCCGGAAGAGGGCTTCATGTACACCGACATCGTGGCGGCGGAGCCCGACACCGGTACACCGCCGGTCATCTTCGACGACTCGGAGCCCTTCACGCTCGACCCGGACATCGCCGCCGAGGGCGCGGCCGTGATCCATATTCGCAGCGTCTACGACATCGCGGGCCAGGACGTCTCCGGGGCGGGCATCGATGTGCTCGCGAACCCGGCGCAGACCACGGCCGACGAGCGTCCAGCGCGCTTCCTGCGCGTGGTGAAGGCCGTCTCCATCCCGGACGAGGAAGTCCGGGACTTCGACAACAGCGCCTTCGGCGTCTCGGCTGCGCAGGGCATGCGCGAGATCGTCGGCTACGCAGAGGTGGAGCCGGACGGTTCGGTGATGATGAAGGTACCGGCGAACGTTGCTCTGGGCGTCAGCGTGCTGGACGGCGAGGGCCGGCGCATCGGCCCCAGGCACAACAACTGGCTGCAGCTCAGGCCCGGCCAGCTGATGGAATGCGCCGGCTGCCACGACCCGGGCAGCGGCGAGTCGCACGGGCGGGCGGACGCGTATCCCGTGCTGAACGAGGGCGCCGAGGTCACCGGTCAGCCGTTCCCCAACACCGACCCGGCGCTGTTCGCCGACGTCGGCGAGACCATGGCGGAGGTGCGGGCACGGGTCTCCTGCAACACCGACTGCGCCGGCATCGAGCCGTCGCTGGACATCGTCTACGAGGACGTCTGGACGGACGAGGCCGCGGCGGGCCGCGCGAAGGACCAGCCGTTCGCCTGGCGCTACGGTCCCACGGCAGTGGCCGGCGAATCCGGTCTGGAGACCCTGGCGCCGACCACGCCGGACTGCGTCGGCGACTGGAGTGCGACCTGCCGGGCGGTGATCAACTACGAGGCCCACATCCATCCGCTGTGGTCGAAACCGCGGATCGTGGACGTGGACGAAGACGGTGTGCCCGAGGCGGACAACACCTGCATCACCTGCCACACCCGCACCGACGCCATGGGGCAGCTGAAGGTACCGGACGGTCAGCTCGAGCTCACCGACGGCGCTTCCCCGGACGAGCCCGATCACTTCAACGCCTACCGGGAGCTGCTGGCCGCCGACAACGAGCAGGTGCTCGACATGGGTGCACTGGTGGACCGCCTGGTCGAGGTGGGCATCGATCCGGATACGGGCGACCCCATCCTGGAGCCGGTGACGGTGCCGGCCAGCATGAGTACCGCGGGCGCCAACGCCTCCGGGCGTTTCTTCGACCGCTTCGCCCCCGGCGGCAGCCATGCGGGCTGGCTCACCCCCGGGGAGCTGAAGCTCCTGTCGGAGTGGCTGGACATCGGCGGCCAGTACTACAACAACCCCTTCGACGCGCCCGAAGACTGACGTCATGAGGTCCCTGGCGATATTGTTTTCCCTGCTACTCTGCTGCGCGCTCACCGCCGGCGCGCAGGCAGAGGAGCGCTATCGCCGGGCCGCGGTGGCCGAGCCGTATCTGGAGATGCATACGGGTCCGGGACGCGGCTATCCGGTGTTCAACGTGGTGGAGCGGGGCGAAGAGGTGGAGCTCCTGAAGCGGCGCACCGAGTGGTTCAAGGTGCGCGATGCGCGCGGCCGCGAGGGCTGGGTGCACGAGCGCGAGATGCTGATGACGCTGGACGAGGCAGGCTCGCCCAGCGAGTTCGAGACTACGGGCCGGGAGGAGTATCTCGTACGCCGCTGGGAGTCGGGCGGGCTGACCGGAGACTTCGGCGGCGCCAACGTCATCAGCGGCTACCTGGGTTATTCGTTCACCCCCAACCTGTCCGTGGAGCTGTGGGGCACCCAGTTGCTCGGCAACTTCTCCGACGGCTGGATGGCCAACGTGAGCGTCGTGCACCAGACCTGGCCGCACTGGCGGGTCTCGCCGTTTTTCACCCTCGGCACCGGCGTGCTGCGGATCGAGCCGGTGGCCACGCTGGTGCAGCCGATCGACCGCACCGACCAGACGGCCCACGTGGGCGCCGGCATACGGGCCTGGGTGACCAGACGTTTTATTTTTCGCGCCGAATACAAAAGTTATGTCGTATTCACCAGTCGCGACGAGAATGAGGAAATCGAAGAATGGAAGCTCGGATTCGGGTTCTTTTTCTGACGGGTGTCGCCTTCGTCCTGACCGGCTGCGGCAGCCTGCCGTTCGTGGGCGGCGGCGAGTCGGGCGATGCCGTGGCCGAGGTACCGGAGCAGGCGATCGAGCCGGAGGTGGAGCGCCGCGAGGTGGAGCCGCCGAAGATCGACACCGAGAACTTCGAGATCGGCGCCTACACCGGACTGATGAGCGTCGAGGACTTCGGGGTGAACCCGGTTTACGGCGTACGCCTCGCCTATCACATCACCGAGGGCCTGTTCGTCGAAGGCGCATACGGCCGCACCGATACCGAGCAGACCAGCTTCGAGCGGCTCAGCGGCGCGGCCGAAATTCTGACCGACGATGAGCGCGAGTTCACATACTACAACGCCTCGCTGGGGTACAACGTCCTTCCGGGCGAGGCGTTCGTCGGCCGCAACCTGGCGTTTTCCCAGGCGCTGTATCTCATCGCCGGGATCGGCAGCACCCAGTTCGCGGGCGACGACCGTTTCACGGTGAATTTCGGTTTCGGCTACCGGTTGCTGCTGAACGACATGATCGCTCTGCACGCCGACGTGCGGGACCACCTGTTCGATATCGACATCCTGGGCGAGGAGAAGACGGCGCACAACATCGAAGGGCATATCGGTTTCACGATCTTCTTTTGACGGCCGGAGCGAGGTGAGGACCATGACAAAGACACTGATACGTACGGCGGCCGCCTGCGCGGTCGTGATGGCGACGGCAGGCTGCTCCAGCGTCGAGCCCTGGGTGAAGCCCTACGAGCGCGACCACCTGGCCGACCCCATCATGGCGCTGGACATGCACCCGGTCGCCACCGCCTACGAGATGCACGTCTGGGATGCCCGGGAGGGCGCCCGCGGCGGCACCGGCGGCGCGGGCGGCGGCTGCGGCTGTAACTGAGTACCGCCCGATGCCGGCCCGACACCTCGTCGCACTGCTCCTGCTGCTGGCCCTCCTGCCGGGGGCGCTTAGCGCCACCGTGCTGCCGGAGGACCGGGCGGACGTGCTCTACCACCGCTACGAGGGCGGCGGCGTCACCATCGACGGCCCGTCGGTGCTGCTGCGCAAGCAGGTCGGCAAGAGCTTCTCGCTGTCGGCGAACTACTACCTGGACATGGTCTCCAGTGCCTCCATCGACGTGGTGACCACGGCGAGCCCCTACACCGAGGAGCGCAAGCAGGGCTCGCTGGGCGTGACCTACCTGTACGGCAACACGCTGATGAACGTGGGCTACACGCGCAGTGACGAGAGCGACTACGCCGCCAACAGCCTGAACTTCAGCGTGAGCCAGGACATGTTCGGCCAGATGACCACGGTGACGCTCGGCTACGCTCTCGGCTGGGACGAGGTGGGCAAGTCCAACGACCCGGAGTTCAGCCGGGACGTCGACCGCCAGCAGTACAGCCTCGCGGTCACGCAGATCGTCACCCGCAGCCTGATCATGAGTTTCGCCTTCGATGCCATCACCGACGAGGGCTTCCTGAACAACCCGTACCGGTCCGTGCGCTACCTGGCCGCGGATCAGCCCGCCGGCTACCAGTTCGAGCCCGAGGTCTATCCGAACACGCGCACCAGCGGTGCCGGTTCGATTACGGCGCGCTACCGCCTGCCCTGGCGGGCGGCGCTGCACGGCAGCTACCGCTACTTCTCCGACACCTGGGGCATCGAGTCGCACACCGGCGAGATCGGTTACGTTCATCCCTGGAAGCACGGCATCACCTTCAGCACCCGCTACCGCCACTACACCCAGGACCAGGCGGACTTCTACGCCGACCTGTTCCCCCGCTCGAACGCACAGAACTTCATGGGGCGGGACAAGGAGCTCAGCACCTTCCAGAGCGCGACCATCCGCGCCGGAGTCAGCTGGGAGTTCGTGAGCGACGGCTGGAGCGTCGTCGAGAAGGGTTCCCTGAACCTGTTCTGGGACAGGATCCGCTTCGACTACGAGAACTTCCGCGACCTGCGCGTCACCGGCGCCGCGCCGGGCGAGGAGCCGCTGTACGGCTTCGATGCCGACGTCGTGCAGCTGTTCGTGTCCTTCTGGTTCTGACCACCCCCATGCAGGAGGGCCTTCAGGTCCGATACCTCTTCTTTCATGCCCCCGCAGGGCGGCCATGACTACAGCCGCGTAACGGAGCTGCCAGTTAGCAGCGCCTGCCGACTCGCGTCAGGCCTCCCGGCTACGGGCCCGTCAGCGGGAGGGCAAGGGTGGCGGGGTCGTCCGGGCCGACTGGAGCCATGACGGCGGGAAGGAGGCCCGGCCGAAGCGAAGGAGGACAGGACGTCCGACTGAGCGTCCCCGCGACCCTTGCCCTCCCGATGGCGGGCCTGCGCCAATAGAATCCCGGATCGGGCCTGAAGGCCCTCCT
>CAZRSA010000155.1:0-6226 GCA_964602525.1 uncultured Woeseiaceae bacterium
TCTCCCGGGTGCGGATCTGCACCTCCAGCGGCAGGCCCCGCGGCCCGAAGCAGGTCGTGTGCAGCGATTGGTAGCCGTTCACCCGCGGGATGGCCACGTAGTCCTTGAAGCGGCCCGGCATCGGCTTGTAGACCTTGTGCACCAGGCCCAGCGCCCGATAGCAGTCGTCCACGTCCTCCACGATGATACGGAACCCGTAGACGTCGACGATCTCGCCGAGGGAGCGCCCCTTCACCAGCATCTTGCGGTAGATGGAATACAGATGCTTCTGGCGGCCGATCACGCTGGACGGGATCTCATGGCGGCCGAGTTCCCGGGTCAGCGTCTCGCTGATCTTCTTCACGATCTGGCGCTGGTTGCCCTGGGCCTTCTTCAGCGCCCGCTCCAGCACCCGGTAACGGTAGGGCCTCATATAACGGAAGCCCAGGTCCTCCAGCTCGACCTTCAGCATGTTGATGCCGAGTCGGTTGGCGATGGGGGCGTAGATCTCCAGCGTCTCCCGCGCGATGCGGGACTGCTTCTCACGGGGCAGCGACTCCAGCGTGCGCATGTTGTGCAGCCGGTCGGCCAGCTTCACCAGGATGACCCGGATGTCCTCGACCATGGCCAGCAGCATCTTGCGGAAGCTCTCGGCCTGGGCTTCGAGCCGGCTCCGGAACTGCAGCTGGTCCAGCTTGGTGACGCCGTCGACCAGTGCCGCGATGTCCGCGCCGAATTCGCTCTCCAGCTGCTCCTTGGCTGCCGGCGTGTCCTCGATGACGTCGTGCAGGATGGCCGCGGCAATGCCCTTGGCGTCCATGCGCAGGTCCGCGAGGATGCCCGCCACCGCCACCGGGTGGGAAATATAGGGTTCGCCGGACTGGCGCATCTGCCCGGCATGGGCCTCGGCACCGAACTCGTAGGCCTTGACGACCAGCTCTATCTGGTCGTCGCTCATGTAGGCCTCGAGTTTCTCGAGGAGCTGCTTGAGACCCGTGGAACGCCTCGTCCTGGGCAGTTTGGAACGGATCGAGGCGGCGTAATCCATGAGGGTGAACCGGGCGGTGCCGTCGGCCGGCACCGCTTGTGTCAGTGCTTACTCGCCGAGGGACAGTCCCCGCATGGGCATGAGGTCCTCGGAGCCGGACTCGGCGCGCAGCAGGTCCTCCGCGGGCTGGTCGGCCTCGTCGAGGATAGCCGGCGTCACGTGCCCCTCCGCGATCTCGCGCAGTGCCACGACGGTGGGCTTGTCGTTCTCGAGCTCCACGTAGGTGTCGGCGCCGTTGGCGATGCGCCGGGCGCGCTTGGACGCGACCAGCACGAGTTCGAAAATGTTGTCGATGTTCTCGAGGCAATCCTCGACGGTAATTCTTGCCATGGGCTGTTCGGCCTCTCTCGGATAATCCTTGGTCCGGCCCGACCCGTCCCTGGTTCGAAGAGGGTCACGGAGGGCGGCCGGCCGTATGAAATCAGACTCGGGACACGCCAGTGTACTGTAACGAGGCGTGCCTAAACCAGTAGGTGGGCGAGCTTTTTGCGGGTCGCCTCGGCGCCTACCCGGTTGCGGCGGTACCGCCCGGTGGCGATGCCCTCCAGCTCGTCGACGGCGCGCTCGAGGTCGTCGTTGATCACCACGTAGTCGAACTCGTCCCAGTGGGAGAGGTCGCTCAGCGAGTCTCTGAGGCGGCGGCGGATGACGGCCTCGGAGTCGGTGCGGCGGCTGCGCAGCCGCTGCTCCAGCGCCTCCACGGAGGGCGGCAGGATGAAGATGCTGCGGCACTCGGGCATGGCGGCGCGCACCTGCCGCGCCCCCTGCCAGTCGATCTCCAGCACCACGTTGCGGCCCTGCGCGAGCTCGCTCTCCACCTGGCTGCGGCTGGTGCCGTAGTAGTTGTCGAACACCCGGGCGCTTTCCAGGAATTCGCCGGCCCGCTGCAGCCGCCGGAACTCCGCCTCGGAGACGAAGAAGTAGTCCCTGCCGTGCTCCTCGTTGGGCCGTTTCGGCCGGGTGGTGTAGGAGACGGAGAAGACGAAGTCCCGGTTACGCCGGATGAGCGCGTGCACCAGCGTGGTCTTGCCGGCGCCGGACGGCGCCGCGATGACGATGAGTCTGCCTCTCGGCCCCGGTTCCGCCATGGCGCTACTCGATGTTCTGGATCTGTTCGCGCATCTGCTCGATGAGCACCTTCAGCTCCACCGAGGCGCGCGTGGTCTCGGCATCGCCGGATTTCGAGCCGAGGGTGTTGGCCTCGCGGTTGAACTCCTGCATCAGGAAGTCCAGCCGCCGGCCCACCGGCTCGTCGCGACCGAGTGCGGTGCGGAGCTCCTCGATGTGGCTGTCGAGCCGGTCGAGTTCCTCCTCCACGTCCATCTTCTGGGCGATGATGGCGAGTTCCGCCTCCAGCCGGCCGGGTTCGGTCTCCACATCCAGGCGCTCCAGACGCTCCCGCAGCTTCTGTTCGATGCCGCTCAGTACCTCCGGACGCCGGGAGCGCACTGCCGCGGCGATCCGGGCCACGTCGTCGGTGCGGCTCGCCAGCGTCTCTGCCAGCCGGGCGCCCTCCGCCCGGCGCATCTCTTCCAGAGTCGCCAGCGCCTCGTCGAGCAGCGTCAGGCTTTCTGCGAGCAGCGCGTCGCGCTCCACGGGCTGGTCCTCGATGACACCGGGCCAGCGCAGCACCTCCAGCGGGTCCACGGCGCCCGTCTGGCCGAAGCGCTCGCGGACCACGGCCACCCCCTCGGCGATGCGGCCGACCAGCGCCTCGTCGACGGCGAGTTCCCGCCGGGCGCCGCCGTTGCGGCGCAGGCTGAGTGTCAGGTCCACCTTTCCCCGCCCGAGCCGTTCGCCGGCAGCACGGCGGAATTCCGCCTCCGAGCCGCGCAGCACGTCCGGCAGGCGGAACTGCAGGTCCAGGTAGCGATGGTTGACCGAGCGCACCTCCCAGGCGAGGTCGCCGAATTCTGTCTGGCGCTCGCTGCGGGCGAACCCTGTCATGCTGCGTAACATCGGTGTCTCCACTCGCGGCTGCGGTGACGGCGGGCGGGCATTGTAAGCGCGCCTCCCGGGGCGCCGCCACTGGCCGCCACCGCCGAATCTGCGACCCGTGCCCTCCCCCGGACCGGCGCAAGTGGTATACCCTCCGCTCCCGTCCATCAGGAGTCGTGCTGCTTGCGGGCCAGTCGTCCGCCTGGGAACACGTGCGCATCGAATACGCGAAAATCTCTCTCACCGGAGACCGCCGGGACAACCAGGACCGGGTCGCCATCGCCGTCAGCGAGCGTGCCGCCATGCTGCTCGTATTCGACGGTATGGGCGGGCACTCGGACGGCGCCCTGGCCGCGCAGGTCGCGCTGGAATCGGTGCAGAAGGACTTCGCCGGCGCGGAACATCCCGTGTTCGATCCCCAGGGTTTCCTCTATGCCGCAATGGGCCGCGCCCACGACGCCGTGGTGGCGGTGGGTGCCGCCACCGACGTGGATCATCGGCCCCGCGCCACCGGCGCGCTCTGCCTGGTGCAGGATCAGGCTTCCTGGTGGGCGCACGTCGGCGACAGCCGCATCTACCAGGTGCGGGGCGGGCGCATCCGCGGCCGTACCCGGGACCACAGCCACGTGGAGGTCCTGCTGCGCGAGGGCGTGATCGACGAGCAGGAGGCCCGCGAGCACCCGATGCGCAATTTCGTCGAATCCTGCCTGGGCGGCGACCAGGCCCTGCCGGGCATCACTGTGACCCGCAAGAAGCCTTTGCAAAGCGGGGATGTGCTGATAGCTTGCACCGACGGCTTGTGGTCGGGGCTCGGCGAGCGCGAGATCGCGCGGATAGCCGGGCGGGCCGACCAACCGGTGGTGGAAAACCTGCGCGAGCTGGGTGAGCGCGCCGTCCGCGCCAACGGCCCCCACAGCGACAACACCACGGCGGCCTCCATCCGCTGGCTAGGCTGAGCGGGCCGGCCCGCTCGCCGGGGGCGACGACACCGGCGCGGCCACACGACGACAGGGACACGAGCGACATGCGACCAAGCGGCCGCCGGCCGGACGAACTGCGTCCGGTCGTATTCACACCGGATTACACCCGCCACGCGGAAGGCGCCGTCCTCATCGAGTGCGGCCACACCCGCGTGCTGTGCACGGCGAGCGTCGAGGAGCGGGTGCCGCCCTGGCTGCGCGGCCGGCAGCAGGGCTGGATCACGGCGGAGTACGGCATGCTGCCCCGCGCCACCCACACGCGTACGGCCCGGGAGGCGGCCCGGGGCCGCCAGGGCGGCCGCACCCAGGAGATCCAGCGGCTCATCGGCCGCTCTCTGCGGGCCGTGGCCGACCTCGCTGCGCTCGGCGAGCGCACCGTGACCGTGGACTGCGACGTGCTGCAAGCGGACGGGGGCACCCGTACGGCGTCGATCACCGGCGGCTACGTGGCGCTGGCGCTGGCGCTGGCACGGCTGGAGAAGAAAGGGGCGCTCGCGAAGAATCCGTTGCACGGCCAGGTGGCGGCGGTCTCCGTGGGTATCTACCGGGGCGAGCCGGTGCTCGATCTGGACTATGCCGAGGACTCGGAGGCGGAGACCGATATGAACGTCGTCATGAACGATGCCGGCGCTTTCATCGAGGTGCAGGGCACGGCGGAGGGCCATGCCTTCCGCCGCGACGAGCTGGAGCGGCTGCTCGACCTGGCCGGGGCGGGCATCGGTCAGCTGGTGGCGGCCCAGAATCAGGCGCTGGCCGCCGGCTGAGGGCGAGGCCGTGCTGCAGGCGGGCTCGCGTATCGTCGTCGCCACCGGCAACCCGGGCAAGCTCGCGGAGATCCGGGCCATCCTGGACGAGTTCCGTGTGGATGTGGTGGCGCAGGGCGAGCTCGGCATCGGCGATGTGGAGGAGACCGGCCTCACCTTCGTGGAGAACGCCTTGTTGAAGGCCCGTAACGCGGCCGCGGCCACGGGCGGCCCGGCCATCGCCGACGACTCCGGACTGGAAGTGGACGCCCTGGGGGGTGCGCCGGGCATACGCTCGGCGCGCTATGCGGGCGAGCCGTCCGACGACGAAGCCAATATCGATCGGCTGCTCGCCGCCCTGGCGCACGCCGACGACAGGAGCGCCGCTTTCCGCTGCGTCATGGTGTACCTCCGCCACGCGGAAGACCCGGCCCCCGTGATCGCAGAGGGGGTCTGGCGTGGCCGTATCCTCACGGCACGTCGCGGCGAGGGCGGCTTCGGCTACGACCCCGTATTCTTCGATCCGGCCTCGGGCTGCAGTGCCGCGGAACTGGAGCCCGGCGCCAAGAACCGGGTGAGCCACCGTGCGCGGGCGCTCCGTGAGCTGGCCCGCCGCCTGGGGGCGGGAGAGGCGGGATGAGCGCGGCCCGGAGGGAGGCCATCCCTCTCAGCCTGTACCTGCACCTGCCGTGGTGCGTGCGCAAGTGCCCCTACTGCGACTTCAACTCCCACGCAGCCGGGAACGACCCGCCGCTGGAGCGCTACGTCGACGCGCTGATCGCCGAGCTGGACGCCGAGGCCATCCGCGCCGGCAGCCGTCCGCTGGTGTCCGTCTTCCTGGGCGGCGGCACGCCCTCGCTGTTCAGCGGCGAGCAGATCGGCCGCCTGCTGGAGGCGGTGGCCGCCCGCTTTACGCTGCGCGGGGACGCGGAGATCACCCTGGAGGCGAATCCGGGCACGGTCGAGCGCGGCCGCTTCGCGGAGTACCGGGCCGCGGGCGTCAACCGGGTGTCGCTGGGCGCCCAGAGTTTCGACGACGCATCCCTCGCGGCGCTGGGCCGCGTGCACACGGCGGCGGAAACCCTCGCCGCCATCGAGGAGGCACGGCGCGCGGGACTGGACAACGTGAATCTCGACGTCATGTTCGCGCTGCCCGGGCAGAGCGTGGCGGGCGCGCTGGCCGACGTGTCGGCGGCGCTCGCGCTGGAGCCGACCCACGTCTCCCATTACCAGCTCACTCTGGAGCCCAACACGCGCTTCTATCACGCCCCGCCGCCGCTGCCGGATGCCGAGAGCGCGTGGGAGATGCAGGAGCGCTGCCACGGGGCCCTGGCGGCGGCCGGCTACCGGCGCTACGAGGTGTCGGCCTTCGCGCGCCCGGGCCGGGAGTGCCGCCACAACCTGAATTACTGGGAATTCGGCGACTACCTGGCGGCCGGTGCAGGTGCCCACGGCAAGATCACCGGCGCCGACGGCGTCGTGAGCCGCTATGCCAGGCCTGCCAGTCCACGGGCCTGGATGGAGGCGGCGCTGGCCGG
>CAZRSA010000156.1:0-6094 GCA_964602525.1 uncultured Woeseiaceae bacterium
CCGAGCCGCTGGATGGTGTGGCCGAGCAGGGCCAGCTTCACGTCGTCGCTGGGCAAGTCTTCCTGGCGGATGAGGCGCTGGGCCCGGAACATCTGCGGCAGATGGGCGTAGCTGTAGACCGAGATGCGGTCCGGCTGCGCCTCCAGCACGGTGTCCAGGGTGCGGTCGAAGCGCTCGGGCGTCTGCATGGGCAGGCCGTAGATGAGGTCGATGGAGACCGAGCGGAAACCGGCGTCGCGCGCCTGCTGGATCAGCGGCAGGGTGTCCTCCGGCGGCTGGACGCGGTTCACCGCCTTCTGCACCTCCGGGTCGAAGTCCTGCACGCCCATGCTGAGCCGGTTGAAGCCCATGCCGGCCAGCGCGGCAACCATGCCCGACTGGATGCTGCGGGGATCGATCTCGATGGAGAACTCCTGCCGGCCGTCGCTTCGCAGGCGGAAGTGCCCGGCCAGCTTCGCCATGACCGAGGAGAGCTGCTCCTCGCTGAGATAGGTGGGCGTGCCGCCGCCCAGATGCAGCTGCTCCACCACCCGGTCGTCGTCGAACAGCGCCGACTGCAGCTCGACCTCGCGGAACAGGTGCTGCAGATAGTCCGCGGCCCGGTCCCGGTTGCGGGTCACCACCTTGTTGCAGCCGCAGTAGTAGCACAGCGTATGGCAGTAGGGGATGTGCAGGTACAGCGACAGAGGCCCGTCGTTGCGCTCGTTGCTGAGGACGCACTGGCGCTTGTACTGGGCCTCGTCGAATTCGTGGAACTGCACCGCCGTGGGATAGGAGGTGTAGCGGGGCCCGCGGCCCCCGTAGCGCCTGATCAGCGCCTCGTCGAACTGGATTGGCTGCATCCCGGTATCCCTGACTCGCAATACCGCCGTACGGCGGCCTCATCTCATTGAACAATAACGGTTATGGTAAAGGGCTCGCCCCCCGGCCCGATGCTAACCGTACCGGAACGCCGCCGCAGCCTGCATAGGCATTAGCCGAAGGCCGCAGCTTGCCGTGACCGACCCTGCCCCTGCATCATGCGCCCCTCGTGACCCCACGGAGGCCCCATGCCCGTAAAGGACTATCCCCTCGAGAAGATTCGCGAGCGCTTCCCGGCCCTGGCGCTGGACGGCGACATCGGCGGGCGTATCTACCTGGACAACCCGGCAGGTACCCAGGTTCCCGCCACGGTCGTGGACCGCATGAGCCGCTGCCTGCTGGAGGCCAACGCGAACCTGGGCGGGCCCTTCGAGAGCTCCCGGCTGGCCGACGAGATCGCCGCCGACGCCCACCAGGCCATGGCGGACTTCCTGCATGCGCCGTCGGCCGACGAGATCGTGTTCGGCCAGAACATGACCACGCTCACGTTCCACCTCGCCCGATCCATCGGCGCGGCCTTCTCGCCGGGCGACGAGGTGATCGTGACGCAGATGGACCACGACGCGAACATCTGGCCGTGGGTGCTCATGGCGCGGGACCACGGCCTCGAGGTGAAATGGCTGCCGTTCGATACGGAGACCTTCGAGTTCGATCCGGCCGAACTCGACCGCCTGCTCGGCGAGCGCGCCCGCCTGGTCTGCGTGGCCGGCGCCAGCAACCTGCTGGGCACGGTGAACGACGTGGCGGCCATCGCCGGTAAGGCCCGCGAGGCCGGCGCCTGGACCTTCGTGGACGCCGTGCAGTCGGTGCCCCACATGCCCACCGACGTGCAGGCGCTCGGCTGCGACTTCCTCGCCTGCTCCGCCTACAAGTTCTTCGGTCCCCACCAGGGCATCCTGTGGGGCAGGAGCGAGATCCTGGAATCCCTGGAGCCCTACAAGGTGAGGCCCGCCCCGGACACCATCCCGGGCCGCTTCGAGACGGGCACCCAGAGCCACGAGGGCATGGCCGGGACGGCCGCCGCCGTCGACTATTTCGCCTCCCTGGGAGAGGCCTGGGCCGGCGACTACGCCGGGCGCTTCCCGGGCATGAGCGGGCGCGCACTGCACGCGCACACGGCGCTTGCCTGGCTGCTCGACTACGAGGAGACGCTGTCCCGGCATCTCATCGACGGCCTGCGGGCGCTGCCCGGCATCACCGTGCACGGCATCACCGATCCGGACAGCTACTCCCGGCGCCTGCCGACGGTGGCCTTCAGCGTCGAGGGCGTGGCGCCGGCGATGATCGCCCGGGAACTCGGGCAGCGGCGCATCTTCGTCTGGAACGGCCACAACTACGCGCTGGAAGTGGTGCGGGCGCTGGGCCTGATGGAGGCGGGCGGGGTGATCCGCGTCGGGCCCGTGCACTACAACAGCATCGAGGAAATCGACGTCCTCCTGAACACGCTGGAGAGCATCCTGCCGCGCATCGCGCCGTCCTGAAGCGCGTCATCACCCTGACATCGGGCGCAGGCAGGCTTGGCCCCCATGATGCGTACCGCTCGTCGCCGGGCAGTCGTGCCCGCCCTGCTGCTGGCCGCCGCTTCCGCGGCCGCCGGCCCGATGACCGCCTCCGACGCCATCCGCCATTACAACGAGGTGTCGGACTACCCGATTCCTGTGCCGGAGTCCGCAGCCCTGCGGGCGATCGACGATGGCAAGGTGGTCGTCCTGCACGGCGCTTTCCCCCGTGGTGACGGCGACGACACCGCGGCCATCTTCGGTTTCCGCAAGGTGGCGCAGCCGATGATCCGTGTCTGGGTGGAGAAGATGGCGGCGGGCGGAGAGGATCCGGACGCCTTCACCAGCCTGACGGTGTCCGGGGACCGCGCGGGCTCCGCGGTGCGCTATCAGCACATCGATCTGCCGTGGCCGTTCAGGGACCGGCACTGGGTGATCCATGCGCGGAAAATGCCCGGGCTCGCGGAGGCGAGCGACGGCCGGATCTGGGAGCACCGCTGGAGTCTTCTGCCGGATGGCGCGGCACGCATCGACCACCTCGCCGCGGCCGGCCGCAGCGCGCGGTCTGCGGCGGACGCCGTCTACCTGCCGCAGAACAGTGGGGCCTGGACGATGATCGACCTCGGTGACCGCGCGACGCTGGTGGTAGCCCGTGCCAGCGTGCGTCTCGGCGGATTCATCCCGGACCGCTGGGCACGGGGCTACGCATCCCGGCATCTGCAGGGGATGCTCGGGGCGCTGGGTGGCGAGGGGGCGCTGCCGCTGCCCTGCGTAACGGATGACCCGGTCTACGCCGGCGACGGTCGGCCGCTGACCGCCGAGATGCTCGCTTCCGCGGCTCCGGCGGACGGCGGCTCCCTGCCGGTGACGCAGTCCGTGCCGGAGTGAACCTGGCGAACGGCGCCGGCTCAGTTGTTCTTCGCGCCCTGGTCGATCCAGTCCCTGATGAGCCGGACCTCGTCCCGGTCCAGGGGAGCGCCGCGGCCCTCGGCCATGGCTTCCTCGTGATGGGGCGGCATCTGGATCTCCGGTGAAGCCTCGCCCGAGATCACCAGGTACAGCGTGCTGGAGGCGGCGCTGCCGGGCTCGATCACCTGGCCGAGGCGGGTGCCGTGCATGAGGCTCGCGTAGTCGGTGACGTTCAGGCCGGTAGTCGCCTCGCCCTCGGCATAGCCGCTGTGACAGCCGGCGCAATGGGCCGCCAGCACGGGCTGGACGTCTTCCGAGAAGCTGACCTGCCGCTCGCAGCCCGCCAGCAGGGTCGGGCCGAGGCAGGCGGCGGCGAGGACCGGGACGATCCTGGTTCGCATGATTGCCCCCTTGTGCGCTGCCGCCGTCCGGGCGGCTTCAGAACTCACCGTTCCATCGTAGAACGGTGGGCTTCGCTGTCAATTTCGCGCTATACCTACCGTCTGCGCCGCCTTGTGCAGGTCGGCGGCGAAGCGGCGCATCTCGCGCTCGCGCACGGCGTCGTCCCGCTGGCGCAGGACGTACGAGGGATGCACCGTGATCCACACCGGCGTGCCGTCCTCGAGGGCGAGCGCGCGGCCCCGGTTCTGCCCGATGGTCACCGGCCGGCCCAGCAGGCTGCGCGCGGCCGTGGCGCCGAGAGCCACGACGGCCCGCGGAGCGACCATCTGCAGTTCCAGGCCGAGCCACCAGCGGCAGTGATCGATCTCGCCGGCGTCGGGCTTGTGGTGCAGCCGGCGCTTGCCCTGCAGCCTGAACTTGAAGTGCTTCACGGCGTTGGTGAGGAAGACGTCCGGGCGCTCGATGCCGGCCTCGGCCAGCGCCTCGTCCAGCACGCGCCCGGCGGGCCCGACGAAAGGACGGCCCGTGAGGTCTTCCCGGTCGCCGGGCTGCTCTCCCACGAGCATCAGTGACGCATCGGGCGGCCCCTCGCCGGGCACCGCGCGGGTGGCCTGCTCGCCGATGGGGCAGCGGCGGCAGGCCTCCAGGCAGGCGGCCAGCTCGTCCAGCGTGCCCGGTGTCCTCTCTTCGCTCATATCCGGCCTGATCCACTGCCGCGCCCGTTCGGTCGCGGGCCGCCGTCCCGGCGGCGGCGAACGCTGCGCCTCCTGCCCGTCGCGGACGAGCGTCGGGATCAACCGGGCCTCGGGCAGGTTGCGCCAGTACCTGCGCGGCATCTCCGCCCGCATCGCGTCCACCTTCAGCCGCGCCGGATTGAAGATACTCGCGTAATACGTGCACCAGTATGACTCCAGCGCGTCGCCGTCGGGGCAGTCGCCGCGGCGGGCTCCGGCTCCGTAGGAGAGTTCGTGGCCGTTCCAGTGTGCGCTCGCAGAGGGCGTGAGGATGGACCAGCGCATGCCGGTGTAGCGCCGCATGAAGAACGGCGCGACGGCCCGCAGGATGTGGTGTTCCGGCTCGAACCAGGCGACGTAGGCCTCCACGGCCGCGTGCCGGACCCGGCGGAAGCGCACGAACGCCTTCATTTTGTGGACGTCCCGGCGTACCGCGCGGGCCATGTCGGCCGCCAACGCGACGTCGGCGTCGGAACTCACCTCCAGCAGGGAGCGCTCGGTCTGCAGCCGCCACAGCAGGCGATAGAGCAGCTGGAAACGGCCCGGGTCGCGGTGGCAGGCCACCCGCTCGGCGAGGGGCGGGAAGCCTCTCGGCACCAGGATGGCGCGTCGGGTGCGGGGCAGTCCGGCCGACTCACCGGCGAACAGATCGGGTGTGCTGCGACGTTCGCGCCAGGTGGTGTTCTCCGGCGGCACCGAGGCGGCGATCAGCCGCCGCGCATGATCCCGCCAGGCCGCGTAATCGTCGGCGGCATCGAGCACGATCTCGACGCTGCCATGAGACGCGGCCCGGCTCACAGCGGCAGACGGTGCTGCCGGGGCGCCGGCGCCAGCAGGCCCGGCAGCGCCGGATTGTCGAGCAGGCGGCCGGGCTGCCAGCCCCGGGCGATGACGAACGGCCGCACCTTCGCCAGCGACACGGTCATGCGCTGCAGGTCCTCGAGGCCGAGCCGGCGGTGGCGGCGCGCCTTCAGTATGCGCGCGACGGCCCGGGTGCCTAACCCCGGCACCCGCAGCAGGGTCTCGCGTTCGGCCCGGTTCACGTCCACCGGGAAGTGCTCCCGGTGGCGCACGGCCCAGGCCAGCTTCGGGTCCATGCCGGTCTGCAGCATGCCCCCGTCGCCGCCGGCGAGGATCTCCTCGACGCCGAAGCCGTAGAACCGGTACAGCCAGTCCGCCTGGTAGAGACGGTGTTCGCGCAGCAGGGGCGCGGGCGCGGCCGGCAGCGACTCGCTCGGGTAGGGGGTGGGGCTGAAGGCCGAGTAGTACACCCGCTTCAGCCGGTAGCCGGCGTAGAGTGACGCGCTGGTGGTCAGGATGGCGCGGTCGTCCGCGTCGTCGGCGCCGACGATCATCTGGGTGCTCTGGCCGGTGGCGGTGAGCGCCTCCGGGTTGCCCCGGCCGCGGCGGCTGCGCCGCTCGGCGCCGCTCTCCTCCAGTCTGAGCCGCAGCCGTGCCATGGCCGTGCGGATGCGCCCGGCGTTCTTCTCCGGCGCCAGGCGGGCGAGACCGCCGCTCGTGGGCAGCTCGATGTTGATGGACAGCCGGTCGGCGTAGCGGCCGGCTTCCTCGATCAGTGCGGGGTCGGCGTCCGGGATGGTCTTCAGGTGGATGTAGCCGCGGAAGAGATGGTCCTCGCGCAGGCGGCGGGCCACCTCGATCAATCGCTCCATGGTGTAGTCCGGGCTC
>CAZRSA010000157.1:0-6070 GCA_964602525.1 uncultured Woeseiaceae bacterium
TCTTCCAGGCCTCGTCGAAGCTCGCGAACCAGAAGACCTCGACGCCCTCCTCCTCCGACCAGCGGCAGGTGTCGATGAAATACTTGACCGCGTTTCGCCAGCTCGGCACCGCGCCGCCGGTGGCGGTGCCGATGTTCGGCCAGCCGGTCTCGCTGACGATCACCCGCTTGCCGCCCCCGGCGCGTAGCGCGCGGCGGTACATCTCCTTCATGTAGAGCAGCGCGTACTCGGCCGGGCAGCCCTCCCAGAACGGATAGCAGTTCGCCAGTATCACGTCGCAGGCGGCGGCGAGGCGGGGATGGTCCTCGAACTCGAAATACGCGTCGACGTAGCCCGCGTCGACGTCGGGGACCGCCGCCTTCACCTGCTCGACATACTCGACGAGCTCGGGCTCCGTCAGTTCGCCGCGCAGCAGGACCTCGTTGCCCACCCCGAGGATGTCCGCGTGGCCGGACCGCGCGACCTCGATGGCGTTGGCGATCTCCACTTCGTTCTTCTCCCGGTCGGCGTCGAGCCATACGCCCACCATCGTGCGCAGCCCGAACTCCCGGGCGACGGCCGGAATGCGCTCATTGCCGTCACTGCAGGAGAAGGTACGGATCCATCTGACGAAGGGCGCGACGATCGCCAGCCGCTCCCGGATCTGGTCCTCACCCACCTGCGTGCCCGGTCCCTGGCCCTCGACGTAGGGGCCGAAGGACAGGCCGTGGATCTTCTGCTCGAGTATTCCCCGCACGAGCCTGCGCAGTTCGCCCTCCGGCCAGTCGGCCACATCGAGGCCGGCCAGAGACAGTCTCCTCTGATACAGGTTCGACATTGCGTGCCCCTCGTAGCGTTACAGAGCGAACAGGGTGTCCGGCCCGACGGTCACCGTCAGCTGCCGGAGGCGGCCGTCGCGGCGGAACAGCGACGCGCTGTCCGCCGCCGGGAGTTCGACGGAGTCCAGCGACGTCTCGCCGCCGTCGCAATACGCGACGGTCAGGGACGAGCGCGGTGCTTCCGCCAGGCGGTAGACCACCGGCACCTGGCACCAGGTGAAGGCGAGTGCCGACTCCGGGACCCGGACGCTCTCCCTGTTGCCGTTCACGTCCAGGTAGCGCAGCGTGGCGGACGAGTCCAGGAACTCCCGCCGGCGCAGCAGCCGCGGCTCGAAGCGTGCCGTGCCGCCGGCCACCCGCGCTCCCAGCTCGCCGAAGCGGGCCAGGATGCCCTCCTTCACCTGGCCGGTCATGCCGGGCTGCCGCGCGCCGCCATGGCCCGGGGTGTGGGAGTAGGGGTCGGTCGGGAACGCCCCGTATGCCGCCGGACTCTTGTTGAATCCGAGGCCCTCGCGCACCCGGTAGTACAGGCGGCCGAGCCGCCCCATCACCGCCTCGTCGGCCCCGGCGTCCAGCGCCGCGTAGAAGTTCTCCTGCACCGCCAGGAGCAGCTTCGAGACCATGTGCCAGTAGATGCAGCCCAGGCCTTCGAAACCGAACATGGTGCCGGAGCGCCCGGTGAAGTACTGGTGGCCGAAGGTCTGTTCGAACAGCGCCGCAAGCGGCTCGCGTGCGGCCGCCGCATCGGCGCCGTACTCGTCGGTCAGGGCGTCCAGCTCGGCCAGCAGATCGCCGACGTTGGCGAACTCGGCACTGAAGCGGTAGCGGCCCTCGGCGTCCCGCAGCACGATGCGCTCGTCGCCGGCGGCGAGCAGCCGGGGCACGAGGGCGATGCGCTCCACCGCCTCGCCGGCGATGCGGTTCTTCTCGAGAAAGCCCGGCAGCGGGCGGTCCGGATACAGCATGAAGCTGTCCTGGTCGGGGCGGTAGATCTCGCTCGCGAAGAGCGCCTCCACGATTTCGCAGGCCTCGCCGGGACCGATCGCCCCGGAGCTGAGCGCTGCCACCTGACCCTCGAGCATGGGGTAGAGCGTGTCCGTGCCGATACCGTCATCGGTCAGCTCGAGCAGGTTGTAGGCGTGGTAGAGGCCGTCGTCCCGGCGGTTGGCACGGATGCTGCGGTCCGCCACCGCCAGCACGTCGGCGAGGAGTGTCTTCACGTTGCCGAGCGGCCGGGTCTCCGTGCCGAACGGGCAGCCCTGCTCGTAGACCGCGGCCCGGTAACGGCTCGCCGCCTGCCCGAGTCGGGTGAGGGCCTCCAGCCGTGCGCCGGCGTCCATACCGTCGTCGGACAAGGCACCGCGCAACTTGCGCAGGGCGGCTTCCGTCTCGTCCAGCCACAGGCAGACGTCGCCCGAGAGCTCGCAGCTGCCGTCTTCATTGCCGAGGAAGTCCTGCAGGAAACTCACGTAGCGGCGGAGGTAATACAACGTGACCATCGACAGGCCCTGGCCGACCAGGGCGTTGTTGGCGTCGTTCCACTCCGGCCGCTGGGTGTTCATCCAGATGCCGCCGTCGACGACCAGATTGCCGAGCTTCGCCAGCAGTGGCACCAGCAGCTTCTCCAGCAGCGTGACCAGCCGGACCTCGCCGTCAGCGTCGAGCACGAGTCGCGCGTCGGCGCCGATTTCCGCCTCCAGCCGCTCGATCTGTGCGGCGAGTGCCTCGTCGTAGTCGATCGTATTCTTCGGGTCCTCGAGCAGCGCTGCGAATGGCCGGATGCGGTAGGGCACGTTGGCATAGGCGAAGACCGGCTCGTGCAGCAGCCGCGCCAGCCGGGCCGGATGGAAGCGGCCGGAGAGTTCCAGCAGCTTCAGCAGGTAGATGATCTGGTGGTCGCCCCAGTAGCCGATGTAGCTCCAGGGATCGTCCGGGTCTTCCACCTCCCAGTCGATGCCGCCTTTCGTGATGCGATAGGGGTTGTAGCCGTCCATGGTGGAGGCGTTCACGAACTTGGCGATCATGTTCTCCACGAACTCCGGATAACTGAACGCCAGTGCCTCCCAGTTCTGGAAGATGTCCCGCCAGTTGCCCTCGTACCAGAGCACCGGGTAGCCGTGCCGATCCCTGAGACGGATGGAGAAGTGATTCCAGGGCCGGCTCGGGTCGCCATGGCGCCGGCCGAAGGTGATCGGCAGATACTCGTGGCACAGCCGCTCGAGCTGGCGGTCGCCCTGGTTCCGCACGGCCTCCAGCAGTTCCCCGAACGGCAGCTTCTCGGGGAGTTCCTCCAGCAGCGGCCGGTTGCGCTCGTACACGCGGGCGTTGAAGCTGCGCACGGTCTCGCGGAAGTCCCGGCCGACCACGTTGTACTGGTGGGGGAAATAGCCGCCCCGCAGTACGTTGAACAGTACGTTCGCGTAGTGATACTCGGTAACGGTCTCCTCGGCGGTGGTCTGGAAGCCGTCGCAGCGGCACATGATGCCCGCGAGTTCTTCCGAGCCCCGGCGCACCGAGGCGTCGATGTCGGCGGCGAGTTTCCGCCGGTCAGCCAGCTGCTGCGAGAGCGTCACCACGTCCGCCTGACTCTGTTCGACATCGGCGACGATCGTCCACGACCGGGCCGCGCCGGGCGGGAGTTCCAGCTGCTGATTCACGAGGAAGGCGCCGCGGATGCCGCGGGTATGGGTTTCCGGCCGCACTGCGCCGCCGTGACGGAACGCCTCGACCTGTTCGGAGGATACGAGGATGGCGGGATTCTCGAGACCGAGGCAGTAGGCCACGTTGGCCTTCAGCGACTCCGAGGGTTCTGCGCGGTCGGTGATGCCGGAGTAGAGGGTGAACAGCCCGAGGCCGGTCCGCGGGTCGAGTTCCGTCCACTTGTAGGCATCGACCAGGTTGCTCGAGTTCGTCTGCGCGAAGCGGGGGGTGTTCGCCGGGAGTATGTTCTGCAGGCCGTCCAGCAGCTCGACGGACTGCGGCTGCCGTGCCCGGTTCGCCAGTTCACAGCGGCGCAAGAAGCCGTGGGTATCGCTGGTCTCCCACGTGTAGCGGAAGGCGAGATCGAGATCGTGGTTGATCTCCTCGAAGCAGAGCCGGTTGCCGAGCACGTTCTTGTAGAGGTTGCGGGTGACGACGAACCTCTCGTCGTGCTCCCGGTTGAACGGTTCCCAGTGGCACAGGCGTCCGTCGGTCTCCAGCCGCAGGATCGTCCTGGGTCCCGTGTGCAGGTTGCTCTCGTGGATCTTGTCCACGGTGACGTAGGGGAACAGGGCGGTGTCCGGCGAGACCCGGCCGGCGGTGACGCCGCCCGCGGAGGAGGCGAACAGCCAGTGGTCGAAGGCGGAGACCACCGTGATGAAGAACGGCGGCATCCGGTCGACGTTGCGGATGACGTAATGGCGCTCGCCGTCGAAGTCGACGAACTCTCCTTCGGCTTCCAGCGGCTCCACCGTTTCCAGGTGCCAGGCAGTGCTCAAGGGTCTCTCTCCCGTCATTCCACCAGCAGCAGCGAGCCGAACAGGCTCGCGTCGATCCAGCCGCGGTCCTTCGGCCCGCTCGGTACGGACTCCGAACCGATGAAGTTCTCGCGCAGTTCGCTGCCGTCGTTGTCGCAGTAAGCCAGCATCAGGCCCATCTGCTTGCCCGGGTCGAGTTCCACGGGGCTGTTGTCATCTGCGCCATCCACGTAATCGTCGCCGTAGATGCGGATCGAAACCTCCCAGACGATGCCCTCCGACGTCTGGCGCCAGCGGCTCTCGACATGGTGGGAGTAGTCCCGCGGCTTGCGATCGGTGCCGATGTCGATGGCCCGGTTATCCAGCGAGAGGTGGTAGGCGAAGGCGTTGTGGTTGTACTGATGCTCGCCGCCGGAGTGGTCCTCGTCGATGAAGATCTCCAGGCAGTCGTCATCCCAGTACTGCTCGAGCGGATCCCGGTGCGCGTCGAACAGCACGTCGTCGACGATCTCGGCCAGGATGTACAGGCGCTCTGCCGTCCAGACCACCTTGTAGCGTCCGCGGAAATCCTCGGCAGTGTATTCGTCGCCGAGCCAGCGCTGGTTCAGCTCCTGCCAGCGCGCCTGGCGCCAGATCGCCTCGTCCGCGACGCCGTCGACGGTGGGCGCCACCGCCGCCCGGGGCGCCTGGTATTGCGTCCTGCCAACGTAGTGCGTCGCATCCGCAAACGCCGTCGCTGAGGCGACGAGCGCTACGGCAGCCGTAAGACGCCGCAGGTTATGCGTTTTGATCATGTCGATCTCCGCGCGCTTGAGAGCGGTCGGACGCCGGCACCTTTCTGTGTCGTTCTTGCCGGTGCCCTGCCATTTGCGCTGCCACTGGGGACAGGCACCCCCCGGTTGCCCCGCGGCCGGGGCCATCCTGCTGGGGCCGAGTATAGCCAATACTGACAGCGCTGTCAGTACCGGCGGCCTCCGCAGGTCGGGCGGCGCACACCGGCGGGGCCGGACGGGGCGGCAGGGGGGAGGCGGGCTAGAACCCGCGCTCGAGTATCCTGGACTTGATCCGCTCGAACTCCTCTGCGGTGACATAACCGGCATCACGGAGTTCGCCGAGTTCTCTCAGCTGTTCGAGTGTGCGCGAGATCCGGTCGTCGCCGGCAGCGGCTCGAGGTCCGGTCGGACGGGCGAGCGGAGGGGCCGCCTCCCGGGCGGCGGCAGGAGCCGTGTCGGGCTGCGCCGGGGCGGCCGGCTCGCTCGGCGCAGCGCCGGTTGCAGGCGCTGCGTCTCCGGAAGCGGCCGCTTCGGCCTCCTCGCGCCTGCGTTTCTCTTCCTCCGCCCGGCGCTGAGCCTCCAGGCGGATGCGCTCGTTGGCAAGGCGGGCGCGCTCGGCCGCCGTGTCTGCGTCCTGGGCATGGACGGGCATAGCAGTCCCGAGCATGGCAATACCGAGTATTGCCGGGGCGAGTATGGCGGCAGTCCTGAGCATCACCATGGCCGCATGCTACTCCGGGAAGAGCATGCAAGGCCAGACGGTCCGCCCGAGGGTGGCGGGTGCCTCACGGCTGGTCCGGCAGCGGGATAAACCCGTCGTCGCCCTCGACGCGGTCGAAGCGGCCTTCGCGCCAGTCTGCCTTCGCCTGCTCGATGCGTGCCTCCGAACTCGAGACGAAGTTCCACCAGATGGTGCGCTCGCCCACCGGCTCGCCGCCGATCAGCATCAGCCGGGCAGGGGCGGCTGCCTCGAGTTCGACCGGTGCGCCGGTACGGAACACGGCCATGACGCCGGTGCCGT
>CAZRSA010000158.1:0-5957 GCA_964602525.1 uncultured Woeseiaceae bacterium
GAACAGGGCCGGCTCATCCGCATCGACCGCTACGGACAGGTCATCGACGCGGCCAATCCGCCCCCGCCGGGCGAGCCGGCCATCAACCTGCTGGGACCCATACCGCTGCCCCTGGACGTGGCCGGCCTGCGGATGGACGTGCGCTGGTACGCGGCGGTGCGCCACACCGAGTTGTCCAAGGTGGAGGACCTGGCGCGGGAGTTGCGCGAACAGGGCGGCCAGCGCCTGTTCGCCACGCTGGCCTCCTCGATGGCGGTCAACAGCGTGTTGCTGATCGGCGAGCCCGAATCCGGCGACCGCCCGCTGGTCCGTGTGCATTCAAGCTGCCTCACGGGCGACGTCTTCGGCTCCCAGCGCTGTGAGTGCGGGCCCCAGTTCGTCTCTGCCATGCATCGCATCAACGCCGACCCCGCCGGCGGCATCCTGATCTACATGGCCGGCCACGAGGGGCGCGGCATCGGGCTCTGGGCCAAGGCCGTCACCTACATCCTGCAGGATGCCGGCGAGGACACCTACCAGGCGAACCGTTCCCTCGGGCTGCCCGACGACTCCAGGGATTTCAGCGACGCGGCGGCCCTGCTGCACCACTTCCTGGGCACCCGCCCGTTCCGGCTGCTGACGAACAACCCCAAGAAGGTGACCGACCTGGCCGAGCATGGTCTGAGGGATATCGAGGCGGTGAAGCACGTCACGGGCGTGGGCGACTGGAACCGCCGCTATCTGGCCGCCAAGCGGGACTGGGGCCACCGGCTGACGGACGAGGATCTCACCGACTGAAAGTGCCGGTGGAACCGGCGGCCGTTGCGGCCGCCGGCGCACCGGCGCGGGGGAGTCGTCCGGCCGGGTGCCTCCATGGCATCCGATGCGGCATCCTGTCGCGTGCCGGACGGGCGGCTGCGGGCGTCGGGTGGGGGGTCCCGCAGCCTGGAGCGGGTCTGGGTGAGTTCCCGATCCGAGCGTGATACTAGCGAAGGCTCGTTACAGGCCGATGAAACGCCGCGCGCCGCGGCCGCCCGGGAGGCGGGCGCGGGCTACTTCCCTTTTTTCGCGGGCGTGCTGTCGTAGGGATTGAAGTAGGGCGCCTCTTCCTCGCCGGCCGCGCCGCCGTCGTGGTCGGCCGAGGTCACGTCCTTGCCGAGTATCTGGCGCAGCATCTGGGTGCTCACCAGCTGCAGTTCGTCCTCGCCGGATTCGTCCGCCTCGGGCTCGAGCTCGTCGATATTGCGGCCGCCGACGGCCACGGACTCGCGGCCCTCGACCGGGCGGTTCATCAGCGTATCCAGGCTCTCCGTCTCCAGGATGCGGAAGTGGCCCGTGTCCCTGTCCCTCGCCACCACGCCGTCGGCGCCGTCGCCCGCAAGGCGGTCCATCTCCTCGCGCAGGTTCGGGTCGCCACCCTGGATCAGCGCTTCCACCGTCCGGGTGTTCATGAGTTCGAAATGTCCGGTTCCGACATCGCCGACCCAGACCGAGTGGCCGCGCTCGTCCAGCGCCACCTTGCCCCCGGGCTTCAGCAGTCTGACGGTGTCCCCTTTGCCGGGCTTGTCCGATCCGTGTGCCATGACGTACTCCGCGCCGATTCCGCGCATACTGCCCAGAGTATGCCTCACCGGCGGCCGCCGAATCTGAGAATCGTTTCACAGCACGGGAAGGCGCCGCGCGCCACCGTTAATCCCCGATACACGCGCTGCTGGTAGAATCCGCGCGTTTCCCGTTCCGGAGTGGCACCCGATGAGAATCCCGAGACTGCTTCCCGTCGTCCTGCTGACGACACTGTGCCTGGCGCAGCCTGCGCGGGCCGACAGCGCCGCCGAGATCGACGCCGCCGTGGACGAGGCCCTGGCACAATTCAAGGCCGAGGTGAACGGCGCCGATGTGTTTCTCAGGAATGCCGCCGGGGTGCTGGTGTTCCCGCGGGTGGTGAAGGCGGGCATCGGCATCGGCGGGGAGTACGGCAAGGGCGCGCTGCGGGTGGGCGGCGAGACGGTGGATTACTACTCCACCGCCGCCGGCTCCATCGGTTTCCAGCTCGGTGCCCAGGCCAAGAGCATCGTGATCGCCTTCATGACCGAGAAGGCGCTGGCAAAGTTCCGCGGCAGCGCCGGCTTCAAGGTGGGCGTGGACGGCTCGGTGGCGCTCATCGACCTCGGTGCCGGCAAGAGCATCGATACCGCGAATATCAAGGACCCGGTGGTGGGCTTCGTCTTCGGCAGCAGGGGGCTGATGTACAACCTGACGCTCGAGGGCAGCAAGTTCACGAAGCTGGACGTGAGCGAGGACTAGGCTCTGTCCAACCCCTTCGCCGTGCCGGATGCAGATTTTCGGCCCCGGCGCTTGGAATCCGCCGGCATTTATCGGATGCTGTCGGCTCGGCCCATAACTGAAAGGAGGTGATCCAATGTCTAGTGAGAAATTGGGAGTGTCGATCCAGCCCCGGGTTTTCGCGGTGACAGCGGAGCAGCCTTCGCTGTTGCAGTGAGGCCCAGGGTACGGAAGATGCCCGGGGGTTGACGACACCCCACTCACGGAGGGCCGCAGCGATGCGGCCCTTTTTTATGGGCCAAGTTAATTGGGCAGGTCAATGGGCTGCGGTGGGGCGACGCCCGCCCTTCCGCTGGCGTCGACGTTGGGATAGATTCCGGGGAAAGTTGACGGAGCGGTGATCCGGAGAGCGGATGCGATGAGTGCGAGCCTCAGGGAACAGGTGGAAGCGGTGCTGCCGAAGTGGGAACGGTGGTACCCGAGTTTGTTCGATGCCGCCGCGGACCTCGGCCTGATCAAGGCGCGGGTCTGTTCGCCGGACTCGCTGCTGCTGTCCAACCGCCACGCCTCCGTCCAGTCCCAGGCCGAGGCCGCACACCGCGAGAAGTGGGGCGGCACCGACGAGCCGGGGCGCAGCGCACGCCGCAGAGGGAGGAAGAAGGGGCGCAAGCGCCGCTGAGCCGCCGCCGGCGCGCCTTCGCCCCGAGGGTCACTCCTTGCGGAACAGATCTTCCGCCGCGGCCCGGGCGTCGTCGTGCCCGTTCCCGCTTTCGCCGGTGCCGAACAGGCTGTCCAGTTCCTGCCGGGCCTGCCGTTCCGCGTCGATCGCGCTCGATTCGAACGCGCTGACCGAGGGCCGGAAGTAGTCGCAGAAGTTCGGCCGCTCCTTCTCCTTCACTTCGTCTGCGTCGTCCTCCCGGCACTGGCGGGGTACGGTGGGGTCGTAGTGCGCACACATGCGGCAGACGTGCAGCGGGATGCTGCACTCCGGGCATTCGTCCAGCCGGGACAGCGGCAGGGTCAGCTTCGCGAGCGGGGCGCCGCAGCGCCAGCAGCGCAGATCGTTGTTCTGCATGGTTCGACTGTGGCGCGTAGCGCTGTTCGTGTCCAGCGGCCGGTTCGTTCGAAGGAGGTCTTCTGTGATGCGGCTCACGGCGCTAAACGGCTGCCTTGGCTAGCATTTTGTCAATGCGGGACAAGGTCACAACGCCTTCCGTCGAGGAGGGGGAATTCACCGGCGACGGCCTCGTGCTGCTGCCCGAGGGCTACCTGGATTCCTCGGACGCGGCCTACGAGCTGTACCGCGAGCGGATCGACCCCCGGGTGCACGACCTCGCCATCGGCGGGCTCACCCGCCGGCTCGGCGACAATCTGCTCGTGCTCCTGCGCCGGGCCGCCGTGCTCTGGTTCGCGCTCGGCTTCGTGACGGTCTGAGACCGGGACTCAGGCGGTCTCCGAGACGAAGGTGCCTACGGTGCGCTCGAAGTCGAGCGTGAGGAACTCCGCGCGCACCAGCCATCTCCCGCCGTTCGCGTCCGCGGACGGCTGCGCGGCCACCACCCGAGCCACCGCCCGGCAGATGTCACTGTCGAGACGAATGATCTGACCCGCGGCCAGTGCCTTCCAGGTAACGAATCTCAGGCCGTGCAGCGAGACGTCCTGCATGCGTCCCGTGACCGGAAAGCGCTGGGGCCAGGTCGTGAGGAAGCTCACCGCATGGGAACGCCGGATGCGGGCGATGGCGCGCTGGCCGCGGGTTTCGAGACGGCTGCGGTCGGCCGGCGCGAGCGGACTCGCGCACTCGCCGCAGCGCTCGCCAACCTCCGGGCCGTACGGTCGACTGTGCTCCGTGCCGCAGAACAGACACGCCCCCGCCGCCCGCGCCTCCGACTGCCGCCGCGGCCGCCCGCGGGCGGGACCGGCGGCCCGGGCCGCGTCGTAGGATGCCCGCCTGGCCGGATGCCGCAGCACCGACCAGGCCTCGTTCAGGAGCGCGGCCCGCCGGTTGTCGCCGCCCAGGTCGGGGTGTGCGCGCATCCGCTGCATCAGCGTGCGATAGCTCGATCGGATGACCTCCACCGGCGCATCGGGCTGCACGTGGAGGATGCGGTAGTAGTCGCGGTCGTCGTGAGCCTCGGGCTTCATGCCGGCGCCTCGCTCCCTCTTGTTATCGCCCGGATTCTAATGACCCGCGCCCGCCCGCAAGGCCCGACTGGACATAAGCGCGCATTATCCCCGCCTGTGCGGTGGCCGGCGGGCTGCGTCAGGTCTGTCGGTTGTCGGTGATGAAGGCGCCCAGCTCACGGAATTCGTCCGCCCGGGCGCTGCCGCGGCGCCAGCCGAGGGCGATCTCCCGGTAGGAGCGCTCGCCCATCGGCCACAGACCGACGTCCGTGGCATTCAGCAGCGCGGAGTCCCGGGCCATCTCGGGCAGGAAGGTGATGCCGAGGTCGGCGTCCACCATCTCGATCAGCGTCAGCAGGCTGGTGGCCGCGAAGCGGCTGACCTTCTCGGAACTGCGGATGCGGCAGGCGTCGATGGCGTGCTCGCGCAGGCAGTGGCCCTCTTCGAGCAACAGCACGCTGTCGGCGTGCAGGCGGTTGTAGCGGTAGTTCTCCGGATCCACGAGGCTCGTGCGCCGGTGCGCCGCCAGCAGGAAGCGGTCCCGGAACAGGGCCTCCGTCTCCACATTGCGCAGCTCGTAGGGCACCGCGAACAGCATCAGGTCGATGTCGCCCGCCAGCAGCTTCTGGTGCAGCCGCTCGGTGAGGTCCTCCACCAGGAACAGCTTCAGCTCCGGGAAACTGCGGCGGACCAGGGGGAGCACCCGCGGCAGGAGGAACGGCGAGATAGTGGGTATCACGCCCAGGCGCAGCGGGCCGGACAGCGGCTTCTGGCCCACCCTTGCCATTTGCACCAGCGACTCCAGATCTCTGAGGCAGAGCCGTGCCTGCTCGGCCACCTCCCGCCCGATGGCGGTGATGGTCACCTGCCGGTTGGTGCGGTCGACCAGCTGGACGTCCAGCGCGGCCTCCAGTTCCTGGATGCCGACGCTGAACGCCGACTGGGAGACGAAGCAGGCGTCCGCGGCACGACCGAAGTGGCCGTGCTCGGCGAGTGCCACGAAATAGCGTAACTGCTTGACGCTCGGGAGATTAGTGGCCATGAATCATCAGCGGTTGGTAATATTTAACAAATCGATCGCTATTATAAAAATATTCCATTTTAATTATCAATACCGGCCCGTATGATAGGGAACGTCAAAGGAGGAACGAGTATGACCATCAATATCGGAATCGAAGAAAAAGACCGTCGGGAGATAGCAGACGGGCTGTCGCGGCTGCTCGCCGACAGCTACACGCTGTATCTGAAGACGCACAACTATCACTGGAACGTGACCGGGCCGATGTTCGCCACGCTCCACACGATGTTCGAGGAGCACTACACCGAACTCGCCCAGGCCGTCGACGAGATTGCCGAGCGCATCCGCGCGCTGGGCTTCAAGGCGCCGGGCTCCTACAGCGCATTCGCGAAGCTGACGGAAATCGACGAAGAGACCGGTAACCCGGGCGCCGAGGAGATGATCGAGCAGCTCGTGCTCGGCCAGGAGGCCGTGGTACGCACCGCCCGTCAGATCTTTCCCGTAGTGGAAAAGGCCAACGACGAGCCGACGGCCGACCTGCTGACCCAGCGCA
>CAZRSA010000159.1:0-4181 GCA_964602525.1 uncultured Woeseiaceae bacterium
TCGCGGCGCATCACGCTGGCCGCCACGGTGGCGCGGCTGCCGCTGCCGCACATCACCGTGTAACGCAGGCCCCGGTCGAACTCCTTCAGCGCCTGCGGCAGCTCGCCCACGTAGGCATGCCGGGCGCCGGGCACGCGGCCTTCTTCCACCTCGTCGTCGTCGCGGACGTCCAGCAGCTGCCAGTCGTCGGGGGCGGACTCGACGCGGCCCTTCACGGCGTCGGTGTCGACCACGTTCAGGCTGCCGAAGGCCTGCCCGGCGGCGGCCCAGCCGGCCAGCGAGGGGGCAAGGAAACCGGCGATGCGGTCGTAGCCGATGCGGGCGAGCGCGATGGCCGCGCGCCCGGCCTGGTCCGCGCCCTCGGCCACCAGCGCAAGCTCGTCGTCCGGGGCGAACAACCAGCCGGCGAAACTCGCGATCATGTGCTCAGGGATCGCAATGCTCCCCGGCAGGTGCGCACCGAGATAGGCGGATGCGCTGCGCACGTCCAGCACCGTGGCCCGGCCGGCTGCGGCGAGGAATTCGTCGGTGGCCAGCGCCTGCGGCGGCAGCGGCTCCGGTACGGCCGATGCGCCCTCCAGGTTGTACGCCTCCATGGTGCGGAAGTAGGGCGGCTGGCGGTGGTGCTCCGCGACCTTGGCCTCGATGAATTCGTCCCGGTCGGTGATCTGCAGGCGCGGGTTGTTGCGCCGCTCGTAACCGATGGTGGACACCTCCCGGTCGGCCATGGCGTTGCCGCAGACCGAGCCCGCGCCGTGGGCGGGATAGAGCACCGCCTGGTCGCCCAGTGCACAGAGCTTCTGCAGGCTGTCGTACAGCAGGCCCGCCACCTCGCGCGCCCGGTCCGGATAGAAGTCGGTGCGGCCCACGTCGCCGATGAACAGCGCATCGCCGGTGAACACACCGACGGCTTCGTCGCCGAATGCCGGGTCGCAGAAGGCGAACGACAGGCTGTCGTCGGTGTGGCCCGGGGTCTCGAGGACGCGGACGAGGATGCTGCCGATGCGGAACTCGTCGCCGTCGGTCGCCGTCTCCGCGTAGACCACGTCGCCGGCGGCATTCGGCCCGTGGAAAACCGTGGCGCCGGTGCGCTCGGCCAGCACGGCCGCGCCCGAGAGCAGGTCCTCGTTGCGGTGGGTCTCGAAGATGCGGGTGACGCGGCACCCGTTGTTCGCCGCGATGTCCGTGTACACGTCGCAATCACGGCGCGGGTCGATGACCGCCGCCTCACCGTCGCTGCCGAGCACCCAGGAGAGGTGCGCCAGGCCTTCGCTTTTGACTTTCTCCACAAACATCCCGGTCTCCCTGCTCTGCGTCCGTTTCTGTCGTCACTAAACTAGACCGCGCCACAGCGGGCGCAATGCGGGATATCAATGCCGGCCGGCGATGATTGCCCGGTTTCCGGACTTGCTGCCGGGTGTACAGATAATGTGTAATTGAGTTCGCGACGATATGTAGACATAGCCAATGACGGGATTCGCCCTGTCCATTGCCAACCTCACGGTCGCCGTCCAGGTCGGCTCCATCGTCTTCCACTCGGCCGTGGTCGCGCCCACGGTGTTCCGGCAGCTGGACGAGGCCTCGGCGCGGCGCTTCCTGCGCACCATCTTTCCCCGCTTCTACTGGCTGGGACTGTACTGCGGGATCATCGCGACGGTCGCCCTGGCCGTTGCCGCCCTCGGCTCGGCCTCCGGCCCGATACTCGCGTGCCTGGCCGGCGCCATCGTCATGACCCTCCTGGAGCTGGCCTCGCTGCGCCTGACACCGGTCATCAACGCGGCCCGGGATGCCGGCGAGGCGCAGCATGCCCGCTTCGAGAAGCTGCATCGCCTGAGCGTCTTGCTGACGCTGGTGGTGCTGGTGCTCGGCATCGTCATCCTGCTGGTGCTGCCGGCATCCGTATGAGGCCGCGGCCCGAATACCCGAAACCACCCGACGGAGAGAGACCATGCGTACACTGCTGATCACCGCTTTCCTGGCCGTCGCCGGCCCGGCGCTGGCCTGCGACGGCGCGCTGCTGAACCAGGACTTCCGCCGCCTGGCATCCGACGAGTCCGTGAACCTGTGCGAGGCCTACCAGGGCAAGGTCGTCCTGGTGGTGAACACGGCGTCGAAGTGCGGCAACACGCCCCAGTACGAGGGTCTGGAGGGGCTGTACGAGGAATACGGCGAGGACGGCCTGGTCGTACTCGGTTTCCCGTCCAACGACTTCATGGGGCAGGAGCCGGGTACCGAGGAGGAGATTCAGGAGTTCTGCCGCTCCACCTACGGCGTGAAGTTCCCGATGTTCGAGAAGATCACCGTGCGCGAGGAGAACGCCCACCCCTTCTACCAGGCACTGGCGCAGGAGGCGGGCACCTATCCCCGGTGGAACTTCCACAAGTACCTGATCGGGCGCGACGGCAAACTCATCACCGAGTTCAACCCGCGCACGAAGCCCGACGACGAGAGCGTCGTCGCCGCGCTGCGCTCGGCGCTGGCCGAACCCGCGGGCTGAGGCGGGCCGGGCCGGCGCTCAGTACTGGCCCATGCGGTTCTTGAGCGCCCTCAAGACGTCGCGCCAGGCGATGATGCCGACGAGACGCCCGCTGCGGTCGACCACCGGGTAGCGCCGGTAGGGCGACTCCAGGAACCGCTCGGCCAGCGTCATGATGCCGTCGCCGGGGCGGGCGATCTCCACGTTCCTGTGCATGTACTCGTCGACCCGGCCGGCCGGTTCGCCATGGTAGGCGCCGTGCAGCGCCACTTTCATGAAGTCACCCTCGCTGAGAATGCCCACCAGGCGCCCGCTGCGGTCGGTGACCGGCGCACCGGCCAGGTCGTTGTCCACGAAGATGGCCAGCGCGCGGAGTATTTCCATGTCCGGGCGCAGCGTGAGCACGTCCCGGCTCATGTAGTCCCTTACCTTCATCGTATCCATCGCATTCCCCCTCCTCAGCGGCCGGAGCCGAAGTCGTCCAGGAAGATGCTGTCGCGGTCGACACCCAGCTCGTCGAGCATCTGGATGACGGCGGCCGTCATCACCGGCGGTCCGCAGAGATAGTATTCCAGCTCCTCGGGAGCCGGGTGGTCCTTCAGGTATTCCTCGTACGCGACCTTGTGCACGAAGCCCACGGGACCGTCCCAGTCGTCCTCGGGCAGCGGGTCGGAGAGCGCCACCTGCCAGTCGAAGTTGTCGTGCTCGGCGGCGAGGCCGTCGAAGTCTTCCCGGTAGCAGAGTTCGCGCAGGCTGCGGGCGCCGTACCAGAAGCGGATGCGCCGCCCGCTCTGCCGGTTCACCAGCTGGTCGAAGATGATCGAGCGCATCGGCGCCATGCCGGCACCGCCGCCGATCATCACCATCTCCCGGTCCGTGTCGCTGGCATGGAACTCGCCGAACGGACCCGACAACGTGACCTCGTCCCCCTCCTTCAGGTTGAATATCCAGGAAGACGCCTTGCCCGGCGGCGTGCCCTCCGGCGCATCCGGCGGCGGCGCGGCGATGCGCACCACCAGCATGGCCATGTCGTTCTCGCCCGGATGGTTGGCCAGCGAGTAGGCCCGCGTCACCGTGCCGTCGTTGTGGGATTCCAGCTCCAGCAGGCCGTAGCGTTCCCAGTCGGCGCGGTACTGCTCGGGAATCTCGAAGTCGGAGAAAGCGAGGTCGTAGGGCGGCACGTCGATCTGGATGTAGCCGCCCGCCTCGAAGTCCAGGGTCTCGCCCTCGGGCATGGCGAACCGCATCTCCTTCAGGAAGGTGCCAACATGGCGCGCCGAGCGCACGGTGCTGGTCCAGCGCTTCACGCCGAACAGCTGCTCCGGCACGCGCACGTGCATGTCGCCGCGCACCGTCACCTGGCAGGCCAGCCGATAGCCCTCGGCGGCCTCGTGCCGGTCGATGTGGTTCTGCTCCGTGGGCAGCAGCGCACCGCCGCCGCTGGTCACCTGCAGCAGGCACTGGCCGCAGGTGCCCCGCCCGCCGCAGCCCGAGGGCAGGTAAAGGCCGTGGTCTCCCAGCACCGTGAGCAGCCGGCTGCCGGTCGGCACCTCGACGGAGCGCTGCTCGTTGATGACGATCTCCGCAGTCCCGGCGGGCGAGAGCCAGCGCCTGGCGATCAGCACGATGACCGCGAGCACCATCACCAGCACGGTGAAGGTGGCCACGCTGAGGACCATGCCGCCCATCAGAAGGCGAGGCCCGA
>CAZRSA010000159.1:4281-5873 GCA_964602525.1 uncultured Woeseiaceae bacterium
CACATGCCGAGCAGGAAGGCGAGCGCCAGGTTGTCGACGAAGACCGCGCTCAGGAAGATGCCGGTGAGCTCACCCATCGCCGCCCTCCTGGAACCTGCCCGGCACCGCCGAGATTACGGTGTGCTCGCGCTGGGCCGGCTTCACGGTACGGAACCACCAGACGATGGCGGCGATCAGGAAGAACGCGCTGGGCGGCAGCAGCATCAGCTCGTTGGGCAGATACCAGCCGCCCTCCTCCATCACCGGCAGGAACGGCCGGCCCAGCAGCGTGCCGGCGCCGAGCAGCTCCCGGGCGGTGGCCACTGCCACCAGCACCAGACTGTAGCCGATGCCGTTGCCGATGCCGTCCAGCAGGCTCGGCCAGGGCCCGTGCCCCATGGCGAAGGTCTCGGTGCGGCCGAGGATGATGCAGTTGGTGATGATCAGCCCGACGAACACGGACAGCACCCGGGAGACGTCCGGGAGGTAGGCGCGCAGAAACTCGTCCACCACGATCACGCCCGAGGCGATGATGGTGACCTCGATGATGATGCGCACGGCATGGGGCATCTGGCGCCGGAGCAGGCTCACCGCGACGTTGCTGAAGGCCAGCACCGAGATGACCGCCGCGCTCATGATCAGCGCAGGCAGCAGCGTGCGGGTCACGGCCAGCGCCGAGCAGATGCCGAGGATCTGCATGGTGATGGGGTTGTTGTCGACGATGGGGTCGACCAGCGTACGGCCCTTATCCATGCAGGCACCTCATGAACTCTCCTCCTCCTGCAGGCGCTCGAGCAGCGGGCCGTAGCCGTGGTCGCCCAGCCAGTACTGCAGCAGGCCGGTGACGCCGCGCGCCGTCTTCGTGGCGCCGCTCATGGCGTCGATGCGGTAGCGGGCCGCCGGGTCGCCCGGCTCCAGCGCCTCCCGCGCCACCCCCAGCGCCGGCTCGCCCGCCTCGTCGAAGGCCTGCTTGCCCACCCAGCGTGCCTGCCAGTCCGGCTGCTCGACGAAATCTCCGATGCCCGGCGTCTCGCCGTGCTCGTAGAAGCTGAGGCGGGCAACGGTCTCGAGGTCTCCCTCCAGCGCGAGGTAGCCCTTCAGCGTGGACCACATGCCGCGGCCGTAGACCGGCAGCACGATGCGCTGCAGCTCGCCCTCCGCCCGGTAGAGGTAGACCGGCATGTAGGGCGCCCGGCGCCCGATCCGCGCCTTGTTCTCCGATTTGGGGATCGCCACGCTGTCCGTGTCCGATTCCGCCGCGGCGAGGTAGTCGTAATCGCCGGGATCCTCGGCGGCGACGAACTCGCCGGTATCCAGGTCCACGAGCCGCACGTCCAGTTCCTCGAAGCGCTCCGCCACCTCCCGGTCGGACAGCTCTTCGTCCGCGGCCTTCAGGCCCGCGGCGTCCACCACCCTCCGGTCCCGGTCGATGGAGGCGTAGCGTTCCTGCACCGGCCGCAGCCAGCCGACGGCGGCGGAAACCAGCACGGAGCAGCCCATGGCCACGCAGAAGGTGAACACCAGGGTATGGACCACGCTGCCCCGTCTCATGCCGCGAGCCTCCGCCGATGGCGGCGCATCTGCCAGGCGATCACCGCATGATCGATGGCCGG